>NZ_NOZA01000003.1:0-108120 GCF_002258465.1 Rhodococcus sp. 05-2256-B1 | reverse complement strand
CGGCAGGGGGGGAGGGTGTTGGTTGGCTTGTGGGCATACGACAACGGGCGACCCTCCGAAGAGGATCGCCCGTTGTGTTGGAACTGGTGAAACTTACTCGCTGTCGCTGTCTCCGGCGGCCTTGGCCAGATCGACCGGGACCTCGTCGGGGACGATGATGGCTTTCTTCTCACCGCGGAACGTGAATTTCGCGTCCTCGCCTGCGCCTTCGCCGTCCCAGTTCTCGACGTCGACCAGGATGATCTGGCCGGCTTCGATTTCGCCGAAGAGGATCTTCTCCGACAGGGCGTCCTCGATCTCGCGCTGGATGGTGCGACGCAATGGCCGTGCACCCAGTACGGGGTCGAATCCACGCTTGGCCAGCAACGACTTGGCCTTCTCGGTGACCTCGATCGCCATGTCCTTGTTCTTGAGCGCACCTTCGACTCGGTTGAGCATGAGATCGACCATCTGGATGATCTCGTCTCGGGTGAGCTGGTGGAACACGACGATGTCGTCGATACGGTTCAGGAACTCGGGGCGGAAATGCTTCTTCAGCTCGTCGTTGACCTTGAGCTTCATGCGCTCGTAGTTCGAGCCGGTGCCTTCACCCGAGGAGAAGCCGAGACCGACAGCCTTCGAGATGTCTGCGGTACCGAGGTTCGAGGTGAAGATCAGCACGGTGTTCTTGAAGTCGACCGTGCGTCCCTGTCCGTCGGTCAGGCGACCGTCTTCCAGGACCTGAAGCAGCGTGTTATAGATCTCCGAGTGGGCCTTCTCGATCTCGTCGAACAGGACGACGGAGAACGGCTTGCGGCGGACCTTCTCGGTGAGCTGGCCACCCTCTTCGTAGCCGACGTATCCGGGAGGAGCACCGAACAGACGCGAGGCGGTGAAGCGGTCGTGGAACTCGCCCATGTCGATCTGGATGAGCGCGTCGTCCTCACCGAAGAGGAAGTTCGCGAGTGCCTTCGACAGCTCGGTCTTACCGACACCGGACGGGCCGGCGAAGATGAACGAGCCCGACGGGCGCTTCGGGTCCTTCAGACCTGCACGGGTACGACGGATCGCCTTGGAGACGGCCTTGACTGCCTCGACCTGGCCGATGATCCGCTTGTGCAGCTCGTCTTCCATGCGGAGCAGACGCGTGGTCTCTTCCTCGGTGAGCTTGAAGACGGGGATGCCGGTCCAGTTTCCGAGGACCTCGGCGATCTGCTCGTCGTCGACCTCGGCGATGACGTCGAGGTCACCGGAACGCCACTGCTTTTCCCGCTCGGCACGCTGACCGACGAGGGTCTTCTCCTTGTCGCGCAGGTTCGCAGCCTTCTCGAAGTCCTGGGCGTCGATGGCCGATTCCTTCTCCCGGCGTGCGTCGGCGATCTTGTCGTCGAACTCACGCAGGTCTGGCGGCGCGGTCATCCGGCGGATGCGCATCCGCGCGCCCGCCTCGTCGATGAGGTCGATTGCCTTGTCGGGCAAGAACCGATCGTTGATGTACCGGTCGGCCAGGGTGGCGGCAGCGACGAGTGCACCGTCGGTGATCGAGACGCGGTGGTGTGCCTCGTAGCGATCGCGCAGACCCTTGAGGATCTCGATGGTGTGCTCGACGGTCGGCTCGCCGACCTGGACGGGCTGGAAACGACGCTCGAGAGCGGCGTCCTTCTCGATGTACTTGCGGTACTCGTCGAGCGTGGTGGCACCGATGGTCTGCAGTTCGCCACGAGCCAGCTTCGGCTTGAGGATCGACGCTGCGTCGATGGCACCTTCGGCGGCACCTGCGCCGACGAGCGTGTGCAGCTCGTCGATGAACAGGATGATGTCGCCGCGGGTGTTGATCTCCTTGAGCACCTTCTTCAGGCGCTCCTCGAAGTCACCGCGGTAACGGCTGCCGGCCACGAGCGAGCCGAGGTCGAGGGTGTAGAGCTGCTTGTCCTTGAGCGTCTCGGGAACCTCACCGTTGACGATGGCCTGAGCCAGGCCTTCGACGACTGCGGTCTTACCGACACCGGGCTCGCCGATCAGAACAGGGTTGTTCTTGGTACGACGCGACAGCACCTGCATGACGCGCTCGATTTCCTTCGCGCGACCGATGACCGGGTCGAGCTTGCCTTCGAGCGCGGCCTGGGTGAGGTTGCGTCCGAACTGGTCGAGAACCAGAGACGTCGACGGGGTGCCCGCCTCGCCGCGGCCGCTGCCGCTCTCGGACGGCTCTTTGCCCTGGTAGCCCGACAGCAGCTGGATGACCTGCTGGCGCACGCGGTTGAGGTCGGCTCCGAGCTTGACCAGAACCTGAGCTGCGACGCCTTCGCCTTCGCGGATCAGGCCGAGCAGGATGTGCTCGGTGCCGATGTAGTTGTGGCCGAGCTGCAGTGCTTCACGCAGGCTGAGCTCGAGTACTTTCTTGGCGCGCGGAGTGAACGGAATGTGACCGGACGGAGCCTGCTGGCCCTGGCCGATGATTTCCTCTACCTGGCTGCGAACTCCTTCGAGGGAGATGCCCAGCGACTCGAGAGACTTTGCTGCAACACCTTCACCCTCGTGGATGAGGCCCAGCAGAATGTGCTCCGTGCCGATGTAGTTGTGGTTGAGCATCCGGGCTTCTTCTTGAGCCAGGACGACAACACGCCGCGCGCGATCGGTGAACCTCTCGAACATCGCTCTCCCTCACTTCTCGGTGGGTGGTAGCTCGCCCACCAGTTCTTCCAGCGCCGCAGTGTCCTGAACACTCGGTCGCTTGTGCATTCGAAGGTAAGACTGTGTCTCACTGTAGTTGGCCGACGTGACGAACGCCGACCCTCCACCCCTGAAATACTGCGTATCCGGCAACGAGACGGACCGCCTCGTGTGCTTACTGTTCATAACGCAGGCACTTTGCAAAACGTTTCCCGATCGCTGTCCGCTGCTGGCGAACAGCTTTCTGGCCTCCGATCAGGCCTGCGACGGCTTGACGATCGGAAACAGGATCGTTTCTCGGATACCCAGCCCGGTCAACGCCATCAGCAGACGGTCGATTCCCATACCGGTTCCGGTGGTCGGCGGCATTCCCTGTTCCATGGCCGCGAGGAAGTCCTCGTCGAGCACCATCGCCTCGTCGTCGCCTGCGGCAGCCTGACGCGCCTGGTCCTCGAAGCGCTCACGCTGGATGATCGGATCGACCAACTCGGAGTAGCCGGTGGCCAGCTCGAACCCACGGACGTACAGGTCCCACTTCTCGGTGACGCCTGGCTTGCTGCGGTGCTGACGCGTCAGCGGGGACGTCTCGACCGGGAAGTCGCGGACGAACGTCGGTTCGGTCAACGCGTCGCCCACCTGGTGTTCCCACAGCTCCTCGACGAGCTTGCCGTGGCCGTAGATCGGGACGCCGTCCTTGCGTGGCACCTCGACGCCCACCTTGTCGGCGATGGCGAGCAACTCGTCGACGGTGGTGTCGGGGGTGACGTCGAATCCGAGCGACTCCGACAGCGACGGGTACATCTCGAGCGTCGTCCACTCGCCACCGAGATCGTAGGTCGTGCCGTCGGGCAGTGTGACGACCGTGGATCCGAGGGCTGCTATGGCCACTTCCTGGACCAGCTCCCGCGTCATCTTCGCCGAATCGTCGTACGTGCCGTAGGCCTCGTACGTCTCGAGCATCGCGAACTCCGGCGAGTGCGAGGAGTCGGCACCCTCGTTGCGGAAGTTGCGGTTGATCTCGAACACCTTCTCGATACCGCCGACGACGCAGCGCTTGAGGAACAGCTCCGGCGCGATCCGCAGGAACAAGTCGGTGTCCATGGCATTGGAGTGCGTGACGAACGGCCGGGCTGCCGCGCCGCCGTGCAGCGTCTGCAGCATCGGGGTCTCGACTTCGAGGAACCCGCGACGCTCGAGTGCATTGCGTAGTTCTCTGACGACGGCGATGCGCTTGCGGGCGGTCTCTCGGGCCTCCGGACGCGTGATCAGATCCAGGTAGCGCTGCCGAATACGCGTCTCTTCGCTGAGTTCCTTGTGCGCGACGGGCAAGGGCCGCAACGACTTCGACGCGATCTGCCAGGCGTCGGCCATCACCGAGAGCTCACCTCGACGGGAGCTGATGACCTCGCCGTGTACGAACACGAAGTCGCCCAGGTCGACGTCGGCCTTCCACGCTGCGAGGGCGTCCTCGCCGACACCTGCCAGGCTGATCATGGCTTGGAGCTGGGTGCCGTCGCCCTCCTGCAGGGTGGCGAAGCACAGCTTGCCGGTGTTACGGACGAAGATCACGCGGCCGACGACGCCGACGATCAGGCCGGTCGTCGTGTCGGCGTCGAGCTCGGGAAACTGGGTGCGGATCTCGAGCAGCGAATGGGTCCGCGGAACCGACACCGGATACGCCTCGACCCCGCGCTCGAGCAACGCAGCGCGCTTGGCGCGACGAATCCGTAGCTGCTCCGGGGTGTCGTCGGCCGGCTGGGTAGAAGCTGTATCACTCACGCGCACACACTTTACAGTCCAGGACTGTCAGGACGATCAGTGCGCTGCGACGGCCTCAGCCTCGCGAACGCAGTGCTTGGCCTGCGTCAACACCCGAGCAGCCCGGCCGACTTCAGTGCCTGATAGCCGCCGACCAGATCGGTGGCCTTGTGCAGACCCAGCAGCTTGAGCGACGCGGCCGCGAGCGAGGAGGTGTAGCCCTCGGAGCAGATGACGATCCACTCGACGTCGTGGTCGGTGGCGATCGCCAGCCGCGCGTCACTGGTGGGATCGAGACGCCATTCGAGAACGTTGCGTTCGATGGCCAACGCACCGGGCAGGGTGCCCTCGACTGCGCGCTGCGCCTGCGGGCGAATGTCGACGACGACCGCGCCGCGGTCGACAGCGTCACGGAGTTCGAAGACGGTCATGCGATCGATGGTCTCGCGAGCGGATTCGAGCATTTCGACGATGGTCATCTCGTGGCCTTCTCGGGTTCGGCGGTGAGCTCGCTGCGGGTCCGGCGCAGCGTGGCGCGCTCGGTCACTTCGTAGTACGACATCGCCGTCAGCGGCGGTGAGTAGGCGTGCACGCTGAGGGTGGGCCCGGTCGTGTTCGACGCCGGATCGTGCATCACGTCGTGCACCCATCCCAGCGGAAAGGCTGCCTGATCTCCCGCGTCGAGATGACGTTCCTTCAGTTCAGTTCCCGCCCAACGGTATTCGAGCAAAGAACCACTCAGGACGGTCAATGCACCGAGCGATCCGGCGTGATCGTGCAGTTCGGTGGATCGCTCGGGAACCCAGCTGATCAACCAGACGTCGAGATCGTCGTCGGAGTGCAGGCGAGTGGCCCAACGCTCGTCCGTCGGCCACCGTCCACCGCCGGGAAGCAGGTGGTCGAACCGCCCCTCGAGGACGTCCGATGCGCCCTGATCGGTGATGCGCAGCAGGTCGGGTGGACGTAGCCGCGTCGGCAACGTCGAGACCGACCGTGAGGACGATCGGGGTCGGGAGGGTGCAGAAAATACAGGTGTGGAAAGCATGAAGCTCTACTCCAGGGGTGTGTAACGAACGAGGCAGCGGTCAGCCTCGACAACACTCCTGGGTGGCCATGCACGTCATCACGCGGACGATTCTGACACACGAACGCCCGACGCGCTACCCCGCTTCACCGAAACACTCAGCGTGGCCGCCGCTTTGCCATGTTGCGTTCGTAGACCAGTCGAAGTCCTTCGAGCGTCAGGTCGGGTTCGTGATGCTCGATGGTCGTCGACTCGGGCAGGATCAGCGCGGCGATGTCTCCGGTACCGATGACCGCGACGTCGGCGCCTTTGACCTCCGGCACCTCACGTCTGATGCGTCCGACGAGCCCGTCCACCAGGCCGGCGAAACCGAAGATGGTGCCCGCTTGGATGCACTCGACGGTGTTCTTGCCCAGCACCGATCGCGGCCGCACCATCTCGACCTCACGCAGCGTCGCGGTGCGAGTCGACATGGCCGACGCCGAAATTTCGAGACCGGGCGCGATCGCTCCGCCAAGGAACTCGCCCTTGGCCGAGACGACGTCGACACACGTGGTGGTGCCGAAATCCACCACGATGCACGCCGAGTCGTACAGATCATGCGCAGCAAGGGTATTGACGATGCGGTCGGCACCAACCTCTTTGGGATTGTCGACCAGCAGCGGAACCCCGGTCCGCACACCGGGTTCGACCACAACGTGCACCACGTGATCCCAGTAGCGTACGAGCATCGTCCGCATCTCGCGCAGCACGGACGGCACCGTGGACAGAGCCGTCACCCCGGTGATCTGCTCGGCCTGTTCGCCCAACAACCCCCGCAACATGAACGCCAGCTCGTCGGCCGTCACATGGGGATCGGTGCGAATACGCCAATCGCGCAGCAGTTTCGAGTGATCCCCGGTGCCGGTGAAGAGCCCGACCACCGTGCTGGTGTTGCGTACATCGATTGCGAGAAGCATCGAGTCAGACCAGCACGGAGTCGGCCCGCAGATCGCGCGGCGTGATCAGACCCGAACCGGCGGGCGCATGAGCCGGGTCGCTGCCGAGCTCGACCGGCCGGTTCTTGTCGTCGACGAACACCACCCGTGGTGAGTAGTCGGCAACCTCCTGCTCGTTCATGACCCCGTAGGCGATCAGGATGACCAGATCACCCGGATTCACCAAATGCGCTGCGGCCCCATTGATTCCGATGACGCCACTGCCCCGCTCGCCGGTGATCACGTAGGTCTCCAGCCGCGCACCGTTGTCGATGTCGACAATGGTGACCTGCTCGCCTTCGAGCAGATCGGCTGCTTCCATCAGCTCCTGATCGACGGTCACCGAGCCCACGTAGTGCAGATCGGCATGCGTGACGGTGGCGCGATGGATCTTGGACTTCATCATGGTACGAAACATCGTGTCACTCTCCACTTTTGGGATCGTCGGGGTATTCGAGAAAGCCCGTGCCGACTGCGACACCGACGTTGTCGATCAATCTCGTGGTGCCGACCTTGGCGGCCACGAGCAGTCTTCCGTCCCCGCGTTCGGGAGCCGGGCCGAGATGCGGGTCGCGCACTTCGAGGTAGTCGACCTGGACCAACGGCACCTGGTCGAGTACGGCACGCGCGGTGGCGATGATCGCCTCCGGACCACCGGCAGCGGCGTGCGCCCCGGCCACGAGTGCAGCGGACAACGCCATTGCAGCGTCACGCTGTTCGGCATCGAGATACCTGTTGCGCGAGGACAGCGCCAGACCGTCCTGCTCGCGAACCGTCGGGACTCCGATGACCGCGACGTCGAAGTTCAGGTCTCGCACCATCTGCCGGATCAGCGTCAGCTGCTGGTAGTCCTTCTCCCCGAAGTACGCCCGATGCGGAGCGGCTATCTGCAGCAGCTTGGCCACGACGGTGAGCATTCCCGCGAAATGCGTTGGCCTGCTGGCACCTTCGAGTTCACTACCGAGCGGACCGGGATGGACCGTGGTGCGCGGCCCGGACGGGTACATGTCCGACGCGGACGGCGCGAATACCAATTCCACGCCCTCGCCGCGGAGCAGTTCGACATCGGCGTCGAGGGTCCGCGGATAGGCGTCGAGGTCCTCCCCCACGCCGAACTGCAGCGGATTGACGAAGATCGACACGATCACGACCGCGCCGGTGAGCTTCGCCTGGCGCACCAACTGCAGGTGGCCGGCATGCAATGCGCCCATGGTCGGCACCAGAGCGACCTGCTTGCCGACGCCACGTAGGGCCTTGGACACCGACGTGATCACCGCGGGATCGTGGTGAACCGTCAACTGCCCCTTCGTGTAGCTGCCCGCGAGGGTCATCGCTTCCCTTCCAGAATCTCGATCAGATCGGCTGCGGCACCGATACGTTGGGCGGACCGCAGCGACAGCGCACGGTACCCGGCGGCGATCCGTGGATCGACGGCCTCGAGCACTTCGAGGTGTTTGCCCACAGCCGCGGTATCGCCTCGGGCCACCGGGCCGGTCAGTGCGGATTGTCCGTTGCGCAGCGCATTGTCCAGTGCAGCTTCGAGCAGCGGAGCCAGAACGCGCTCGGGCACACCCCGTTCGGCGTCGGATCCAGGAAAACCCGGACCGACCAACGCAACTCGCAGTGCCTCGACCGCGTCGACCACCAACGTCACGAGGTGATTGCTGCCGTGAGCGAGCGCCGCGTGGTAGAGCGCCCGGTTGTTCTCGGGCACGTGCACCGGCTCGCCGCCGATCTCGAGGACGAGGGCTTGGGCTACCGCGTAACCGATCTCGTCGCCTGCGGTGATGCCGAAGCACGCGGCCGTCATCCGGTCGGTGTCCTCGGGTCCGCCGCTGAATGTCATCGCCGGATGTATCGCCAACGGAACCGCGCCCAGGGCAGCCAACGGCTCCAGTACTGCGACGCCGTTCGCGCCGGAGGTGTGCGCCACCAACTTGCCCGGCGCGACCGCCCCGGTCGCGGCGAGACCGGCGACGATCGAGGCCAGTTCGTAATCCGGTACCGCCAGAATCAGCAGTTCGGCGCGACGGGCAACCTCGTCGACAGGCAGAATCTGCGACTCGGGCAATCGATCACGTACTCGCGCGATGGATGCGTCCGATACCGCGGCGGCACCGACAACAACGTGTCCGACGCGTTCGAGCGCCTCACCGAATGCCGTACCGACCCGACCGGCGGAGACGACACCCACGGTCAAGCGAGCCGGAGACAGACCACCAGTGAACCCTGATGAGGTCACCGAAATTTTCCTCTCGTTCGTTCCAGTCCCGCTCGGCGGGTACCAGACGTCCTGCAGGGAACAATAGCGACAGCGGCACCGAACGTGCCATGGGAAACCGGTGTGATCTGGTTCTCAGTCTGCGCGACGGCGACGGCGACGCGTGCCGGCGTCGGTGGTCGTCGTGTCGGCCGAATCGCCGCCTGCCAGCCCGGCCATGATCTCGGCGACGGAACGGCCGTTGGAGTGCGCGCCGGACGCCTCCTCGGGGGATTCGGCGCGCCTGCGTCCGCGTCGCGGTGCATCCGCCGTCTCCTCGGCAGGCGTGTCGTCGACGCGGTCGGCTGCGAAGAACGCATCGGCCGAATCGCGCAGCGATCGGCGCGACTCCGGGTACGTGGCCGCTTCTTCGGCCGATTCGGACTCGGGGGCCTGTTGAGCCTGGGCCTCCTCGACAGGTTCGGCGTCCTCGACCGCTGCTGATTCGGCCGGTTCGGATTCGGCCGCGGGTCGACGCGTCTGCTCGAAGTTGTATGCGGTGAACGGCGAGGTGGGCGGGCTCACCCGCCCGGCCGGCCTCGGTGCCCCGTAGGGGCGGGACTGCGCGGCCGGCGGCTCGGTGCGGTCGTTCTGCCCGGCGTCGGTGACGTCGTCGGAACCCTCCGGTGCAGAACCCTGCTCGGCAGACGCGTCCTGTGCGTACCGGGAATCGGCTTCAGGTGCCGCGGTCGCGCGGGGCATTTCGTCGGGATCCTCGGGGTAGACCACCGACGTCTCGGCGGTGACCGGCTCGTCGTAGGGCGTACCTACGCCGTTGAAGCCGGGGCCTGCAGGTCCGTTGCCGTTGCCGCCACCCCGTACGTACAACCCGGACGGGGCGGGCTGATAGCTGTCGTAGCCACGGCCACCGAGTTCCTGCATCCGCATCGCCTCGGCGCGCAGTGCGACCCGTTCGGTCGGCAGATTGCCCTCGAACAGCACCTGCAGGTTCTGGCGCAGCGCGGCCAGTTCGTTACGCAGCGCAGCGACCTCGTCCGATTCCAACCGAGTCTCGTTGCGCACTCGGGCTTCGACGCTCATCTCGTACTCGCGTCGGGCCGAGATCTCGCGGGCGAGCTGCAGTTCGTAGACGGTCTGTAAGTCCTTGGCCTTGGTCTGATCCGCGGCCGCTTCCCTTCGGTACTTTGTCATCGCGAACGCACCGATCACCGCGGCCCACAGCGCCGAGAGCACCCCGACGCGCATCCACTGAACGCTTTCGCTGAACAACAACAGCACACTGGCGACGATGCCGAACACGACGAGCGCCGCGAGGAACAGCTGGCTCGCACTACGCCGCTTTCGGCGTCCCTTCTTGGCGCGAGTCTGATCTGTCATGTTCTCAAGGGTAACCGGCCTGTCGGTCGCATCTGGTCATCCCCGACCGATCACGTACACAACGAAGGTAACGATCGAGGGACGGATACGTTATCGGGAGCGCTCGTCGTCCCGATCTTCCGGGGTGCGGCAGCACTGCTCGAGCCACACCGCGGCGGCGACGACGGCCAGGCCCGCGACGAGGGCCACGATCGCTCCGGCTCGGTCCGCCGACGCCGCTCGCACCGTTGCCGCTCGTGGCAATACGTACACCAGGAAGCCGACGCACACCCCCACCAGAGCGGTTCCCACCAGCAGCGACGCCTTCGCCAACACCAGCGCCCGGAAGACCGTCAACGGATGCAGGTCGTGCAGACCGGTACCCACTCGATGCTCGGCGATGCGATTGCGGACGATCACCGCGGTCACCACTTCCACCACCGCGACCAGATACAGCGACGCTCCGGCGTACACCGGGATCGGCGGAAACGAACCGTAGAAAACCCGCACCAGCAGCCACGTGCCCACTGCGGCGATCAGAAACAAACCCAAGACATCCCAGATCTTGGTGGGATTGGTCACCACAGTCGATCACCGTCGCCGTCGAGACGGACGACTCCCGCTCGCTCGTCCGTACTCAGACGCTCGAGCAGCTCGGATATCGGCACGTCCGCCCCGTCGACCCGAAGCGTGGCGTCGGGCTCGACGTCCAGCCACGGCAGCAGCACGAACGCGCGCTCGTGTGCACGGGGATGGGGAAGAATCAGGCGCGGGTCGTCACTGATGACGTCGTCGCACACGATCACGTCGACGTCGAGGCTGCGGGGTCCCCAACGCTGCACTCGAACGCGGTCCGCTGCCTCCTCGAGTTGCTGCGCCAGACGCAACCAGTCCCACGGGCCGTAGGCATCGTCCTCGGCCACCACGATCGCGTTGAGGAAGTCCTGTTGCTCGACGCCACCCCACGGAGCAGATCGATGCACGGCCGAGCACGCCACCACGCGCGAACCCAATTCCGTTGTGACAGAACGCAAGTGGCTCATCGAGTCGCCGATGTTGCTGCCGATCGACAGCACTGCACGGCTCACTTTCGCTCCCGATAGGCCACCACGGCAACGTCGCCGAACGTCAGGGGAATGGGAGCCGACGGCTTGTGCAGCACCACCTCCACTGCGTCGACTCGGGAGTCGTAACCGAGCACCACCTCGGCGATCTCGGCGGAGACCGTCTCGATCAGGTCCCGGGACGGGCCCGCTACGACCGCCGCGGCATGTTCGGCCAGTTCGCCGTAATGCAGCGTGCGAGTCAGATCGTCGGTCTCGGCCGCGGGCGAGAGATCCATCCAGACGGTGATGTCGACGACGAAGTCCTGGCCGTCTCGCTTCTCGAAGTCGAAGACCCCGTGATTGCCGCGGACGGTCAGCCCGCGCAATTCGATGCGGTCACCGCGACGAGTCCCTGCAGCGGCACTGTTGATCTCGCTCATGCGCGACCACCCTGCCATGCCCGCACGACGGCGACCGCGTCGAGTGACGACCGGACGTCGTGCACCCGCACTCCCCACGCGCCGCCGGCGACGGCGAGGGCCGAGACGACGGCCGTCGCGATCTCCCGGCCGTCCGGTGGACGCGGTGAACCGTCGGGTTCGGCGAGGAGCGAGCCCAGAAAACGTTTGCGGGACGCACCCACCAGAACTGGGAAACCGGATTCCACCAGGGTGGGCAGTCCGCGCAGCAGCTGCCAGTTGTGCTCTGCGTTCTTGGCGAATCCGAGGCCCGGGTCCAGCACGATCCGCGACGCGTCGACCCCGGCGCTCACTGCGTGGTCGACCTGCTCGAGCAGTTCGCGGCGGACGTCGGCGACCACGTCGTCGTAGTGATCGGCCGGGCCGGTGTGCCGGAACGTCGAGTCGGCGGCCCGCCAGTGCATCAGGATCCACGGCAGCCCGCCTTGCGCGACCACGCCGGCCATTGCGGGGTCGGCTCGACCGCCCGAGACGTCGTTGACGATCGACACCCCGGCCTCGATCGCCGCAGCGGCGACGTGTGCGCGCATCGTGTCGACGCTGGCGCTCACGCCTTCGGCGGCCAACGCCGAGATGACCGGTACGACGCGCTGTGCCTCGACCGACGGGTCGACGCGGTCCGCCCCGGGGCGCGTGGACTCCCCGCCGACGTCGACGATGTCGACTCCCAGCCGATGCATCGCCAGGCCGTGTTCGACAGCCGCGTCGACGTCGAGGTAGCGACCGCCGTCGGAGAACGAATCGGCCGTCACGTTGAGAACGCCCATGACGATGGGCGCAGCGGGAACGGAGCGCGCGAGAATCATCGTGATCGGACCGGAACCGTCATTTCCGGAGGATCAGGTCCAAGGCTTCCGAACGCGATGCCGCGCTGGACTGCAGCAGACCCCGGACCGCCGAGGTGGTGGTGCTGGCACCGGGCTTGCGGATACCGCGCATCGCCATGCACAGGTGCTCGGCCTCGATCACGACGATTGCGCCGCGTGGGTCGAGCTTGCGCATCAACGCGTCGGCGATTTGGCTGGTCAACCGCTCCTGCACCTGGGGACGCTTGGCGTACATGTCCACCACGCGGGCCAGCTTCGACAGACCGGTCACCTTGCCGCTCTTGCCGGGGATGTATCCCACGTGGGCGACGCCGTGGAACGAGACCAGGTGGTGCTCGCACGTGGAGTACATGGGGATGTCGCGAACCAGAACCAGTTCTTGATGGCCTTCGTCGAAGGTCGTGTTCAGCGCGGTGTCCGGATCGGTGTAGAGGCCGGCGAAGATCTCTCGGTAGGACCGGGCGACACGAGCCGGGGTATCGAGCAGGCCCGGGCGGTCGGGATCCTCACCGACGGCGATGAGCAACTCGCGTACCGCGGCCTCCGCGCGGGGCTGGTCGAACACCGCGCCCGTGGCATAGGCCACCGTCTCCGCGATTCCCTGCTGCGGGGCGGCGGATTGCACGGCGGCTGGGACTTCTGCCGAGTCGCCTGTCGACTCGTCGGTCCTGTTGACTGACACGAGAACGTACCTCCGGTTGGGCTCCGCGAATGTGGCAGCTGGGCGGGCGTGCTGCTCGGTGTGAACGGCTCGCCGACGGACAACAGCACGGGTTCGAAACGACGCACTGGGTCGACCGTGACGGTCGACCCAGTCAGCCTAATGATCGGACTAGCGGTGTGAGCCGCCCGGTCCTTCCCACCGTTGGGTGCGTGGGCCGGCGTCGCCGTCGTCGTTTCCGTGACGGTCGCCGTGCTCACCCTGTTGCGACTCCTCCGACGAACCATGAGCGGGTCGATCGTCTCCGGGCAGCGGGTAGTTGTGCGAGCTTTCCGGAACCTCCCATGTGGGAGTCGACTCCGGCGCGCCCTCGGAATTCTCGCCGTAGGGAGGCTCGTGCCGGGACGTGCGACCGTGCTCCCCGGCGTCCGGCCGGAACGGATCCGGCTGGTACTGCGGCGGCTGATACGACTGCTGCGGTTGCTGCGGGTCGTACGACTGCTGCGGCTGGGGCGGCTGGTAGGACTGCGGCTGCTGATACGTCGGATGCTGACGGTAGCCCTGATCCGAGTCCTGCTCACGCGGAGGCTGGTACTGAGCCGGCGGCGTGGACGGGCCTTGGTAGCGCGGCACCTGTGGCTGATCGCGCGGCGGCCAGCCGGGTGCCGACCAGCCGGCGGGAGCGCCGTAATCGGGGCCCGAACCATTGGGACCCGATCGGGGCTCGGGCCGGCGATAGCCCTCGGAGTATCCGCCGCCTGTGGTCGGCCCGCCGTAGCTTCCGTTGGCAGGACCGCCGTTGGTAGCGCCGTTGTAGCCGCCACCGTTGGTAGCCCCGTTGTAGTCGCCGGGGGCAGGCGCGCTACGTCGACCGGCACCCGTGTTCGGTCCGAGCTCGCCGGTGCCGGGGGCGCCGTTGCTGGGTGCGCCGTTGTAACCGTTGCTGCCGTTCTGCTGCCCACCCTTGGTCAGCTGCGGCGACCCGGCGTAGCTGGGCTGCGGAAACTGTTGCGGTGGAAGCTGTTTCGGTGCCGGTGGTACCGGAGGCCACGGCTCGCCGCGCTCGGCTGCGAGCTCGCGAGGAGTCTTGACCGGCGGCTTGTCCGACGGCTTACGGTCACCGAAGTCGTTGAACAGCGTGATGCGCGGGCGCTTGGTGACGCTGTGGAAGATCTTCTCGAGGTCCTTGCGGGTCAGCGTCTCACGTTCGAGCAGCTCGGAGGCAAGGGTGTCGAGCAGGTCGCGGTACTCGTTGAGGATGGCCCACGCCTCGGTGTGCGCGGCTTCGATGAGCTTGCGCACCTCCTCGTCGATTTCGCGGGCGACCTCGTGCGAGAAGTCGGACTGCTGTCCCATCGAACGACCGAGGAACGGGTCGCCCTGTTCCTGTCCGTAGCGAACGGCACCGAGCTTGCTGCTCATGCCGTACTCGGTGACCATAGCGCGGGCGATCTTGGTGGCCTGGTCGATGTCCGAGGACGCTCCGGTGGTCGGCTCGTGGAACACGAGCTCTTCCGCGGCGCGTCCACCCATGGCCATCACCAGGCGCGCGATCATCTCCGACCGCGTCATCAGGCCCTTGTCGTCCTCCGGGACCGTCATCGCGTGACCGCCGGTGCGACCGCGCGCGAGGATGGTCACCTTGTACACGGGCTCGATGTCGGGCATCGCCCATGCCGCGAGAGTGTGGCCACCCTCGTGGTACGCGGTGATCTTGCGCTCGTGCTCGCTGATGATGCGGCTCTTGCGGCGCGGACCACCGACGACGCGGTCGACGGATTCTTCGAGCGACGCCTCGGTGATGACGGTGCCGTTCTCACGAGCGGTGAGCAGTGCCGCTTCGTTGATGACGTTGGCCAGGTCTGCACCCGACATTCCGACGGTTCGCTTAGCCAGACCTTCGAGGTCGGCATCCTGCGCGACGGGCTTGCCGGCCGAGTGCACCTTCAGGATCGCTCGACGGCCGGCCAGGTCGGGGGCGCCGACCGGGATCTGACGGTCGAAGCGGCCCGGACGCAGCAGGGCCGGGTCGAGGATGTCGGGCCGGTTGGTGGCGGCGATGAGGATGACGCCGGTGCGCTCACCGAAGCCGTCCATTTCGACGAGCAGCTGGTTGAGCGTCTGCTCGCGCTCGTCGTGTCCGCCGCCCATGCCTGCGCCGCGCTGGCGGCCGACGGCGTCGATCTCGTCGACGAAGATGATGCAGGGGCTGTTCTGCTTGGCCTGCTCGAACAGATCGCGCACGCGGGATGCACCGACGCCGACGAACATCTCGACGAAGTCCGAGCCGGAGATGGTGAAGAACGGGACGCCCGCCTCGCCTGCGACGGCGCGCGCCAGCAGCGTCTTGCCGGTTCCGGGAGGGCCGTACAGCAGGACGCCGCGCGGAATCTTGGCACCGAGGGCCTGGTAGCGCGCCGGGTTCTGCAGAAAGTCCTTGATTTCGTAGAGCTCTTCGACAGCCTCGTCCGCGCCCGCGACATCCGCGAACGTGGTCTTCGGCATATCTTTCGTCAGCTGCTTGGCCTTGGATTTGCCGAAGCCCATGACACCGCCGCGGCCGCCGCCCTGCATACGGCTCATCACGAAGATGATCACGCCGAGGATCAACACCATCGGGAGAATGAGCAGCAGGAACGAGCTGAACCAGCTCTCCTGGGTGACGGTGGTGTTGTAGCTGTTCAAGCCCTGCGAGTCGACCTTGTCGAAGATCTGCTCGGACGCCGAGTCCGGATACTTCGCGATGATCTGCTTCTCGTTGTCCGTGGCGTCGGAGGCCTCTTTGAGGGTCAGCCGAATCTGCTGCTCACGGTCGTCGATCTGCGCGGACTCGACATTGCGGTCGTCGAGCTGGGCGATCGCCACCGAGGTGTCGACCGACGTCCAGTTCCGCGTGTCGTTACCGAAGTAGCTGAAGGCATAGATCACCAACAGAATGCCGAAAACGATGGCGAGATTTCGTATTACTGTCTTCCGATTCATACAGCTTCAGCCGACTCGGCCGTGTCCTTTCAGTCCGCTCCCGCGCGCTGGCTGCTCCCTGCCCGCCGGATACTCCAGGCTACCGCGAGACTCGGACATCGGACTCGCTCTTACCTGGCGCTCTGCGTCCACGCGCCTGTCGGCGTCGACGCTTCTTCCCCTCCAACGACTGCACTCCCCCGGCAGTTCCCCGTGTATCGCCGCACACTATCCGGATCGATGGACCATTGCATACGTCTCGGCGCGGCAATGGTCCATTGACGGACGGTCCAGCGCAGCGACACGGGCGGAACCGAAAGAACTCGGATCAGCTGTACACCTTCGGGTCCAGCAGACCGATGTACGGCAGATCGCGGTATCGCTCGTTGTAATCGAGGCCGTAGCCGACGACGAACTCGTTGGGGATGTCGAAGCCCACGTTCGCGACCTCGACGTCGACCTTGATCGCGTCGGGCTTACGCAGCAACGTCACCACCGACAGCGAGGCCGGCGACCGGGTCGCCAGGTTGCGCTTGAGCCAGCTCAGCGTCAGACCGGAGTCGATGATGTCCTCGACGATCAGCACGTGGCGTCCGGTGATGTCGCGGTCGAGGTCCTTGAGAATCCGGACGACGCCGGAGGACGACGTCGACGAGCCGTAGGAGCTCACCGCCATGAACTCGAGCTGCGCCGGGATGGGCAGGGCCCGCGCGAAGTCGGTCATGAACATGATCGCGCCCTTGAGAACGCCGACCAGCAGCAAGTCGCCTTCGGGAGCACCCTCGGGATACCGCTTGGCAATTTCCTCTGCGAGTTCCGCGGTCCGTGTTTTGATCTGTTCCTCGGAAATGAGAACCGATTCGATGTCGCCCTCGTACACGGGGTTTCCCTTCATTCGTTCTCCAGGCCGACGCTCAGCCTGCCATGCCGACGCGAGCACACCAACCTCGCCTCCGGCGTTCCCCCAGGCAGCGCAACTCCGCCCTGCCCGGTCCAGCGCACGACGAGCGCATCGACAGCCCGGATCTGACGGTCCGACAACGACGTCACACCCCGGCCGAGAAGCCACCGCCGCACCACTCGGCGGCGGATCGCAGGGTCGGACGATTCGATCGCCGAGACGTCCAACTCGCGCGTGTTCGTATCGACGACGGCCGCGGCGATGGCGTCGAGCGCCCGGCCGTCGTCCTGCAGCTGCTCGGCCGTGCGGGCCAGAGCCGGAGCGACGCCCCCACCGAGCACGTCCTCGAGCAACGGCAACACCTCGTGGCGTAGTCGCACCCGGGTGAAGTCGGGATCGGAATTGTGCGGATCTTCGAACGGTTCGAGTCCCAGCTCCGCGCACGCGGCTCGCGTCACGGCGCGGCGCACCCCGAGGAGCGGGCGACCCCACGGGTCGTCGAACGCTGCCATTCCGGCGATGGACCGCGGCCCCGAGCCGCGACCGAGGCCCAGCAGCACCGTCTCCGCCTGGTCGTCGAGAGTGTGCGCCACCAGTACCGAGGCTTCGCCGCGCGCGCCGTCCAATGCGTCGTATCGGGCTCGGCGAGCCGCGGCTTCCATCCCGCCCGAACCGGCCACGGTCACTGTCAGCACTCGGGCGTCGTCGACGCCCAGCAACCGGGCACGCTCGGCGGCGACGGCAGCCACCTCCGCGGATCCCGCCTGAAGCCCATGATCGACGATCAGCGCCGTCACGTTCGGAGCCTCGGCTGCCGTCGCCGCAGTGAGCGCCAGTGAATCCGCACCACCGGACAGCGCCACCGCTACCGGGCCGGGATGCGCCGCCAACCAACCCCGCACTGCACGCCGAACCTCCAGCAACGCCGGAGACTCGGGCAGCATGGGTCGTTCCGCAGGCTCAGCCAAGGACTCGCGCGACCCACGCATCCGGGTCCTCGATCTCCGACAGCAACGGCAGAGTGTCCGGCCCGGTCCACACCGTGTTGAAGCGTTCCATTCCCACCGAGCCGACGACGTGATCGACGAATGCCTTGCCGCGTACGTATTGCGCCATCTTCGCGTCCATCCCGAGCAGTGTGCGCACGACGCGTTGCACGGGGTTGACCTTGCGTTGGCGTCGCCGATCGAATGCGCGGCGGATCTGCACCACCGACGGCACGACGGCCGGTCCGACGGCGTCCATGACGTGGTCGGCGTGACCTTCGAGCAGTGTTCCGAGAACGAGAAGCCGGTCGATCGCCTGCCGCTGCGGCTCGGGCTGGGTCGCGCGGAGCAGACCGATGATGCCGGCGTCCTCGGCGGATCCGCCGGGGTTCTTCCTGGCCTTCAGAGCGCCGCTCAACCGAGTGAGGACATCGGACATCGGCTCGTCGGTGCCGTCGGAGAGCAATCCGACGTTGTCCCGCATGTACTGCCCGAGCCACGGCGCGGAGGAGAACTGCACTCGGTGGGTCACCTCGTGCAGGCATACCCAGAGCCGAAAATCACTGGGTGAGACGCGAAGTGCACGTTCGACGGCGATCACGTTGGGTGCGACCAGCAGCAGGGTGCCGCTCTCACCGGTGAACGGATCGTACTGTCCCAGAATGGCACTGGACAGGAACGCGAGCATGGCACCGGCCTGCAACCCGGCGGGCTTGCCACCGAGCAGACCGGTCGGGGGTGCCTCGTTCTCGTCCCCGGTGAGGTGCTTCATCGACGCGGCCGCCGCTGCGATCCATCCTGCTCGATCGACCACCTGGGCGTCGGGCACCGGCAGGCCATCGGCCAGGCCTGTCGTCTCCCGCACCGGACCCTCGGCCCGAATCGATGCTGCGGCAAGCTCTTCCACGGCCGCGTCGGCGGTGTATCGCGAGGTGGCCGGTCCCGGGCGGGCCAATCTCGCTCCGGCCTTCGCGGCCACCGCCCAGTCGACTGCGCCGGCGAACCCGGACGTGGCGTCGTTGTCGTCGGCGGTTGCTGTTTCGGTGCTCATCGGCAACCACACATTCTCAGGGTCGATGCGACGGCATCGAGGGCGGGTCGACTGACATCGGGTGGCCGGTCGTTGGACATCAGGGCGAACGTCAGGATCCGGCCGTCGACGTCGACGACGTATCCCGCCAAAGCGCTTGCAGCGGAGAGAGTTCCGGTCTTCGCACGAACCCAGCCGGCACCGGTACGATCACCCGAGGCGTACCGATCGGACAGCGTTCCGGTGGCACCGGCGACCGGCAGGTAGTCGAGCATGGGCCGCAGCGCCGGCTGACCGCTCCCGGCTGCCGACGTCAACACCTGATCGAGCAGGCGCGCGGGAATCCTGCCGTCGACCGACAGTCCGCTCGCGTCCTGCAACGCCAGACCGGCCATGTCGAAGCCGACCGAGAACAGGGTCTGGCCGATGGACGCCACCGCCCCGGAAAAGCTTGCCGCCGTGTTCATCTCGAGCGAGAGTTCTCGGCCCACCGCTTCGGCGAGCACGTTGTCGGACCGATAGATCATCTGCTGCAGCCGATCTCGCAACGGGGCCGACTGCACCGATGCGATCTGATCGGCACCCTCCGCCGCCTTGCCCGTCGTCACCGCAGCGGGGTCGACGCCGAGTCCCGCGGCGAGGGCGCGGCCGGCATCGAGGGCAGGCGTGGTGCTGCGCGGCGATTCGTCGACGAGGGGGTTCGAGCGGCCGCCGTCGAGCATGATCGGTTCGATCGGGGTGATCGATCCGGCGGCGATGTCGGCCGGGAACCAGCCCTGGGCCATCGTGTCGCCGGAGTAGATGGACGTGTCGACGCTGATGCTGCGTACTGCGGTTCCGCTGCGACGGATCTGCTCCACCAGGTCGTCGATGCGTGCCGCTCCCGGATAGAACCCGGTCGTACCCACCGGCAGGGCGGTGAGCGTGGGGTCACCGCCGGCGATCAGCACGATGTTGCCCTCACCGCTGCCCTGGACCACCCGGGTCGCGACGCGGTGGTCGGACGGAAGCGCGACCATCGCGGCCGCTGCCGTGAGCACCTTGGTCGTCGATGCGGGAGTCATGGGCGTGTCGGGATTCTGCGACCACAGGATCTGGCCGGTCTGCGCGTCGGCCACGGTTCCGGTGAAGGTGCCGAGCGCGGCGTCGTCCACCACGGGTGCGAGCGCGCCCGCGAGACCGGCTGCGCTCGGCACCGGGGCGGAGTCGGGGAACGCGGTGATCGACGGGTTCGGCAGCACCGTCTCGGGTGGGGGTGCGATCGCGGCGTCGGCACTCTCGGAGACCCTGGGCAGCACCAGAGCGGCGGTCGTGACGGCAAGGACCACGACGAACACCGCGCACAGCGTGAGGATCAACCGCTTCTTCCTGCGTCTGCGCCCCGCCATGGGACCGAGGAATCGCCGTGTCAGCCCCGCCACCGTTCCTCCGTCATTGCCGTGGTCGTACCCATGATCATCGAGTCAACAGTATCCTCGGGTCCGGTAGCCTTGCGCCGCCACCATAGAGACATTCGCAAACCACTCGAGCCCGCTCGGGCTCGAACCAAGACAGTGAGGACTGCACGTGTCGTTCGACGTCACCATCGAGATCCCCAAGGGGCAGCGCAACAAGTACGAGGTCGACCACGTCACCGGACGTGTTCGCCTCGACCGCTACCTCTACACCGCGATGGCGTATCCGGCCGACTACGGCTTCATCGAGAACACCCTGGGCGAGGACGGCGATCCTCTCGACGCGCTGGTGCTGCTGCCCGAGTCGGTGTACCCCGGTGTCATCGTCGAGGCCCGCCCGGTGGCCATGTTCAAGATGGTCGACGAAGCAGGCGGCGACGACAAGGTGCTGTGTGTGCCGGCCGGCGACACCCGCTGGGATCACATCCAGGATCTGAGCGACGTCTCGACCTTCGAGCTCGACGCGATCAAGCATTTCTTCGTCCATTACAAGGATCTCGAACCCAACAAGCACGTCACCGGTGCAGACTGGGTGGGTCGCGCAGAAGCCGAGGCCGAAATCGCTGCGTCCTTCAAGCGTTTGACGGACAATCCGGGTCACTGATCCTTTCGGCATCACAACACCTCGTTTCGGCCGTGTGCCGACGAACCACAGTTTGGGGAGACGTATGACCGACAGCACTTCCAACGGCACCGCCGGTGATCGGCGCAATCTGGAGTCGCGGCCGATATCGGACCCGACCCAGTTCCCCGATCTGCCGGTGACCGTCGTTCTCGACCGGATCCCGGTACCGATTCTGGCTGTCGATCCCACCGGTGCCATCGTGTTCGCGAACGAGGCCTTCGACGATCTGTTCGGACTCGACCGGACAGAACGAGAGGACTTCCACCTGCACGACATCTTCCCGGATCGAGCTCCGGAGGGCGTGAACGTCGCGGAGATGTTCCTGACCACCGTCGCCACCCGTGCGGACTCCCTGTGGCGGATGACCGACAAGACCGGCGACATCGTTCAGGTGCGGGCCAGCAAGTCGATTCTTCGGCGCACCGAGGACACCATCGTGCTCGTCGCGTTGGAGGATTTCACCGACCAGCTGTGGAACGACCCGAAGAGCGCTCTGCGCTGAAGGCTCGAATCGTTCTCCCCAGAACGTTTCCCGGGAACGACCAACGGTGTACATCGGCATGTCAGGTGCCGGTGTACACCGTTGCTTTGTTTCCACCCGCGTGTTTCGACTCGTACATCGCTGCGTCGGCGTCGAGCAGTCCGTTGTGCATCAACTCGGCCGACTCGTAGGTCGAATCGGCCGACCGCCACCGGCCGGCATCGAGTATCGCGACCCCGATGCTGACCGTCACCGGCACGTCGTCGCCTGGATCGTGCACCGCCTCGCGAATGTCGTCGGCCAGGTGTTTCGCGGAGTCGGCGTCGACCGGAACGGCAATCGTGAACTCTTCACCTCCGGTCCGCGCCACGCACGGACGTCTACCGGTGACAGCGCTCAGCCGCCGCGCTGTCCGGCGAAGAACCCGGTCACCCATCGCGTGGCCGAAGGTGTCGTTGACCCGCTTGAACTGGTCCAGATCGACCACCATCAACGCCACGGATTCGGTGTCGGCCAATCTGCCCAGCATCCGCTCGAGCCGCAGTTCCAGACCGCGCCGATTGAGCAGGCCCGTCAAGGAGTCGGTGTTGGCGAGGTCGAGCTGGCGTTGGATGACTGCGCGAAAGGCGAGCACCGAGTTGACCACGAGCACCGTGACGAGAGCGCGCGCGACGATCGAGGCCGGGTCGTCCGGGCGTTCGAGGACGGCCAGTACCGCGAGCAGCAGAATGACGGCGTTGACGAACGCCGTGTGAAATTTCAGTACGTTGCGGCGGGAGAAGTACGCGATGTAGGTGCCGATCACCGAGAACAGGGCAGCCCCGTACAGAGCCAGGTCCCGGTCCGCAAAGGTCAGCAGTAGCCCCGACACCCCCACGTCCGCATAGATCACGAACCATCCGGGCATGTGCGAGGCGTCCACCGACCGTAACCACCACCACGCTCCCACCGGCAGGGTGGAGAGCAGCACGATCGTGCAGATCAGCACGGCCGTCGTACCCACCGGACCGTCGTCCGACAGCATGATGATCGCGCCGATCACGCCGAACGACGGGACGAGCACTGCGATACCCCTGGCCACGCGACGCTCGAGCCGGATCGAGCCCGATCGGGGTCCGATCTCGGACGACGGGGAGGGTACGTCGTGATCGGTTGGCATCGCGTCCCCTCCGTCCGTTCCGAGCAGTCCGAGCATCCGGGTACGACGGCGTCGCGCCCCGGCCGTCGAGGCAGGGCTCGAGCGTACGAAACGACTCGACCGTCGGCACCGAGTTCTCGGAGTCCGAGGCTCAGACGTTACCCGGGCGTTGAGTGGGCAGGTCCGGTCTGATGGTCTCGTAATCGGTCAAGAATCGGTCCAGCAGACCGACCAGCTTCGCCCGATCCTCCTCGGCCCATCCTTCGATGACTCGTCCGAGGTTCTCGGTACGGCGTTGCTGGATGGCGGCTGCAGCTTCCTCGCCGGACGGGGTGACGGCCAGAACGAATGCCCGCCCGTCACGTTCGTCGGGTACCCGAGCGACATGTCCTCGCTCGACCAGCTGGCCTACCTGCCTGCTGACCGTGGACGGGTCCGAGTTGACCATCGCGGCGAGCTCGCTGGACCGCATCGGTCCGTCGCGCAGCAGGCGGAACAGGCATACGTAGGCGGCACCGTCGACGCCGCCCGAGGACGAGATCTGCGCGATGTTGCGCTCCCGAATCCGCTGCAGCCGAACCAGCTGTGTACCCAGCTCTTCGGCGTATTCGACCACGTCAGCTACCGGTGAATTGGGCCGGACGCTTCTCGAACACCGAGGTGATGGCCTCGGTGAGATCGTGTGAGGCGAGGAAAGCCGCATTCCAGGCCGCAACGAATCTCAGCGAGTCGTCGACGCTCGCCGACCGGGAATGGTCGAGGACGGTCTTGATGCCCTGCACCACCAGGGGCGGGTTCGCAGCAATGGCCGCGGCGCACTCGCGGGCGGCCGCGAGGACGGCATCGTGGTCTTCGAACACGTCGTTGACCAGGCCGATCTTCTCGGCGCGCGCCGCGTCGATGTCCTTGCCGGTCAACGCGAGCTCACGCAGGTGGCCGTCGCCGATGATCGCGGGGAGTCGAGCGAGAGATCCCATGTCGGCGACGATCGCGACACGCACCTCGCGGACGCTGAACTTCGCGTCGGCGCTGGCGTATCGCACGTCGGCGGCGGTGATGAGGTCGACGCCGCCACCGATGCACCAACCCTGCACTGCGGCGACGACGGGCTTGCGGCAGTCCGCCACGGCGTTGACGGCCTTCTGCATCGTCTTGATGGTGTCGTGGAACGTGGTCCTGGGTCCGGCGAGTGCTTGGTCGGCCATCAGCGGCCCGAACGTTCCTGCCATGGCCGGCAGGTCGAGACCGTAGGTGAAGTTCCTTCCGGAGCCCGCGAGAACCACGGCCCGTACCTCTGGATCGGCATCGAGTCGGTCGAACAGTTCTGGGCATTCGCTCCAGAAATCAGGGCCCATGGCGTTGCCCTTGTTCGGCCCGAGAAGTGTCACGTGCGCGATGTGGTCTGCGATCTCCACAGAGAATGCGGTCCAGTTCCGTTCGGTCATGCCTGCGAGCCTAGCGGCAGACGCAGCAGTACCCACAGGGCGTGTTACGCCGAGTAACGTCTGCGCTAAGAGCCTGCTCAGATATGGCAATGGCCGACTCCGGTCCCTCATCATTCATGCATGTTGATGCATCAGGGGTTGGGTCTCGAGACATTCAACGATCTGCCGCGTCGCAAGGCGGTACATGCGCTCTACGAGTGCTGTTGCTCGGTTGCCTGGGCCTCACGTCTCGCGGACGGCCGCCCGTACCGGTCGCGGGACGAGTTGTTCACTGCGGCGGCCGCCGAGCTGAACGAGTTGTCCGACAACGTCATCGACGCCTTGGCCGCGACGCTGCCCGAGCCGAACAAGATGTGCACGGCCATGGACGCAGAATCACGTAGCGCCCTGGGCACCGCAGCGCGCGCGTACGAATCGAAATTCGGCTGGCGGTACGTCTCGAACCTGATGATGACTCCCGACGGTTTCGAACCCAGGGACGTGCTGATGGAGCTCGGCCACCGACTCGACAACGACGAACCGACCGAACGGCTGGTCATGCGCAGAGAGTTGATCGCGATCGATCACCGCCGCCTCGGCCGACTGTTGGGTCCCGAAGGCGGCTGGCCGCCGTACTGATATTGCGAGGTCAGCCGAAGAGGCCGACGACTCGGCCGATCAAGCCACCGGCGATCACGATCGCCAACAATGCCACCAGAACGATGACGACGATCGGCATCACTCGGCTGCGCTGCGGCGGTTCGTGGTTGGGCCCACCGACTGCTGTCTCGGCTGGAGGAGTATCGCCCGGCGTCACGCTACCGCCCGCTTCGAGGCCGGCAGTCTCATCGGGTTCTGGATTCTGAGCAGTCATGAACCCGGAGTACCCGGTAGCGCAGCCCTCAATCGAGCTGTGCTCTGGCTATCGCTCCGGCGAACAGTTCCGACACGGCATCGGCAATGACGGACCGGTCGATCTCCTCCGGATCCACCGAATGTTCCACGGCCAATCCGGAGATCAACGCAGCCAAGGACATCGCGAGGCGTCGAGCATCGAACGCCTCCCCCACACCCCACTGCACCGCTCGATCGGCGATGAGTCGTTCGAGCTCGGAGCGGAGGGCACGACGGTCGGTGCGGTAGCGCTCGGCAATCACCGGGTCACGGCCCGCGAGAATCCCGAATTCGACGGTCAGTAGTGGCCACCGCGGCTCGGCGACCACCCAGGACGCGATTTCGCCGCCGCCGGCTCCCGCAGCCGCCTGTGGGTCCAGGTCGGACACGTGAGCGAGTACTCGGGCGGCGAGGTCGAGTGAGCGCTGTGCCAGCAGTTCGGCGAACAGCCCTTGCTTGGAATCGAAGTTGGAGTACACGGCCCCCTTCGTGAAGCCGGCACGATCGGCAATGTCGGTGAGCTTGGCCGCCGCGTATCCGCGCTCGGTGAACTCGTCGGCCGCTGCGGCGAGCAGTCGTTCTCGCACATCGGTGCGCTGCGGCCTGCGCTGTGGCTGTGTCGATCGCCACTCTTCTTGCTGCTCGGCATTCACGATACCTAGAGTATTGAATACCTCGGGTATCGACAAGGTCTTCGAGTCTCGACATGTTCAGGAGCACTTTTCATGCGCAAGATGTCACTACTCGCCGCCGCAGTGCTGGTGCTGCAACTCGGCTTCATCATCAGCTACGTGTCGGCGTTCCATCAGCCGACTCCCCACGCGATTCCGATCGCCGTGGTGACCGAGGCCGGGCTTCCCGCCGGCCTGGACCAGCAGACCGCCGACCGCCTCGACGCCGTCGACGGGGCACCGCTCGACGCGCGTACGGCAGCGGATACCGCCGAGGTTCGCACCCTGCTCCGCGATCGGGACATCCTCGGCGCCTACGTCGTCGGCTCGAGCGGCACCGACACACTGATCACCGCGAGCGCTGCCGGCAGCTCGGTGGCGACCGCCCTCGAATCGATCTTCACCGAGGTCGATGCCGCTCAGGGACGCCAATTCGTGGTGCGTGACGAAATCCCGGTCGGCGTGCATGACAACCGTGGATTGTCCGGCTTCTACCTGTCGGTGGGCTGGGTCGTCGGCGGCTACCTCCTCGCGGCCGCCTTCGGTCTGCTCATCGGGGCACCGACGACCCGACGCGAAACCTGTGTCCACGTCGGCATTCTCGCCGCGTACTCGATTGCCTCGGGCGCACTGGGAGCACTGCTGACCACCCATGTACTCGGAACCTTTGCCGGACACTGGTTTCCGCTCACCCTGCTGGGCACCGGGGTCGTCTTCGCCACCGGGCTGTTCACGATGGGCCTGCGAGCCCTGATCGGAGTGGCCGCGGTACCGGCGGCGATCGTGCTGTTCGTCATCCTCGGAAATCCCAGCGCTGGAGGCGCTTTCGGAGCCAACGTACTGCCGCATGTGTACGCGTCGATCGGCCGGTGGATCACCCCGGGCATCGGCACCGAAGGAGTACGCAGCATCGTGTACTTCGCGGGTGCGGGGGTCGGGCAGCCGGCACTCGGACTGGGTCTCTACATCCTGATCGGCGTGCTGCTGATGGCTGCGGCAGCGGTTCTGCGCCGTCGTCGCAGCGCCGGTGAATCGATGCCGAGCCAGTAAAGTGGCATCCCATGACTGCCACCTTCCCTCTGCCGATGCCCGATCTCGCTGTCCGCACACTCGGTGGCGCAGTGGTGTGGGCGAACGACGAGACGTTCGCCGAGAAGGAAAATCTGATCACACCGGGCAAAGCCGACTACTCGACCGCGACGTTCGGGCACAAGGGGCAGATCTACGACGGGTGGGAGACGCGGCGCCGACGCGAGGCCGGATACGACGAGGCGATCGTGCGACTCGGAGCTGCCGGCATCGTGTCGGCCGTCATCGTCGATACGTCCTGGTTCACCGGCAACTATCCGCCGGAAGTTTCGATCGAGGCCGCCGAGGTGACCGGATTCCCGTCACCGACCGAGCTGTACGAGACGGAATGGACGACCATCGTCGCCCGTAGTTCCGTCGATGGCGACAGCGAGAACCGATTCGAGGTCGCGTCCGACGCCCGGTGGACGCACGTCAAGCTGTCCATCTACCCGGACGGCGGCGTCGCTCGGCTGCGAGTACTGGGCCGCGGCGTCCCGGACCCGAAGTTCCTCGCCGTCGGGCCCGTCGACCTGGCCGCGCTCGAGAACGGCGCATACGTCTCGGCCTGCTCCAACATGTTCTACAGCTCCCCCAACAATCTGCTGTTCCCCGGCCCGCCGCGCTCGATGGGCGAAGGCTGGGAGACCTCGCGTCGACGCAACGACGCCAACGACTGGGTGCAGGTGCAGCTCGCCGGCACGGGCCGAATCCGGCTGGCCGAGCTGGACACCAGTTGCTTCCTGGGCAACGCCCCCGGCGCGGCATCCCTGCAAGGGCGACTGGGCGACGGCGACTGGATCGAACTGCTGCCGCGAACGACACTGCAGCCCGACACTCGGCATCGCTTCGTCCTCGACCACGACGCCCCGGTGTCGGAGGTGCGAATGGACATCTTCCCCGACGGGGGAATGGCGCGATTGAGACTGTTCGGTGATCTCGACCTGTCTGCGTAAACGGTCGTGTGGCAATAGGGTTGGGGCATGTCCCGGCTACTTCATCCGAATGCAGCCCACGTTGCCGACACCCTGATTTCTCGTGGTCATCACGGGGTGGTGGTGAACAGTCCCGAGGGCACCCACACCGCCGCCGACGCCGCAGCTGCGTTGGGCGTCGATGTGGGTGCGATCGTGAAGTCGATGGTGTTTCTGCTCGACGACGAGCCGGTGTTGCTCCTGGTGTCCGGGGCTCACAATGTTCATCTCGAACACACCGGTGAGCGTCTCGGCGGCACGCTCGCCCGGGCCGATCTGCGTACCGCCAAGCACGCCACCGGCCAGCCGATCGGGGGAATCGCTCCGGTGGGCCATCCGACGAATTTGGATACGTTCGTCGATCAGGACCTGGCGGCCCACCCGGAACTGTGGGCCGCGGCCGGGCACATCGACACGATCTTCCGCTCGTCGTACTCCGAGTTGCTGCGCATCACCGCAGGTCTGGCGATCGACGTCACCTGAGCTCGATCGACCTAGGAAGCAAGGGTCGGGGCAATTCGGGGTGCGCCGAGGATCGCGTCGACGACGTCGGTGTCGAGGCGGGTGCCGCGCGATTCGAGGAGCGGCAACACTCCCGCGGCCAGGAACGTCGACTGCCGCTCGATCTCGCCGTGCACCTGCAGCGTCACGCCGTCGGCGACGTCGGCCGCGGTCACGTCGGAGATCAAACTTGCCAGTCCCGACGGGGTACCGACGTACCGGATGGACGACGGGGTTGCCGGCGCGTCGAGTGCGGCGAATTCCCGACGGGCCGTCCTGGCGTCGGCAGCGATGTAGATCTCGAGATCGAGGAAGACCGCGAGATTGTCGGCCGATTCACCGCGGTCGACGGCTTCTGCGTGCAACCGGGCGCGTTGCTGCTGAGCTTCCCGCAGGTCCGATGCAACGATTCTGACGGTGTTCACCTCGGGCCCGGCGGTCAGCTCGGTCCAGACGTCAGCGGATTCGATGGCTATGCGGGTGTGATTGTGCGACATGAGTGGTGGTCCTGATTCGTCGGTCGGGATGCGCATGCGGTCGGAGCGGAGCCGAACTCGAACACGACCCGGACGCAGTGCGGCACAGATCGACATACCTGTTGCACCAGTGGCGATTGCCACGCGACACGACACTCACGGTCATGACGCCATGCTAACTGCCTGCGGGGCTGCACGGGGATCCAACCCCGGCGGCCCCATCGGCCAGGGCGGGGAACGGCCGAGGGTCCGGTACGGGGTTCCACCACCCGGCTTCTTCGGCGTAAGCCCATGTCGGCCCGGACTCGACGAACGCTGCCAACGCGTCGACGAGTCGGTCCACGTCGGCCGAGGAACTGCCGAGACCGATACTGGCCCGCACGGCACCGTCGGCATGACCGAGCCGGCGCAGCAGCGGGTGGGCGCAGAACTTTCCGTCGCGCACTCCGATGCCGTGTTCGGCCGACAGGTACGCCGCCACTTCACCGGGGTCGTGGCCGGCGACGGTGAAGGTGACGATGCCGACGACGTCGGGCGCGTCGGCCCACACCTGCAGCAGTTCGACACCCTTCAGCGCGGCCAACCCGTCCCGCAATCGGGTGGACAATTCCCGCTCGTGCGTCGTCGCGGCGTCCTCGTCGAACGACGCGATGGCCTCGCACGCCGCCGCCAGCGCGACGACACCGAGCACGTTGGGCGTTCCCGCCTCGTGACGCTGCGGTGCGGGAGCCCAGTCGGTGTGCTCGATCGTCACACTGCGCACGGCACCGCCGCCGGCCAGGTGGGGCTCGCCCGCGTCGAGCCAATCACGGCTTCCCACAAGCACACCCGCGCCGAACGGGGCGTAGAGCTTGTGACCGGAGAACGCCAGATAGTCCACACCGAGTGCGGCGATGTCCACTCGACGGTGCGGAACGAGCTGTGCGCCGTCGACGACGATCCGGGCACCGTGTCGATGCGCGAGATCGGCCAATTGCTCGATGGGGAGCACTTCGCCGGTGACGTTCGATGCACCCGTGATGGCCAGTAGCGCAGCAGGTTTCGCAGCCAGTTCGGCGTCGAGCCGGGCGAGCGTTTCGGCCAGCGTCGATGCTGCGACCACCACTCGGCGATTGCGCCACGGCAGGAGGTTGGCGTGGTGTTCGATATCGAGCACCACAGTGTCCCCCGGCACGCACGCGGCCAACAGATTGAGCGAATCGGTGGTGTTGCGCGTGAACACGACCACTGAATTCGGCTGTGCACCAACGAATCCAGCCACGGTCTCACGCGCCTTCTCGTACGCCGCGGTGCACACCCGAGACGCGTAGCCGGCCCCGCGGTGCACGCTCGAATAGAACGGCAGCAACTCCGCGATCCGATCGGTCACTGCGGACAGCGCAGGCGCGCTGGCCGCGTAATCGAAATTGGCGTAGGTGCACGTGCCGCCGTGAACCAACGGAACCTGCAACTCCGTGCCGGAAACAGGGGCAAAAGGAGTGCAGGGACGGGAAAGTACAGACGTCATGACAGATCAAGCCCTCACGTTCGAGGGACCCGCAACGGAAGATATTCGTGAACGAGTCCGCGCTTGCCGCACCGATTTTTCGGTGTCAGCCTGGTCGTCACCCGGAGCACCCCACCGCGAAGGAGGGTTGCCGACCAGCAAGCCGGGGCTCGATGCTGGTACTCGTGACCGTGGTCAAGACACTGGCAAACCCGCCACGGTTTTGTCAAGCCGGGGATCGCTCCGACACAGCAGTAGGATTTCCGCGGTGGGAAGGCGCGCTCGTTCACCTGCTGGCAAACAGAACGTGAGATAACCAACGGCGCTGCTTTCCCCAGCACCACAAGAGTCATCTGCCAACGAACGAGAAGGACACCCGGTTGCCTGTGCACCAAGAGAACGATCTGCCGGGTTCGAGCACGGATATCGCACCTGCTCCGGCCGCGTTTCTCCGCTCGCCCCTTGCCCCGCCGGCCCGCACACTGATCGACGTACTGCAGGAGACCGCCGATCGCTTCCCGGATGCACCCGCGATCGACGACGGGACGGTGTCGGTCAGCTACGCCGAACTGCTGGACGACATCGCCGAGGGTGCCCAGTGGCTCGCCGACGCCGGTGTCCGGCGCGGCGACCGCGTCGGCATCAGGATGCCGTCGGGGTCCTTCTCGCTCTATGTCGCGATTCTGTCGATCCTCGATGTCGGGGCTGCGTACGTACCCGTCGACGCCGACGATCCGGAAGAGCGCGCCGAATTGGTCTTCGGTGAGGCGCAGGTGACGGCCATCGTCACTGCGGGCGGAATCGCTGCCGGCACCGCGCCGAAACAGAATGCGCCCGAACTGGGTGCCGGTACTCCGGTGCCCGAGCTGCCCACACCCGAGGACGACGCGTGGGTGATCTTCACCTCGGGTTCGACCGGAACCCCCAAAGGTGTTGCAGTCAGCCACCGTAACGCCGCGGCATTCGTCGACGCCGAGGCCCGGATGTTCCTGCAGAAGGATCCGCTGGGGCCGGGAGACCGAGTGCTCGCCGGCCTGTCGGTCGCGTTCGACGCATCCTGCGAGGAGATGTGGCTGGCGTGGCGGCACGGTGCCTGCCTCGTACCCGCCCCGCGCTCTCTGGTGCGGTCCGGCTTCGACCTCGGTCCGTGGCTCGTCTCCCGAGACATCAGCGTCGTCTCGACGGTGCCTACGCTGGCGTCACTGTGGCCCGCCGTGGCACTGGAAGCGGTGCGGCTGTTGATCTTCGGCGGCGAAGCATGCCCACCCGAGCTGGCCGAGCGGCTGGCCGTCGAAGGCAGGGAAGTCTGGAACACCTACGGCCCCACCGAGGCGACGGTTGTCGCGTGCGCGTCCATCATGGACGGTAAAGGTCCGGTCCGCATCGGATTACCGCTGGACGGTTGGGATCTGGCGGTCGTCGACGCCTCGGGCACTCCGGTGGCGGTCGGCGAAGTGGGCGAGCTCGTCATCGGCGGCGTCGGCCTCGCCCGGTATCTCGATCCGGCCAAGGACGCCGAGAAGTACGCACCCATGCCCTCTCTCGGGTGGGACCGGGCGTATCGCAGCGGCGATCTGGTGAAGCTCGAGCTCGAAGGACTGCTGTTCCAGGGCCGCGCCGACGACCAGGTCAAGCTCGGCGGCCGACGCATCGAGCTGGGCGAGATAGACAATGCGCTGCAAGCACTTCCGGGCGTCGGCGGTGCGGCCGCGGCAGTCCGCAAGACCGCTGCGGGCAACTCGGTTCTGGTGGGATATCTCGCCAGTACCAATCCCGACTTCGACCTGGAGGCCGCGCGCGCCTTGTTGGCCGAGCAGTTGCCGTCGGCGCTCGTACCGCGGCTCGCGCTGGTCGACGAGATGCCCACACGTACCTCGGGCAAGGTCGACCGCAATGCGCTCCCGTGGCCGCTGCCCGGCATGGCGGGCGCGTCGGCGCTCGGAGGTACCGCGGGGTGGGTGGCCGAGTTGTGGACCAACATCCTCGGCGCTCAGGTCAACGACGAGAACGCCGACTTCTTCGCCAACGGCGGCGGTTCACTGTCGGCCGCTCAGCTGGTGACGGCACTGCGCGAGCGGTTCCCCGAGATCACCGTCGCGCAGCTCTACGACCACCCGCGGTTGGGTTCTCTGGCACAGTATCTGGACGACCTGAAGCCTGTCGTGGAGGCAATCCCCCGCGATGTGGCACCGACGTCCCGCACCGCGCAGTGGGCACAGATTCTGGCGACCGTGCCGTTGACGACCCTGACCGGGTTGCAGTGGGTCACCTGGCTCGGCCTGCTGTTCAACGTCATGGCCTGGTTCGACGACGTGCCGTGGGCTCCGACGCTGTCGTGGTGGTGGATTCTTCTCGCGTTCGTCCTGTTCATCACCCCGGTCGGGCGCATGGCCATCTCGGTGATCGGCTCGCGGATACTGCTGGCGGGGTTGAAACCCGGCGCATATCGACGCGGCGGCAGCATGCACATAAGACTATGGGCGGCAACGAGATTGACCGATGCCAGTGGCGCGTCCAACCTGTCGGGCGCACCGTGGATGGTCTATTACGCGCGCGCTCTCGGCTCGAAGATCGGTAAGGGCGTCGACCTGCACACCCTGCCGCCCGTGACCGGCATGCTCGAACTCGGCGACGGCTGCTCCATCGAACCCGAGGTCGACCTGTCCGGTCATTGGATCGACGGCGACCTCGTCTACATCGGCGGCATCGAGATCGGAGCGGGTGCCACTGTCGGCGCACGCTCCACGCTGCTGCCCGGCACCAAGGTCGGCAAGAACGCGGTCGTGACGGCCGGCTCCGCCGTCGTCGGACGAGTCAAGGCCGGCCAGATGTGGTCCGGCTCGCCCGCGCAGAAAGTGGGCAAGGCCGATCATCCGTGGCCGGCGGAGACCCCGCCGCGCGCCACCAAGTGGGTGTTCGCCTACGGCGTCGCGTCGCTGTTCCTCTCCGGCATGGCCCTGTTCTCCATCGGCGTCAGCCTGGTGCTGATGGGCTGGTGGATTCACACCGCGGACTCCGTGCTGGGGGCCTTCGAGCGCGGCTTGGTGATGCTGCCCGTCGCCACTCTGGTGTCGTTGGCGGTGTTCGCGCTGATCACCGTCGTCGCGGTCCGGTTGCTCGGCATCGGGCTCGTCGGCGGCTACCACCCCGTGCGCAGCCGCATCGGCTGGCAGGTGTGGGCCACCGAACGCCTGATGGATTCGGCGCGCACCTTCCTGTTCCCGCTCTACGCGTCGCTGCTGACACCGCATTGGCTCCGGTTGCTGGGCGCGAAGATCGGCAAGGACGTCGAGGCGTCGACCGTGCTGATGATTCCCAAGTTCACCACGGTCGCCGACGGCGCGTTCCTCGCCGACGACACCATGGTCGCGAGCTACGAACTCGGCGGCGGCTGGATGCACCTGGGCGACGCCAAGGTGGGCAAGCGGGCGTTCCTCGGAAACTCCGGCATGACGGGACCGGGGCGGACCGTCCCGAAGAACGGTCTCGTTGCGGTGCTGTCGGCAACTCCGGACAAGGCGAAGTCGGGCTCGTCGTGGCTCGGTAGTCCGCCGGTCCGGTTGCGCCGCGCGGCAGGCAGTGCCGACTCATCGCGCACGTTCGACCCGCCTCGGAAGTTGAAGATCGCCCGTTCACTCGTAGAGACGTGCCGGCTGATTCCCGTCGTCGTGACGTTCGGTATCGGGCTCGGCGTGTTGTTCGGACTGACCGCGATTGCCGACTCGATCGGCTACTGGCTCGCTGCCGCGCTCAGCGGTGTCGTGTTGCTCGTCGCCGGCTTCGTGGCTGCAGCTGTGTCGGCGGCCGCGAAGTGGCTGTGGGTCGGCCGGATCGGCAAGACCGATCATCCGCTGTGGAGTTCGTTCGTCTGGCGCAACGAGGTGGCCGACACGTTCGTCGAGACCGTCGCCGCACCGTGGTTCGCGCGCGCTGCCGAGGGCACCGCGGTGCTCAACATGTGGCTGCGGTGGCTCGGGGCGGACATCGGTCGAGGTGTGTGGTGCGAGACGTACTGGCTCCCCGAGGCAGACCTCGTGACGTTGGCCGACGGTGCGACGGTGAACCGAGGGTGCGTTGTGCAGACGCACCTGTTCCATGATCGGATCATGTCCATGGACACCGTCGATCTCGGCAGAGGCGCAACCCTGGGACCGCACTGTGTCGCTTTGCCTGCATCGGGTATAGGTGATGGTGCGACGGTGGGGCCTGCCTCTCTGGTGATGCGCGGCGATACGGTTCCCGCGCATACTCGTTGGCAGGGCAATCCGATCGCGCCGTGGGCCAAGGGTGATCCCTTTCCGCGGATTCGCGACGACCGAAACGAGGGGTGATCTTCAATGCCGGACAGGCTCGTGGCACCGGTGTTCGACGTCGACTCCAGTGACAATCCGATCGATACGTATCTTCCGCAGAACGGCAATCGCGGCTATCGCGTCTCGCGCTACGAACTCGACCTCGAGTACAAGGTCGAGAGCAACCGATTGACGGGCAAAGCGAAGATCACCGCGGTCACCACGGCGACGGTCTCGAAATTCGCGTTGGATCTCGGCCCGGCGATGAACGTGTCGAAGGTGTCGGTCAACGGGTCACGTTCGGTGAAATTCAGCCACCAGCGGGGCAAGCTGAAGATCACTCCCGCCAAGCCCATCGCGTCCGGAGCGGCACTGGTGGTCACGGTGGCGTACGGCGGAACACCCAAGCCCATCAACGGTTTCTGGGGTGAGGTCGGCTGGGAGGAGCTCACCGAGGGATCGATCGTCGCGAGTCAGCCGAACGGTGCCGCGTCGTGGTTTCCGTGTGACGACCACCCGGTGTCCAAGGCCAGCTACGGCATCACCATCACCACCGATTCGCCGTACTACGCGGTGGCCAACGGCACGTTGGTACGCAAGCAGACTCGGGCCAGCCGGACCACGTGGGTGTACGAGCAGCCCGAGCCGATGGCGAGTTATCTCGCGACCATTCAGATCGGGCCGTACGAGCATCGCGTCGTCAGCCCGGGACCGGTGCCGATGAACGCGATCACGCCCCCGCGGCTACGAGCGCAGTTCGATCACGACTTCGGCCGTCAACCGCAGATGATGGATACCTTCGTACGGCTCTACGGCCCTTACCCTTTCGCGGCGTACACCGTGGTGGTGACCGACGACGATCTCGAAATCCCGGTCGAGGCGCAGGGCCTGTCCATCTTCGGTGCGAACCACTGTTCGGGTTCCCGGTACTACGAGCGTCTGGTTGCACACGAATTGGCGCACCAGTGGTTCGGCAATTCCCTGACCCTCGGCAAGTGGGCAGATATCTGGCTGCACGAAGGATTCGCTTGCTACTCGGAATGGATCTGGGCCGAGAACTCCGGCGGCGCAACGGCTCACGACAAGGCCAAGCGAGCTCACACCATTCAGCGAGGGCTCGCGATGGATCTGCAGCTCACCGATCCCGGGCCCGCCCGCATCTTCGACGACCGCGTCTACAAGCGGGGCGCTCTGGCCCTGCACGCACTGCGACGCACCATCGGCGACGAACGATTCTTCGGCCTGATCCAGGAATGGACCTCCAAATACCGCTACTCGACCGTGGCGACCGCCGACTTCACCGACCTCGCCTCTCGCTTCGGTTGCCCCCGAACCCTGTGGGACGCATGGCTTGTGGACACGCAATTGCCGTCGTTGCCGTAGGTCCAGCGGGCAATCGGCTCCCCGGTTTCGGAAATGTGCCTCCGATCAGAGGCATATTTCCGAGTCTGGGGAGCCGATTGTCGTCAGCGATACCCGAGCGAGACCGCAAGGCCTGCCACGGCGTAGCCGTACAGCGCGACCGTCGCCGACGCCTGTCGCCAGAAGCCCGTCGGGAACGACGCCGCCCAGCGTCCCTTGCCGTCCAGTTTCAGATCGCAGGGGAAGTCGCTGATGACCATCGCTGAAGCCGGTTGTTTCGAGTGCGCGAGCACCACACCGGTGGTGAACGGCAGTCCCCGAACGAACAGGTGCCCGCGCGCATCCCCCGCTCGATAGCGGACCGTGGATTCCGTCAACGGTCCTGTGTACCAACGCCGTTGGACGTTCCACCCGGTGGCGTGTGCGAGTCGGAGGTTGCGATCGCCGCGTAGTGCCGTGTCCACGGTCTCGACGTGTGCGATCACTCCCCAGCGCAGCATCGACACCCACGAGGCGATCCGTCGGTAGCGAAACACCAGAGCCCCGAACAGAACGATCGCGAACATGTACGGCACCAGCGCGGGATACCTCGACCAGCATGCGGCAGGCACGATCACCGCGACGAGAAACCAGTACGCTTCGCGTCGATTCCAAACCGTGACACCAACGATCAAAGCTGTCGGGGGCACCCGATACGGCGGGACCGTGCGCGAGGACTGCAACATGATGGCGCTGATCCTAGGGCCGAACCGGCCGACTCGCAGCGATCCGCTCGGTTCCGACCGGCGTGCGTCACGGCGCGGGGGTGACCTCAGGAGGTAGCGGCCGTGCCGTGTCGCTCAGCTCTCCTGGCTCGTACACATCGAAGGGGGCGTCCACAGATAGAGAACCGGCGCGCTCGAACTCGAAGGTCACAGGAATCGAAGTTCCCGGCGCGAGTTCTCCGTCGGTCAACTCGAGAGTCACGGTGAACGGCTGGTCGGTTCCGTCGTCTCCACCATCCAGGTTTTCCACCGGTTGGCCGGCCGCGATAGACGTCGCGGGTTCGATAACGAGTTGGTCGGCGGTGGCGTCGATAGTCACCGCAGACGCCGCGGAAGAAGTTATTCCAAGTAAGCGATCCGTCCCTGTCCCGGCAGTGTTCACCGCTGTGAACTCCAGGTTCGCGTTTCCGTACGCCGAGGCGGAACTGTCGGGCGTGGCACCGGTGAGCTCTGCTTGCACGGTGACGCTTTGCAACTCGATACTGCCGGCCTCCTCTGCTGCGCCGGTATCTTGCGCGATGACCGGGTCGTTCGAGCAGCCGGCCAGAGCGCCGACGGTAGCAAGAGCCGCACATGCAGCGATAATCGAATCGGAGCCGACACGACGACGCCGACGGGCGGGAGCACGTCCGTTCGTATTCATGCGCTGAGGGCTACCCCGAGCTGGGTCGGACCAAACGGGATGAGCACCTGCCCTCCCTCGTGCGCGTTGTGCGTCCCTCCAGGTACGCACAACGCGCACGACCCTAGGGCAGGTGAGCGGACGTCTTCGATCGCACCACCAGGCCACACAGTGCCGCCATCACCGCGCCGAATCCGAAGATGATGGGATACGTGACCACCCCTGGCCAGGTTTCGGTCAGCGCCGACAGCACAGCGGGCACCGCAAAGCCGAGATACGTCAGCGAATAGAACACAGCGGTAAGGCCGGCGAGATCGTCGGGGCCCGCAATGCGTTGCACCTCTTGCAGACCCGAAACCAGCGCCATGCCGTACCCGCACCCGAGCACCGCTGCCGCGATCAATGCCGCGGCGATGGTGAGCACCGACGCCGCCCACGCCGCGACAGCCATACCGACCACTAACAGAGACAGCGCAACCAAAGCGCCGCGGGCATTGGCGGGTGTGTCGATCCGACGCCCGACAGCCTGGATCGCGAATCCGGAACCGAGGGCGATCACCGCCATCGCCGCGGACAGGGCGACGGGGTAACCGCCACCGGGCTCGTCGGCCAACGCGTCGGCCATCAGCGACGGCAGCACGGCATAGGCGACGCTGGCCGCACCGAAAACCCAGGGGGCCAAGGGCAACACGACGAACAGGAAGCGTCGATGCGACGCAGACGGGATTTTGAGATCGTCGACGAGGCTCTTCCTCCCCGAAGATGCTGCGGCGCTGCGTGTCTCCGGGACCGACAGGATGCCGATGGACGCGGCGATGCAGATCAGCACGTGCACGCTGTACGCGAGGTGCGTCGGCCAGGGTGCCCACTGCGCCAGCACACCGGCGACGCCGGCTCCCAGGGCAAATCCCGCCGTCAACGACATCGCGGCGCGGCGCGCTCCGGCACCGGGCTTGGCGGTGGCGTCGCGACTGGAAAGTTCCTTGACCCAGCTGCCGCCGACGGCCATACCGATTCCGAGCGCGATGCCGCTGAGCACTCGTCCGCCGAAGAGCAAGTAGGCGTTGTCGGGTCCGAGGGCGATCAGAATGGACCCGGCCGCGGCAATTGCGGGCGCGGGCAACATGATCGGGCGTCGGCCGAGCCGATCGGACAACGGACCACAGATCAGCATCGCCGGAATGATGCCCAGAACGTACGCGAACAGGAACGTATCGACCACCACGGCAGAGAAGCCGTGGTCGAGTCGATACATCACCAAAAGCGGTGTGAATTCGTTGCCGCCCCAGGCGACGGCGAACATGCCGACGGCAACCAACAGCCAGCGTTTGGCCGTCGTCTGTCGGACGTCGTCGTCGATCATGGCCTCGGTCATCGTGTTCCCCCTCTGTCTGTGCGCAAGCCGTGCACCCTGAGCATGTGTTGTTCGACGGCTCGCTCGAATTCGTCTGCGTCCCCGGCTTCGATCAGGTCGGCGAGTCTGCGATGGTCGTCGACGATGCGGGAGATCTGACCCGGATCACGGGTCAGGGATGCCGCTGTCATCCGTCGCTGTCGCTCGCGAAGTCCGTCGTAGAACGCGTCGAGCAACGGGTTGTTGCCGGCGCGAACGACGGTCCGATGGAAATCTGCGTCGGCGGCACTGAACTCCGCTGCGGTGCCGTCGGCTGCGAGCTTGTCCTGGATTCGCAGGTTGTCGCGTAGCGCCTCGACCACTCGTGCGCGGGCATCCGCATCGCCGACGAAGGCGCGAACACTGCCGGCCTCGACCAATCGCCTCGCGTCGACGACGCTCTCCGCCTCACCCACCGCGATGGGGACGACCAGCGCCCCGCGCTTGGGATAAAGGCGCATCCATCCCTCGACCTGGAGGCGAAGGAATGCCTCGCGGACCGGTGTGCGGCTGATGTCGAGCCGCGTCGCGATCTCCCCTTCACTGACGAGCTCACCACCGGGAAGTTCCCCCGAAATGATGAGCTCCTTGACAGTCAGATACGCCGTATCGGCTGCGGATCTCGTCTCGGACACAACATAGATACTAGATGCGCCTCAGCAGTCCACCCAACTCGACCTATCCCGACGGTCCACTCAACGTGACATTGACCCCCGAAAAGGCCACCAAATGTCACATTGACTCCCCGAGGGGAGTCCAGAGGGGGAGACAGCGGTCAGGGCACCCAGTGCCTGGCGGCGATGTCGTCGATCACCGGGTCTCCGTCGGGGGCTGCGTCCAGTGCTTCGAGGTCGTCGCGCAGTGCGTTCAGGCGGGGGTCGTCGCCCTCTGCCTGCTCGGCTGCCGTGCCTCCGTCGTCGGCGATCTGGGCGAGCAGTTTCGCTCGCACCCGATCTCGCAGTGAGTCGCTCATTCGTCGTCACCCTTCTTGAAGACGCGTCGGGCCGTGGGGATGAGCGCGATGAGCACGCCCAGCAGCACGATGATCGAGAAGATTTGCAGCAGCACAGCAGCCTCCTAGGGATGTCAGGTCGGGGCGAGGGCGGTGCCCCACGCAGTGTTGCGCACCACGGTGAACAAGACCAATAGGGCAACCCCGACGACGACGGTCGGGCGATTGGGACGAGGCAGCGTCAGTGGCGTCTGCGTCCATCGTGCTCGCAGCCACGCGGCCCAGACACCGATCGCGACGACACCGAGCACCACCGCCACGACGTTGCTCGACGCGGCAGCCACGATGTCTCCGCGAGTGAGGTCGCCGAAAGCCCTGGTCGCACCGCAACCCGGACACCACAGTCCGGTCAGGGCGTGGAACGGGCACGGCAGGTACGTCGAGGTTCGGGGATCGCGGATGTGCAGCAGCACAGCACCGCCGACTGCGGCCAGGCCGACGCCGAGAGGAGCGGCGATGCAGCGCGTCCGGGTTGCCATGACTAGCAGTCCATCACGGTTCGACGATGATCGTCGCGGTCATGTCGGGGTGCGGGGTGCAGTGGTAGGTGTAGGTGCCCGCGGTGTCGAAGGTGTGGGTGAACTGCCCCGACTGCATCAGTTCGCTGCGGAACGACTTGTCGTCGGCGACGACGTTGTGTGCCATCGCGCGGTCGGCGAACACCCAGGTCACGGTCTCGCCCGCCGTGATCGTCAGAGACTGCGGCGTGAACATCCGGTCGGCGACGGTGACCTGGTTCTCGGCAGCGGGCTCGGCGGGTGCGGCCGGGGTGGTCGAGGTGGAGCAGGCAGTCGCGGCCAATGTGATCGACAGTGCCGCGAGCAATCCGAGTGCCTTCATGACGTCGACGGTACCGAAGCGGCTCGTTCTCTCCGATCCAGCAGGTAGGTCGCCGTCAGCGCGATCGAGCGGTCCGCATCCTGAGTCAGCTCGCGCAGAGCCTGCGCCGCCGCCGGACCCGGAATGCTGGCCAGCGCCTGGGTCACCCGTAGGCGCGCCGCAATCTCACTCGGACCGTCCATGAGGGCCGCGACTGTCGAGTCTTCGTAGCCGAGCTCACCGAGCACGTCAGCCGCGTCCACATCGTTCGTACCCTCGTGGACCATGTCGATCAGCACCGCAATCGCGTCGACGACCCCTCGGGCACCCAGTTCCAGCGCGGCGAGTCGTCGTACCTGCCCGTCCTCGTGGCCCAGCGCCTCCCGCAGCACCTCGGTGGCGTCGGGATGCGGAATCTCGACGACGGTATCGACGGCGCGGCGACGCACCTCGGGATCCGGTGAGTCGAGGCCCTGCCGCAGCGCCGAGACGGCGTCGCTCCCGGTCTGCGCGAGTGCCCATCGCAGCGCGCCGGCGACGTTGGTTGCGGGCTCGCGCAACACCGCCTCGGCCAGAGCCTCGGCCGGGATGGGGCGATCTCCGACGGAGGACAATGCCGCAGACTGCCGCTTCCCCGCGCTCACCGAGTCCAGGTCTCCGAGCATGCCGATGACACCGAGGACGTCCTCCCAATCCTCCGGTCGGGCGCTCCCGATGCGGCGCAACCGCGTCAGCAGCTCGGTATCTCGCGCGATGCGCTCTTCGGCTCGGGTAGCCAGCTCGTCGACGAGTCCCGTCGCCGCGAAACTCGGATCGTCCAGTGCACGCCCGACGTCGTGCAGGGACAACCCGAGCGACCGGAGCGATTCGACGTGGAACAGACGACGCACGTCGGCCGGAGAGTATTCGCGGTATCCGGTGCCAGTCCGCGAGGTCGGCTGCACGAGCCCGAGCCGGTCGTAGTGCCGAAGCATGCGCGCGCTGACCCCGGACCGCCGCGCCACCTCACCGATCAACATCTGCCTATCTCACCCCGTCGGGTCGGCTGCGCCAAGTGCATCGACGCGCTGGGCCTCGAACAACGCAAATCCGCTGTCGGGGTCTCGCAGCAGCGACTCCGTCGCCAGCGCGTGCGCGCGAACAGCAACATCCTTGCTCGACGCGGCCTCGCGCACCATCGGCTCGATCACCGACCCGAGTACCACCAGTGCGCGGCTGAGGCTGCGCTGCAACTCCCGCCCGCCTCGCCCCAGCTGAGTGGACAGCGTCGTCGCCAACCACTGCTCGCTGCCGTCGGGGACCAGGACGACCGCCGCCCGCCACGCGCTTCGGGCCACCTCGTCGTCGGAGTCGGTGATGAGCGGCTCGGTGATCACCGGCCAGGCCGACCGGTCCTTGACCTTCGACAACGTGTGCAACGCCTGACTGCGAGCCTGTGCGCCGCCGGTGCGCACTTCATGCATCAGCCTGGGCACCGTCGACGCAGCGGGGAGACGAATCAATGCCCACGTCAACATCTCTCGAACCTGAAAATCCGGTTCGACGGCGCAACGCTCGAGCAGCGCGTCAAGGAGTTCTGGGTTCTTCGATATTCCGATGTCGAGCGCAGCCCGAAGCCGCACGGAAGAGTTCTGGTGCCGAAGTGAGTCGATCATGGCCGTCAGCCAAGACCTTGTCACCGTGTGAAGGTCAAGCCCGGGTCAGGACGTCCGCGAGCGTCCGATTCATGATGTTCAGCGCTCGCACCGCGATCCGCACCGGTCCGGGTGAGTTGGTGCTGGTGAGCAACACATCCAATACCGTTGTGTCGGTCACCTTCTCGGGCTGATCGACGCGCTTTCCCGCGATCGCCGCCTGCACTTGCCGGGCGGTGTCACGCACCAGGGTTGCGGCCTCACGCAAAGCCTGGGCCGTCTCGGGCGAGGGCATCGATGCGGGATCGGCGCGCGAGGCGATTACACCCGCTCGCGCCAGGCCGTGTGCGGATCGGCCGCTGACGGTCAGCACCCGCAGTAATCGCTTCGCCCCTCGCCGGCTGCGGGTCGTCGGCCCGAGCACGAGCGGCTTCCCCGCCGTCACGACCTCCTTCAGCGCGTTGTCGAGCGTGCGCGTCGACGCCACGAGGTCGGTGGCATTTCCCGGGGTGATCACCGATTCGACGCTGGTGTCGATCAGGGCGTCCAATTGGTCGAGATACGTATCGACCTTGTCCACCAATGTCTTTCGCGTCCCGGTCGAGAAGATGAAGTAGGCGGACGCAATACCGACGGCTCCGCCGACTGCAGTCTCGATGATCCGTAGCTCGAGAACCTCGATGCTGAACGTGCCGAGCAGCCCGTAGAGCATCGCGAGCAGAATGGTCACGAAGAACGACAGCAACGCATACGCGACGGTCACCAGGTAGAACGCGAAGAAGACACAGACGACGATGAGCACCAACTGAACGGATTGGTGATTGCCGACGAGTGCCGCGATCACCACTCCCGCAAGCACTCCCGCCATCGTGCCGAGGATGCGTTGGCCGGCTCTGGTCAGAATCTCGCCGCGCGTCGACGCCCCCGTGAACACCAGGAACGCCGTCAACACGGCCCAGTACCAACGATCCGGTGAGACCAGCTCCCCCAATACCGTTGCCGCGCTGGTCGCGACAGCAACCTGGATTGCCGCCTTGGTGCTGGGGTTCAGGCCGGCAGGCTTGTCCTTGTCCGCCGGCTCGACAGCAGCCTGTCGAGGACTCGACGTGACAGCCACCGCATTGGTGGTGATGTGATGAATGGCGATGTGTGCCTGCACCGCTCGTTGCGCGGATACCGTCGCGATACCGGCGGGGGTCGACGGGTCGGCGCGCTCGGCCGCCGTGGCGGCCAACCGTCGGGCGGCCTTGAGTTGCTCGGCGGACGGGGCGTTCTGCAGGCACGATCCCAGCGCGGTGGTCGCTTGCCCCAGCGCGGTCGGCCACGGCTTGGCGGGATCGAGAGCCCACAGTGAGCTGACGAGTTGTTCGGTGGCGATCTGGGCGTCGAACACACGAAGCGACAGGTCGGTACTCGTCACGCTGAGCAGTTGTCCCGCGTCGTGACGGTCGAGCCAGTCGTCGATCATCAGGGCGGTGTTTCCGAGCCGATCGAGCCTGCGCCGCAACAGTTCCAGATCACGGTCCTCACGCGCCGATGCCGCCGCGAGCACCGATTCCGATACCGCTCGCATGGCGTACAGCAGCCGCCGCACCTCCACGATCGGTCGGTCCGGAAAGACCACCGCCCGTACGAACAGAGCGATGAGCACTCCGCCGACGATCGCCGCGATCAGCATCGGCACTTGCCCCGGGGTCGCCTGAAGGAACAACGCGAAGAAGTACGAGATGAACGCGACCATGCCGAGCGCGGTGCCACGGGGTCCGAATCTGCGCACCCATACGGCCGCGAACAACACCGCGATGAATCCGACGTCGGCCACCGCGCCGAGCCGCGAGAGCAGCGCCGCGACCGTCACTGCCGCCGAGGCGGGCAGCACCATCAGGGCGGTGGTGACGAGCCTGCTGTGCTGGTCTTTGTCCTTGACCGACGCCGACGCCTGCATCGCCACCACGGTGCCGAGCATCGCCACGGTGACCGGCTGGCCGATGGCGCGAGTACCGAGCAGCAGGACCACCATCGCGAGCAACACCGTCAGCGTCGTCGCCGAGGCACCGCGCAGCCGTAACTGCCCGGGATCCGACGCGTCGAGGATGCGGGCGAGGCGGTTCATTCCCCGATTCTGCGCTACGGCTCAGCCCCGTGCGGCCCGGATAGCGGGGGCCGACGAATGCGGTAGCAGCCTGTTCATGTCCGCAGGCGTGATCACGTCGACCGTCGCCGACTCGTCCAGCCGGTAGGGCTGGGTGGAGATGATGCCGGCGAGGTGTTTGCGCAGGCGGGACATCTCGGCCCGCACGGTGATCGCGCGGCCGTCGTCGCCGAAGAGGTCGGCAGCCATCTGCGACGCGGTGCGTCCCTGCCGGTGGATGGCCAGCAGGTAGAGAATCTCGGCGTGCCGGGGCGTCGGCTCGTGGGTCCACTCCCCCACCTCGCTGCGCACCTCCATACGAGGCCTCTGCGAATCGCGCAGGTCGATGCGAATCGTCGTCGTGTTACCGGACTCCGCGACGAACGAGTCCGCCGAGTCGCCAGGAGTGGAGCCGGCGGAACGACCATGAGAAGTGGGTCGCACCAGCCATCCACCGGGCAGGGGTTCGAAGTCGCACACCCCGAGGCTCGGCAGCCAGAAGCGTCCCGTCGCGAGGTCCTCGGGCAGCAGGATGCGATTGCGCAGTGCCACCGATTCGACGGCCGCGACCCACCCGTTCGCGTCGACGGCCAGCGCCGGGGACTGCAGGCGCGCCAGCATCGGTGCGGCCACCGAACGCAGTCGATCCAAGGTGGTTCGGTGAATCTCGCGCAGCTGCGATTCCGCCAACCTCGCCACGGCGTCGACCAGGGCGATGGTGGTGGGGTGCACCGTCTTGGCCGGCCCGCTGACGTCGATGGCGCCGAGCACCTGGCCGGTACGCGGATCGCGAATGGGCGCTCCGGCGCAGGTCCACGAATGATGGCTGCGCACATAGTGTTCGGCCGAGAAGATCTGCACAGCGCGGCGTGAGACCAATGCTGTCCCGATGGCATTGGTGCCCACCGAGTCCTCGGCCCAGTTGGCCCCTTCGACGAACCCGAGACCGTCGGCGCGGTCGAGCACCGACGTCGATCCGCTGCGCCACAGCACTCGACCGTTCCGATCGGCGACGACGAGAATGTTGTCGCCGTCCTGCACCACCGATTCCAGGCCACGGGCGAGGTCGTCCAGAATGTCGAACAACCCCGATTCCCGTCGACTGAACTCGAGATCGGACGCGTCCATCTGTCTCTCGGCAGGATTGCCCAGTTCCGGGTCGATACCGAGGGTCTGCAACCGCCGCCAGGAGTCACCGATGACCTCGCGGGGACGCGCGGGAGACTTCCCGCCGGTCATGGTCGCGTCGTACACGGCAGTGAGAATCTGCGCGTAGCGGCGCGGGTCTTCGCCGGCCGCCAGCGCAGGTTCAGGGCCTGTCGACTGCGTCATCGCTGTCAATTGTGCTCCAGCTCACAAAGCGGATTCATGCGGGGTCACCGGTAGACCAAACCACCATCGATCAACGGTGCCTGTCCGGTCATGTAGTCCGAGTCGGGTCCGGCGAGATACGAGACGAACGCGGCGACGTCCTCGGGAGTCTGCGCCCGACCGAGAGCGATACCGCCGACGAACTTGTCGTAGGTCTCCCCCTCGGCGGCACCGGTCAGCTCGGCGAAGCGCTTGTCGATGGTCACCCACATGTCGGTGCCGACAACGCCGGGGCAGTACGCGTTGACGGTGATGCCGTCCGAGGCGTACTCCTTGGCCGCAGCCTGGGTCAATGCCCGGACCGCGAATTTCGTTGCGCTGTAGACCCCGAGCATCGCGAACCCGTCGTGGCCTGCGATCGAGGAAGCGTTGATGATCTTGCCCTTCTGGCCGAGCGCCTTGAATGTGGCTGCCGCAGCTTGAATTCCCCAGAGCACACCGTCGACGTTGACGGCCCAGATCTTCTTCGTGTCTTCCGGGCGGACGTCGTCGAGCGGCGCGACCTGTGCGATTCCGGCATTGTTGACGATGACGTCGAAGCCGCCGAGCGCTTTATGGGTATGTTCGACGGCCGCGAACACTTGATCGCGATCACTGAAGTCGGCGACGAATGTCGTTGCCTTCGAGCCTGTTCGACGCACCTCGTCGGCCACGCCGGCGATCTTGTCCTCGGCCAGGTCGACCAACGCGATGTCGTGCCCGTCGTTGGCCAACCGCAACGCGATCGCCCGTCCGATGCCCTGACCGGCCCCTGTCACCAGCACCGCGCTCATGCGGGTACACCCGTCGAGGGGTCGACCAGAACTTTCATCTTGGTGCCTGCGTGCAGCGCCTCGAATCCGTCGTCGATGACGCCGTCGAGCGTGATCTTGTCCACCCAGCCCGTCGTGTCGTAGTGGCCCTGGCTCATCAGATCGATGACGGCCTCGTAGTCGGCGGAGGTGTAGCAGAGCGATCCCTGGATGCGGGATTCGTTCATGACGAGCTTCTGCAGCGTTGTGGTGAGCGGCTTTTCGTAGATCGCGACGCTGACGAGCGGTTTGCGAGCACCGATGCAGCCCAGCGCGGTCTCGACGGCCGGTTGCACACCGGCCGCGTCGTAGATGGCGTCGGCCCCGTTGCCGTCGGTCAGATCGGCGATGAAGGCGGGCACGTCCACTGCCGTCGGGTCGAGGGTCTTGGCACCGAGCGCTTCGATCGAGGCGCGACGCGTCGGCGACGGTTCGACGACGTAGACGTTGTCGAGTCCCTTACCGCGCAACGCGAACCACAGGCCGATGCCGATGGGGCCGGCTCCGAACACCATCGCGGTGTCCTCGGGCTTCGGATCCCCCAGTGTCGCAGCGTGATAGGCAACCGACATCGGTTCGACGAGGGCACCGAGTTCGAGAGAGACGTTGTCGGGTAGGGCGTGAATCATGTCCGTGGGGACCACGGTGTATTCGGCCATTCCGCCGTCGGACATCAGTCCGTGGAAGCCGATCTGCGCGCAGATGTTGTAGTTTCCTGCCCGGCAGGGTCCGCAGTGTCCACAGCGGTAGAGCGGTTCGATGGCAACGCGATCGCCGACCGAGATGCCGGTGACACCCGTGCCGAGCTCGGTGACCGTGCCCGAGAACTCGTGTCCGAGCACCAGGGGCATTTCCTGGCCGGTCAGCGGATGCGGCGAGGTGGGGATGAAGATGGGGCCGGCGTAGTACTCGTGTAGGTCGGTTCCGCAGATTCCGTTGAACCCGACCTTGACCTTGACCTGCCCCGCACCGGGATTCGGCTCGGGTACGTCGGTGATCTCCACCTTGTTCGGGCCGTAATACACAGCTGCACGCATCGGTTCTCACTCCTGACTGAATTGGATGCACACAGGTTTATGTGACGACGACCACTTCCGACAGGGTTGCAGTGCGTTGCATCGAATCGGCCGCACTGCAACCTCCCGCAACCCTGACGGTGAGCTGTGATTCAGCTCATAGTGACGGCGACCCTGTCGACCCACCGAGAAGAGACCCCCATGACCGCAACCGCAGACCGACCCCTCGACGAGCCGAAAACGGCTTCAGCACAGGGCAACTGGCTCATATTCGGACTGGCCAACCTCGCCGTGGTCACGGCCGTGTCGCTGGCGACCTGGTATGTGTTCGCCGATCCCACCACCAGTCCCTGGAACTTTTATCCGCTGCCGTTCAACGCCGCGCTGTTCTGGGCCATTCTCTTCATCGTGTTCGTCGGATTCGATTGTGAATTCGCCGGATTCGACTCTCTGAAGCAACCGGTGCGCGGGCTCGCGATCCTGACTTCGACGGCGGCGTTCGCCGTTGCCGTCACCTGGATCCTCGGCAGCGGCCTCGGGGCGTTGTATCCGGATTTCGCCGGCACTCGGGAGGGTGGACTGGGCTACTTCGCCGGAGCGCTGTTCGTGCTGTTCGGATTCGGCACCTGGGTCATGGTGGTCCTCAATTGGCAACACTGGCCGTGGACCGTGCTGCGCATGAAGCAACCGCTGATCGGGCTGTGCGAGATCGCATTCGTCGCCGTCCCGACCCTCGCGTTGTACTTCGTGTTCGGACTGCCGTCGGTCTCCCTCTCGGCCACCGATCCCCTGATGTCCGTGGACACCGCACTCGGCTGGTTCTACTCGATCGTCGTCTCGGTGATCCTGACCGGCCAGACCCTGGACAACTGGCCCTGGAAATTGGCCGGCGGCGGCGGACGGACCGCACTGGCTGCCACCGTCGGCAACGCGGTGCTCGGCACCGCGATCTACTTCCTGATGGTTCCGCTCGCGAAGCTACTCGTCGGCTCGGAAGCCACCGCAGAACTCGGCACGGTGATCAACCAGTTCCCGGCACAGATCGGAGTCTGCTGGGCATTCTGGATGATCTTTTGGGCGAACGGCTTCGGCAATCGCTTCCCCGCGGCGGGACGCGCAGTACTGACCTTCGCGCTGGCCATCGGCACGTTCCTGGCCTACTACTACGTTCTTGCCGAGCACGTGCTCCACGAACCCGTCGTCGCGGCCGGCATCTCCGGCAACGCACTGGGCTTCGTCGACTGGCTGGTGCTGTGGACGTTGATCTACGTCGTCGGATTCCAGTCGTTGGGGTTGAAGAAGCTGTCACCGGCATGAGCCGCTGCAACGCATTGCAACTCTCGACCCGGCTATCCGAAGAGAGTGTGCTGGGTCACATACACGGCACCTCTTCATCGCAAGGAGTTTTCATGACCCAGACCATCGAGCCCGACTCGATCACCCGCACGCACACCCCGCAGGAACGGGTCGACGCCTGGTTGTCGAAGTTCGAGGACGCCCTGGTCGCCCGGGACATTCCTCGTGTTGCCGGCATGTTCGCCGTCAGCAGCTTCTGGCGCGATCTCGTCACGTTCACCTGGAACCTCAAGACGGTCGAGGGCCGGGACGGCGTCGCCGACATGCTGGGCGAGAGGCTCGCCGATACCGACCCGACGGGATTTCACACCACCGAGACCCCCGACGAAGCAGACGGCGTCGTCTCGGCGTGGATCGCATTCGAGACGGCGACGAGCCGCGGCAAGGGACATCTGCGTTTGACGACGGACGCCGAGACCGGTGACGACGTGGCGTGGACGCTGCTGACGACGATGCAGGAGCTCAAGGGATACGAGGAGCGGCAGGGCAAGTCCCGAATCAAGGGTGCCGTGCACGGCTCGAATGCCGATACCCAGAACTGGGCCGAGAAGAAGGAGATGGAGGAGAAGGAGCTCGGCTACAGCGTGCAGCCGTACGTCCTCGTCGTCGGCGGCGGGCAGGGCGGCATCGCCCTCGGTGCTCGGTTCCGTCAACTCGGCGTCCCGGCGATCGTCGTCGACCGTGCCGAGCGCCCCGGAGATCAGTGGCGTGGCCGATACAAGTCACTGTGCCTGCACGACCCGGTCTGGTACGACCATCTGCCCTACCTGCCGTTCCCGCCGAACTGGCCGGTGTTCGCGCCGAAGGACAAGATCGGCGATTGGCTCGAGATGTACACCAAGGTCATGGAGGTTCCGTACTGGAGCAAGACGACCGCGAAGTCCGCGACCTACGACGAGACCGCGAAGGAGTGGACCGTCGTCGTCGACCGCGACGGCGAGGAAGTGATCCTGCGGCCCAAGCAGTTGGTGATGGCCACCGGGATGTCGGGCAAGAAGAACGTACCGAACTTCCCCGGCATGGACGAGTTCGAGGGCGAGCAGCACCATTCCAGCGAACACCCCGGTCCCGACGCCTATGTCGGCAAGCGCGTGGTGGTCGTCGGTTCCAACAACTCGGCGCACGACATCTGCAAGGCGCTGTACGAGACGGGCGTCGACGTCACGATGCTGCAGCGCTCGTCCACGCACATCGTCAAGTCGGACTCGTTGTGCGAGATCGCTCTCGGCGATCTGTACTCCGAGCGCGCGGTGGAGTCCGGAATGACCACGGCCAAAGCAGATCTCACGTTCGCGTCGCTGCCGTACCGGATCATGCACGAGTTCCAGATCCCGGTGTATCAGCAGATCGCGGAGCAGGACAAGGATTTCTACGACCGTCTCGAGAAGGCGGGCTTCCAGCACGACTTCGGTGACGACGGTTCCGGTCTGTTCATGAAGTACCTGCGCCGCGGCTCGGGCTACTACATCGACGTCGGCGCATCCGAGCTCGTCGCGGACGGCAAGATCAAACTCGTTGCCGGACAGGTGGAGCGGATCAGCAAGACCGGCGTCGTACTCGAGGACGGGACCGAACTGCCGGCGGACCTCATCGTCTACGCCACCGGCTACGGCTCGATGAACGGCTGGGTCGCCGATCTCATCGACCAGGAGACCGCCGACAAGGTAGGCAAGTGCTGGGGCCTGGGCTCGGACACCACCAAGGATCCCGGTCCGTGGGAGGGCGAACAGCGGAACATGTGGAAGCCGACGCAGCAGGAGAACTTCTGGTTCCACGGCGGCAATCTGCATCAGTCACGCCACTATTCGCTGTACTTGGCGCTGCAGATCAAGGCGCGTTACGAGGGTATCGACACCCCGGTCTACGGGCTGCAGGAGGTGCATCACCTTCGGTGACGGTCGTGCGCGGAAACTCGTAGTGGGCTACGAGTTTCCGCGCACATGGCTGCCTAGTCGTACACGCCGGTCCCCTGCGCCTTGGCGATCAACGCATCCTCGGAGCGCACCTGATCGAGGTTGACCACGCGGGTGGACAGCACCGTCGAGTACAGCCAATCGGTGGCCACGCGCACCCGGGCGGAGGCGGTGGGCAGGGCATAGAGGTGATAACCGCGGGCGACGAACTTCGCGACGGCTCCGGTGAGGGGCACTCCCAAAGGCTTTGCCACACCGTCGAATCCGCCCAGGTCGGCGACCAGTCCCAGATCCTTGTGTCGGTACGGTCGAGCAGTGCCGACACCGAGGGACGCGGCGACGTTCTTGGCCACCGCTGTGCCCTGCCGCTGCGCGTGTTGAGCGGTGGGCGGCGTCGGCTTCGACGGGTCGGCGGCGATATCGGGCACCGCGGCCGCGTCACCGATGGCCCAGACGTCGTCCACGCCGGGGACCGTGAGGTCGGGGTTGACCACAAGCCGGCCCTTTTCGGTCGGCAAATCGAGTTGCGCGATGAGGGGGCTCGCAGCCACGCCCGCTCCCCACACCAGGGTGCGTGTCGGTACGACGTCGCCGTCCGTCAGCGTCACCGAGTTCGCCGTGGCCGACTCCACCGACACCCCGAGACGCACCTCGACGCCGCGAGCCGCGAGGACTTCCATTGCTTCCTTGCCGAGTCGCTCGCCCAGTTCCGGCAGCACCGCAGGCGCGAGGTCGATGAGCAACCACCGAATGTCCGACGGGTCGACCGTCGCCCACCGGGTAGCGATACCGCGAATCCAATTCTGCATCTGCGCAACGAATTCGGTGCCCGTATAGCCGGCTCCCACAGCGACGACGGTGAGCCGTTCCTTGCGTTCGGCGCGGCCCTCCGGCGTGTCGGGCAGTTCGTCGGCTGCATCCAACTGCTTCAACACGTGGTTGCGAATGAACACCGCTTCGCTCAGGGTCTTGAGACCGTGTGCGTGCTCGGCGACACCGGGGATGTCGAACTGCCTCGTCACCGAACCCGGGGCCAGAATCAGCTTGTCCCAGGCCAGTTCCGAATCACCGTCGGGGCCGGCGACACGAACGCATCGATTCTCGAAGTCGACGGACGTGACGTGCCCCAGCACCAACTTGGTGCGCCGCAACGTCTGTCGTGTCGACACTGCAATGTCCCGCGGATCAAGCACGCCGGTCGCTACCTCGGGCAGCAACGGGCTGTAGAGCAGGTAGTCGTTGGGCGCGACGAGGGTGAACGAGGCGCGGTCCGGGCCCAACAGCTTCTGCATCTTGCGCAGTGCGTAGAAGCCGCCGAACCCGCCGCCGACCACCACCACCCGGGCTGGGGATGCGGGAGCCGGGGCGGTGCTGCGATTACGGAGTGGTGAGCGCATGGTCCACATTAACGCCGAGTATCGCAGCTCCGCCCCGTCAAACGTGGACCGGGCGACGAATCTCTAGACCAACCGGGCTTCCGGGGAGCCGGTCTTGCCCGCATCACGCTCGACCGAATCGCCGAGGGCTTCGTCGATCTTGGCGAGTACATCCGCGTCCAGGGTGACCTCGGACGCCTTGATGTTCTCGGCGATCTGCTCAGGACGCGATGCCCCGACCAGCGCGGCGGAAATGTTGTCGTTGGCCAGAACCCAAGCAACAGCCAACTGCGCCATGGTGATTCCGAGACCGTCGGCGATCGGCTTGAGTGCCTGCACCCGGGTGAGCGTCTGATCGTCGAGGTAGCGCGCGATCATCTTGTCGCCGCCCTTGTCGTCCTTGGCGCGCGAACCGTCGGGCAGCGGTTGTCCGGGTAGGTACTTGCCGGTGAGCACGCCCTGAGCGATGGGTGACCAGACGATCTGCGAGATGCCCAGTTCCTTGGACGTCGGGATCACCTGATCCTCGATGACGCGCCACAAGGCCGAGTACTGCGGCTGGTTCGAGATGATCGAGAACCCGTTCCGCCGTGCCAGTTCCTGGCCGGCGCGGAGCTGATCTGCCGTCCACTCCGAGACGCCGATGTAGAGGGCCTTGCCCTGACGGACGACGTCGCCGAACGCGGCGATGGTCTCTTCGAGCGGGGTCTCGACGTCATAGCGGTGGGCCTGGTAGAGATCGACGTAGTCGGTACCGAGGCGACGCAGCGAGGCATCGATGCCTTCGAAGATGTGTTTGCGGGACAGACCGGTGTCGTTGGGGCCCTTGGGTCCGACGGGGAAGTAGACCTTGGTGAAGATCTCCAGCGATTCGCGACGCTCGCCCTTCAACGCGTCACCGAGGACCGTTTCCGCAGCCCCGTTGGCGTAGACATCGGCGGTATCGAATGTGGTGATGCCTGCATCGAGAGCCGCACGCACGCACTGGGTCGCGATGTCGTTCTCCACCTGCGAACCATGGGTCAACCAATTGCCGTACGTGATCTCCGAAATCTTCAGTCCACTGTTTCCGAGGTATCTGTAAGCCATGTAAGAAAACGGTACTCCGGTGTTCAATTCACAAGTGGCCGACGACCGAGGAACCGCGTCCCGACGCCTGCGAGGACCACCGTCGCCACTGCCGCGCCCGTCGAGAGCCACAGCTCGGCACTGGGCCACGTCGAGTGGTGGAGGGCGGATGTGAGCGGCGTGTACGCAGTCCAACCGTAGGTGACGACCATCGGCACCGTGATCGCCACCGGTACCGCGAGGCCGATGGTCAAGGGCGTGGGAGTAGCCGGCGTGCACGCCACGTACAGGTAGGCCGCAGCGGCCGGGAAGATCACCAGACTTGCCGCGTAGTGCACGTTGTCCCACGGGGGGCGCTCGAACAGCGCGGTCGTACACACCACCGCCAGGGTCGCCAAGCCGACGATCGGTCGACCCCAGCGCAGCCCGAGTGCCGCGCCCACTGTCACCGCAACTGCCGTGATTGCCACGAGCCCGAGCACCCAGATACCGTCCGAAACATCGATGCGCACCCCAGAGGTGGTGGTCGAGGTGAGCAACACGGCTGTCCCGGCGAGCACAAGAATGCCTCCGCGACCCGGTAGCAGAGCGGCGGCAGTGAACAGCACCGGTACGACGAGGAGGCCGAAGTACCAGCTTCCACCGAAGCCGTCTTCAGCTCGAAACAGCATCTGCACGAACATCATATTGAGCAGCAAGCCACCGATCGAGATCAGTAGTATCGCCCCGACCGTGCGGATGCTCCGTTCCGGTGGCACATGGTCGTCGCTGCGGTCGACACGAGCTGCCGAGGCCACTGCAATTACGACCAGTACGCACAGCACAGGAACGACCACCGGCGGGCCGATATCGGATTCGGTGAGGTAGTCGGCGTAGCGCCGCGGGATACTCGGATGCTGCAAGGCCTCGACCGCGCCTGCACTGAGTAGTCCGACGAGGAACGACCCGATCGACAGTGCTTGCCGAGCTCGTACACCGTTCGCCCGTACTGCACTGCATCCCAACAGAACTCCGCCTGCCACCACCTCGGCGAGGTCGGAGGGCATCATCAGTGCCGTCACCCCGGCACCAATGGCCGCAGCGATGGACAGGCCGGCCAAAATACTGCGCCGACGGACGAGCATGGCCAGACCCGACGCCAGAATCACTGCTAAGGCGACTCCCCCTCCGCCGCTGGAGAACACCACACCCCCGACGCTGGTGTCGCCGAAGATATCGACCCCGTCGGATTGCGAGAGCAAACCGGCCAGGAGCCCGGACAGAACGATCGCGAGCGCTGACATCCCCGAATTATGCACGGCCACCGCGGTAGGCGCGGGATGCCGCAACGATCTTCTCCAAAGTCTGTGCAAAAGCACGCAATTCGTCCTCACCCACCGCGGCGCCGACCGCGTCCGACCACGCGTGTTGAGCATCTCGCAGAGTGGCTACGGTCTCGCGTCCCTTCGGGGTGGGCTCGAGGAGCTTCGCTCGCTTGTGGTTCGGATTCTCGATGTAGACGGCCCAGCCCCTGTCCACCAACAGGTTTGCGGTTCGTTGCACACTCTGCCGCGCCAAACCCAGACCGACGCGTCGCGCAATATCGGCCACCGAGAGCGGCTCGTCGAGAGTGGCCCCGAGAACCTGCCACCAGGCCGGCGTCAATCCTGTCGGTTCGGTGATGTCCTGTGCGGCAGCGAGGAATTCGCCGTTGAGCTCGAAGACCGGCAGGACCACCTCGGTGAGCGCATCTCCCTCCGGCGTTCGTCGGCTCATGCGCCCGTCAGCTGGTCGTAGAATCTGCGCTCCCCCGTCGTGTAGAGCCCGTACCATGCGTCGATGATGGGCTGCGGGAACACCTCCAGGCGCTCGAACACCAGCTTGGCGAACTCGATCGGTGCGGTCGCTCCCGAGGTGATGACGGTGCCGTCGGACACTGCCTTCTCCTCGCGGTAACGCTCTGCTCCGCGGTATTCCGCAGCCTGAGTGAGGAATTCGGCGGCATTCGAGGTATGTGGCCGGTCGTCGAGCAGGCCGGTCCGAGCCAGCCCGTAGGTTGCCCCGCAGATTGCTGCGACCGGAGTGCCCGCCGCAACAAGTTCGGCGGCCAGTTCCAACGCCGCCCCGTTGGCGGATTCCCACGTGCCGGCACCGGGCAGGATCAGCGCGTCGACGGGCGGAAGATCGGCCAACGCAACGTCGGGGGTAATCCTCAGGCCGCCCATCGTCGTCACCGCCTCCCCCGACTCCGATGCGACGAGCAACCGGTTGGCGTCGGGATTCTGCTCGCGGGCCATTGCGAGCCCGGCGATGAGGTAGCCGTACTCCCAATCGGCCATGGTGTCGGTGGCATACAGCGCAACGGTCATCATGGGACGGTCCTCACGTCGATTGACAGGATACTGTCAATCATTCGCTTTTGACAACAGGCTGTCAATCCCGGGGATCACTCGCGTTGCTTTTTCACGAGGTCCCACCTCGCGCAAGTAGATCCGGCAAGCAGCGTGATAGCGCTGATCGAACGCGTCGCCGGCCGCTTGTGCACCACCCAGCGCATCGGCGTCACGCGCAATTCCGCGCAACCTCGCGACATCGAAGGGCGTGTCGACGAAGATCGAGTAATCCCAATAGTCCGGTAGCGGTGGCCGATGCAAGAACGTTCCATCGACGACGAGAATTGCATCCGAGGGAACGTACTCAGGGGCGTCCTCGACCAATTCGTCAGACGCCAGATCGATCACTCGACGCCGAATACACCCACTCCCGTTCGGCCCAAGAGGATCCAACACATGGGAAATCAGCGCCCCGAAGTCGTATGCGTCTTCGTAGTAGCCCGCAGCAGATGCTCGACCCTGCCGATACCGATGGGCTCGCCGGTGATGAAAGCCGTCCATGGTGACATGCAAGGCAGATCGACCCTGCGCCACAACGGCTTCGGCCAGCCACCGAGCACACGTCGACTTTCCCGATGCCGTCACCCCATCGACCGCCACACGCACCGGATGACCCGGGTCGAGAGACACAAGATCGGACACCACATCGTCACCCAAGCTCATGAGTCGAGCGTAGGGCACCGAATCATCCTTTATAAACCAATTGGTTGACTACACAGCTCGAGGGGCATATCTTGGCTGTATTCGAGGAGGTGGGTGACCATGGACGACCCTATCGAGCAGCTCAATCGAACCTTTGCAGCGTTGGCGGACCCCACTCGGCGTGACATGGTTGCTCGGCTTGCGGGTGCCGACGCCAACGTCAGCGAACTGGCCGAGCCGTACGACATGAGCCTGCAGGCAGTCTCCAAGCACGTGAAGGTGCTCGAGGACGCCGGGCTGGTGACGCGCAGCAAAGACGCCCAGCGCAGACCGGTGCATTTGGATGCAGAGGTGTTCGGACTGATGGCGAAGTGGATCGAGCGTTACCGCCAGGAGGCCGAGCAGCGCTACCGACGTCTCGACGACCTGCTGTATCACGTTGTAACACAAGACGACTCTCAGAAGGACGTGTCATGACCGAGCACGAAACCGAGATAGTAGCGGACGACAAAGTACCCACCATCGAGATCATCAGGCAGTTCGATGCGTCGCCCGAGCAGGTGTTCCGCGCACACGTCGACCCCGATCTGTATCGGCAGTGGGTAGGCCCACGGTCGGTGACGACGCGAATCATCGCGTGGGACGCGCGAACCGGCGGCGCATGGTCGTTCGCGAACGACCGCGACGGCGAGGAGATCGCGTCGTTCTTCGGCAGCTTCCACGAGGTTCGCGCGAACGAGCGGATCGTGTGGACCTTCACCTACGAAGGCGATCCGGATTCGGTCGCCCTCGAGACCATGGCTTTCGAGGCCCGCGACGACGGCGGCACGCGATTGAGGGTGCTGAGCGTCCTGTCCGACTTCACAACCCGAGACGGGATGCTCTCCAGCGGAATGGATGTGGGAGTCAGGGAGGGCTACGAGAAACTCGATGCACTGTTGACGGGACCGGCTGCGCAGCATGCACGGGACGCCGCCGCGTTCACGGCGTTGGTCGAATCCGTTTCCGGGGACGCGTGGTCTCGGCCCACTCCGATACCGGAGTGGAACGCGCTGGGTGTCGTCGAACACCTCGTCGGTTGGTCACGGGGTTTCCTCGGCGGTGTCGAGGGTGTCGAGCTCACCGAACTCGACGTGGCGCGCGATCCTGCCGCCGCGTGGGCGCGACACGTCGCCGACATCCAAGCCATCCTCGACGCCCCCGCAGGCCGCATCCTGAGCAATCCGCACATCGGCGACATGCCGGTCGAAGACGCGATCGACCGGTTCTATACCGCCGATGTGTGGATGCACACCTGGGACTTGGCCAAAGCCCTGGGACGCGAACCCGATCTCGGCGAAGAGCGTTGCGCCGCAGCGCTGATCACCATGAAACCGATGGATCGTGTGCTCCGCGAGAGCGGGCAGTTCGGCCCCACCGTCGACGTCGACGACAACGCATCCGCCCAGGACAGGTTGATGGCCTTCATCGGACGCGACCCGTCCTGGTCACCCGACAACTAGATACCCACAGCCTCGAGCTGCGGACGAATCTCGTTCAGCGAGAACTCGACCGACGCTTTCGATGGTGTATTGAATCCCACCACCGTCGCGTAGTCGACGACGGCAACTCCGCCGCCGGTCGCCGCGGGCAGGCTGGTGAATCCCGGAAGTTGTTCGAGGTCTTCGCGCGTGCCGCCGTTGGGGAGAATGACCACGAGGTCTGCGGTGAGAACGTCCAGCCGTTCGGGGCTCAGCACGATCCGGCCGTGAGAGATGTCGGGCGAGTTCACCAAATCCTGCGGGACGTCGAGTCCGATGCTGTCGAAGACTTTCGCGGCACCGTCCTCCGGGTCGGCGACGACCGCAAGCTGCTGACTGTCGAAAACGAACTGCGACAACACAGCCGACTTACCGTCGAGCTCCGGGTACTGCTGACGGATGCCATCGGTTACGGCATGCCCCTCGTCGATGATGCTCTGTGCATCGTCCTCGCGATCGAGCACCCGCCCGAGCGTCTCGATCTGCGATTCCCACGTCTCGAACTTCTCCGCCTTCGGAAATATCGTGGGCGCGACGTCGGACAAGCTCTTGTACGGCTCTATCGACGGTATCCCCGACAGCAGGATCAGGTCGGGCTGTAGCGCCGCGATCTGCTCGGTCGGCACCGAAGCCCCCATCTGATCGACGGCGGCCGGGTCGAGCATCTGGGCATCCGTACCCACTGCGGACTGCCAGGGGTAGAGCCCGCGTTCGTCGCCGTTCGATCCGGCGGAGACATACCCGACGGGTTGCACGTCGAATTCGAGCAGCGCGTCCACCCACTGCTGCCCGAACGCGACGATGCGCTGTGGCGTTCCCGTGATCTGCGTGGGTCCGGCGAGTGTGTCGACGGTGACGATGCGGGTGTCGGAGCCGGCGTCGTCAGCGGTGTTACTGCTGCACGATGCCAGCGTCAGGGCCGTGGCGACGGCAAAGGCGCACCCCAGGAAGGTCCTTGTCATCGGCAGAAATTAGCACAGCCTTGCCTTCCTGGGGTGAGCTACGTTCACATGTACTTGCGCAGCTCCATCTTCGCGATGGACATCTTGTGCACCTCGTCGGGACCGTCGGCGAGCCGCAGCGTCCGCACGTGTGCGTACATCATGGCGAGCGGGAAGTCGTTGCTGACTCCGCCGCCGCCGTGCACCTGAATGGCGCGGTCGATGATCTTCAGCGCCATCTCGGGCGCAGCGACCTTGATCGCGGCGATCTCGGTGCGTGCTTCCTTGTTTCCGACGGTGTCCATCAGGTAGGCGGCCTTGAACGTCAGCAGCCGCGTCTTCTCGATCTCGATGCGCGCCTCGGCGATCCAGTCCTGGATGTTCGCACGCATGGCGACCGGCTTGCCGAAGGTCACCCGTGAAACCGCACGGCGACAGAGCAATTCGAGCGCTCGCTCCGCAACACCGATGGTCCGCATCGCGTGGTGGATGCGGCCGGGCCCCAGTCGAGCCTGACTGATCGCAAACCCCTCACCCGGCCCCTTCAGCACGTCCTTCGCCGGCACCCGCACGTCCTCGAAGAGCACCTCGGCGTGCCCTTCGCGGTCGACGTAGCCGAAGACGGGCAGGTTGCGCAGCACGGTGACGCCGGGCGCATCGATGGGCACGACGAGCATCGACTGCTGCCGGTGCGTTGCTGCCTCAGGGTCGGTCTTGCCCATGACGATCAGAACCTTGCAGTTCTTGTGCATCGCGTTCGACGTCCACCATTTGCGCCCGTTCAGGATGAAGTCGTCGCCGTCGCGGTCCATCTTCATCGCGATGTTGGTGGCATCGGAACTGGCGACGTCGGGCTCGGTCATCGCGAAGGCCGAACGAATCTTGCCGTCCAGCAACGGCTTCAGGTACTTCTCTTTGTGCTCGTCGGTACCGAAGAGGGTGAACACCTCCATGTTGCCGGTATCGGGTGCGTTGCAGTTGCAGGCTTCGGGGGCGAGCAGGCTGCGGCCCATGATCTCGGCCAGCGGGGCATATTCGAGGTTGGTCAGGCCGGGGCCCCACTCGGGGTGCGGATGGAACAGATTCCACAGTCCACGCGAGCGCGCTTCCTTCTTCAGGTCCTCGAGAATCGGGGGATGGAAGTGCGGGTCCCCGGCTTCGAGCATCTGCTGCTCGTACACCGCCTCCGCCGGATAGACGTGAGAGTCCATGAACTCCAACAGATCCGACTCGTACTTCTTTGCGCGGTCGCTGGTCTCGAAAAATGCCACGTTCAGTTCCCCTGTTGGTTGTCGAGCAAGCTGTCCTGGTAGCGGCGCATGCCGCGCAACCACCGGTCGTAATCGGCACCTTTGTTGCGGTACATGTCCAGTACGTTCTCGTGGGGCAGGATCAGGAACTGCTCCCGGTCCATCGCGTCGAGCACCACGTCGGCGACGTCGAGCGGCTCGAGCACAGCGCCCGCGCTCAGTACCGCGGCAGTTGCGGCCGCTCCCAAGGCATCTCCCGATTCGCGGCCTTCGTAGAGCAGCTTGGTATTGACGCCCATCGGGCACAGGCAGCTGACGCGAATGCCCCGATTGCCGTAGGTGACGTTGAGCCATTCGGCGAACCCGACCGCAGCATGCTTGGTCGTCGCGTATGTCGCGGAACCGATCTGGGTGAGCAAGCCGGCTGCCGAGGCCGTACTGACGAAGTAGCCCTCACCACGTTCGAGCCAACCGGGCACCAACAGCTGCGCAGCGCGGATGTGTGCGCGCACATTGACGTCGAAGGACAGGTCCCAGTCCTGTTCGCTGGCGTCGAGCCCGGGGGCACCACTGATGCCGGCGTTTGCGAAATACAGATCGACCGGACCGAACGACTCTTCGGCGACCGCGATCAGCCGCTCGATATCCCCGATGTCCGACGCGTCGGCCGCGGCAGCGACGGCTGTGCCCGGCCGGTCTCGCTCGATGGCGTCGACCACGGATCGGGCCGTGGACTCGTCCACATCGGAGACGACGACGCGGGCTCCGTGTTCGGTGAGTCTGGCGGCGATGGCTCCGCCGATTCCGCCACCACCTCCGGTGACGATGGCGACCTTGCCTGCAACCTTCATTCCCCAGGTATAGTTGAAGTCAGATTCAAGTTCAACCCTGGTTGAATGAACTGCCAGCTCAGCCCCGGTGTGTCATGCCCTCGGCCGCGTCGGATCGGCGATCCAACCCGACCACGAGCCGGGATACAACGCCGCATCGATACCTGCCAACTCCAGTGCGAGAACCTGATGTGCAGCGGTCACGCCCGAGCCGCAGTAGACGGCGACGTCCTTGCCCTTCGGCACGAGTCCACCGAATGCGCCATCGAGTACCTCCGGGGGCAGGAAGCGCCCGTCGGAATCGACATTGTCGGTCGTCGGCCTGTTGATCGCCCCGGGGATGTGGCCGGCCACGGGATCGACTGGCTCGACCTCGCCGCGGAACCGTTCGGGTGCGCGGGCGTCGAGCAGGACGTTCTCGCGGGCGAAGGCCAGCACGTCCTCGACCTCGAGGACCCGGGCCAGCGGTGGCCGCGCCGTGAACGATCCGGCCGCCACGATCGAGGGCTCGGTGCCGACGGAATATCCCTCGTCGACCCATCGCGCGAACCCGCCGTCGAGGACGCGCACATCCCGGTGGCCGAAGTAGCGGAGCAACCACCAGGCCCGCGCAGCCGCAGTTGCCGGGCCCGCGTCGTAGACCACCACCGCGGAATCGTCGCCGACTCCGGCTCCCCGCATTGCCGCGACGAACGTGTCCGCATCAGGCAGCGGATGGCGACCACGATCGTCTGGCGGTGCCGCCAGTTCCGTACCGAGGTCGACGAATTGCGCGGTCGGGATGTGCCCCGCCTCGTAACCTGCTCTGTCGCTACCGTTTTGAAGGGTCCACCGAATGTCCAGGACCACTGGGCCGCGACCCATCTCGAACAGATCGTGTAATTCGGAAGCTGATATCAGCGGCGACTGGCTCATAGTGTTTCGACGCTAACAGTCCGGGAGGGGGAATAGCTCGGAGTCCGACCAGGTTGTGCGCAGGCGTGACCGAAACTGCAACGACAACACCGCACCTGTCCACCGCCGGGCTCTTCGAGCCGTTCGAGGTCAAGTCGCTGAAGCTGCGTAACCGCTTCGCGATGGCCCCGATGACGAGGGCGTTCTCGCCCGACGGCATCCCCGGCCCGGACGTGGCGGAGTACTACCGCAAACGTGCAGCAGGCGGCACCGGCCTCATCATCACCGAGGGTACGTACATCCCCGACCCCGCCGCAGGACCGCACACCCGCGTACCGAGGATCTACGGCGACGCCAGCCTCGAAGGATGGAAGGGCGTCGTCGATGCGGTCCACGCCGAGGGCAGCGCGATCATCCCCCAGCTGTGGCACCTGGGGGTCGAGCGCGGCACCGAGCCACGCCTGTTCCCCGACGTCACCACCGTCAGCCCGTCCGGCATCGCTCTCGACGGCTCCTCGGTCGGGCGCGCCTTCACCGACGCCGATCTCGACGAACTGACCTCGCACTGGGTTCAGGCTGCCGTCAACGCGAAGAACACCGGCTTCGACGGCCTGGAATTGCACGGCGCTCACGGCTATCTCCTCGACGAGTTCCTCTGGGCAACAACCAATGTGCGTGACGATGAATTCGGCGGATCTCTCGAGGCCCGGACCCGCTTCCCCGCACAGGTTGTCGCCGCGATCCGCGCCGCGGTGGGTGAGGACTTTGCCATCGTGTACCGCTTCTCGCAGTGGAAGAGCAACCACTTCGACGCTCGACTCGCAGAGAACCCGGTCGAACTCGATCGCGTCCTCACGCCGCTGGTCGACGCAGGCGTGGACGTACTGCATGCTTCGACTCGTCGGCACTGGGATCCGGCATTCCCCGAACTGGACGGAGCGGACGGCAAGCTCGGTCTGGCCGGTTGGACGCGCAAGCTCACCGGCGTTCCGACCATCACCGTCGGCTCCGTGGGCCTCGATTCGGTGTTCACCTCGGCATGGTCGGAGGACGCGGCCTCCGGTGTGACGGGACTGGACGCGTTGGCCGGTCAGTTCCAGGACGGCGAGTTCGACCTGGTGGCCGTCGGACGGGCGCTGCTCTCCGATCCGGAGTGGGTGAACAAGGTCGGCGACGGCCGCGTCGACGAGCGCATCGAATTCACGCGCGACCACATTCGGAACCTGGTCTGACACCCCCAGCCCTGGTCGCCCTCGGGTCCTAGCGCCCGAGGGCGACTCTCACCTCCTGCACGACGAGCCCACGATCGGTCGGTCGTGGGCTCGCGTGTTGCGCCCGAGCAGGAGACGGCACACCCCGCGCCGGCCAGCAGAATGTTCGCGACGAGGGCGATCGCCCTGCGCCCGCTGCGGCGCGCGACAATCAGTCGCCCGCTGCCCGAGCACGGTGCCGTCGGGCCTTCATCTTGTTGCCACACGTGGCCATCGAACACCACCGCGCGGTGCCCGCACGGGAGCGATCCAGGAGAAACAGGCGGCACTCGTCATTCGCACACGGACGCAGTGCGCCGGGAATAGTCTCACGAATCTCCGCCCAGGCCAGCACTATTCGCGCAGCCAGTCGGCGATCCTCGGCCACCTGCAGATTCCAGTCCAGCGCGTCATCGGTCAGCACCGGCACCCGCGAGAGGCCATCCAAGTACGTTCTCAGCGACGACGGTGACGCCTCACCCCGCACCACCCGCTGAAGGTCGTCACGCACAGCGCGACACACCCGAAGCTCCTCGGCGCTTCCGGTCCCGCCGCGTGCACTCAGCCAGTCTCGGCCGTCGGCGTCGCCCGCCAGGAGATCGATCGGCTGATCATCCACGACCGGTGTGGTGTTGAGCAGGTCGATCAGCAGTGCCTCATCGATCGCCCGTGCTTCCGCGGTGTCCATGTAACCATCATAGACCGCTTGACAGGTTACGGCCAGTGTGGTTCCGTCATGGGAGTAACCACATCAACTACCTATAGGGGTTATTCATGGTCGCCGTTCATCACCACACCACCACCGTCGACGGACTCGAAGTCTTCTACCGCGAGGCCGGCAATCCCGCCGATCCCACCATCGTGCTGCTGCACGGAACACCCTCGAGCTCTTTCATGTTCCGACACCTCATCCCGTTGTTGGGCAAGCATTTTCACGTGATCGCACCCGACCTCATCGGCTTCGGATACTCGGCAGCTCCATCCGTCGACAACTTCGACTACACCTTCGACACGCTCACCGCGGTGACCGATCACCTCCTCGAGCAGCTGGGTCTCGACCGGTACGCGATCTACACCCAGGACTACGGCGCACCCGTCGGATGGCGTCTCGCCCTCAGCCATCCCGATCGCATCACCGCCATCGTCACTCAAAACGGAAATGCCTACGAGGAAGGGTTCGTCGACTCGTTCTGGGCTCCTCTATGGACCTACGCGAATAACCGCACACCGGAAACCGCGGCTCCGCTGCGCGAAGCACTCGAACTGGACGCCGTCCGATGGCAGTACGTCCACGGTGTCTCCGATTCGACGCTCCTGAGTCCCGACGCTTGGATCCACGACCACGCGCTACTCACCCGCCCCGGCATCGACGAGATCCAACTGCGGCTGTTCGCCGACTATCCGACCAACGTCCGCCTGTATCCCGCGGTGCAGCGCTACTTTCGCGATTGTCGTCCCCCGCTCCTTGCTGTCTGGGGCAAGAACGACGAGATCTTCGGACCCGACGGTGCGCGCGCGTTCCTGCGCGATCTCCCCGACGCGGAAATTCATCTACTGGACGGGGGCCACTTCCTCCTCGAAAGCCACCTCGACGACGTCGCCACCCTGATCACCACCTTCCTGCACCGATCTTCCGGGGCGCGACACGCAGCCTGATAGAGAACTTGTTCTCGATTCCGCACCAGCTATTCCCAATAGCAAGGCCAACAGCCTCCGAGAAAGGCCAGACGTCATGCGAGCAGATGACGACCACATGCCGAGCCAGTGGCATCCAGGGGAGGAGACGATGCACCGTCTTCTGCAGGTGCCGTACGAGGACAACCCCACTGTCCCAGGGCTGCCCGCCGCATACGGACCCTGGATGAGCCGGAGCCCACTCGTGGTGCTGGGGACGATCGGCGTCGACGGCCGCGTGTGGACAACGCTGCTCGGAGGCGCTCCGGGAACAGCAACCGTGGCCGCGGACAGTGTTCTCCGAGTGAGGTTTCGGACCCGGCTCGAACCTCGTCCCGCAGATCCGGGCGCTCACTGGACGGGTACCGACCCAGTGCTCGAGGGTCTCGTGGGCGACGAAGCCACGAACGGACGAGGAAGGCTGGTCTCGGGCCTCGTCATCGATCTCGAGCACAGGGGCCGGGTCAAGATCGCAGGACGGCTGCACGACGGGATGGTGATGGAAAGGCGAACGAACACAACGCCTTCGGAGACCAGCGAACCTATCGACGTACAGGTGAATGTCGCAGTCGACGAAACCCTCGGAAACTGCCCCAAATATCTGAACAAGCGGGCGATAACACCCTACGCATCATCTCCGCAGTTGATCACCGATTCGCTCCCCCTACCAGCCGACGCCCTCGCCCTCATCGGCAGATCCGACACGTTCCTCATCTCCAGCCGACACGGAGCCCACAGCATGGACACCAACATCCGCGGTGGGGCACCAGGATTCGTCCGGATATTCAGTAACTCCGACACGGAGGGCGTGACCCTGGTGTACCCGGAGTACTCGGGGAACCGCCTCTACCAGACGTTGGGAAACATCACTTCCGACCGGGCAGTGGGACTCACCTTTCCCGATTTCGACACCGGCGACATCCTCTACCTGACGGGACGCGCAGAGGTACTGATCGGAGATGCCGCTGAAAGCGTTCTGCCACGTAGCAGTATGGCTGTACGGATCGATATCGAGGCAGTGCGCTTCGTAAGAGAGGGCCTTGCATTCCGAGGCACGCTGCTCGACCCGTCGCCGTACAACCCGCCGGTTCGAAGATTGGCCCGCGAGGTCGGAGGTTCGGGCCGGCGGCCCAGATCAGCGGACAGAATGCTTGCCTCGCTGATCCACAAGCTGCCGATCACACCGACGATATCGCGCTACACATTCCGGCTTTCTCCGGGCGAGTCGTCGACGCCGGTGCGATGGCGTGCAGGGCAACACGTCACCCTCGACTTCTCGGATCGACTCGATCGTGGCTGGTCGCACATGCGCGATCATGACCCGAGCTCCCTCAACGACGACTTCATCAGAACGTTCACGGTGTCCAGCGAACCGAACACTTCGGGCAGCAATGTATTCGAGATAACCGTTCGGGAGCACGGACCGGTCAGCCGCCTGCTGTCGCGGTGGACTCCAGGGTCGGACCTGGCCGTCCCTGTCATGGGCTTCGGCGGCGAGGACGACACCAGATACGGCGATACGCAGCCTGATACCGACGACGTAGTGGTCGTGGCATCGGGGATCGGGATCACGCCCTTCATGGCGCAGGCGCATGCTGCCCACGAATCCGGACTCGCGCTGACCCTGCTGTGGAGCATCCGCGCAGAGGACCTGGCTCTCGCCGTCGACGTCATCGAGCAGGTCGGCCACTTGGGGACGGCGATCACGATGTTCATCACCGGACAGTTGGACACCGACGGGCATGCCAAGGCAGGCACTCTCGAACAGCTCCGAGCCCGGACATACATACGACGAATGACCGAGTCCGACGTCAAAGCCGTAGGCCACGTGGGGCGACGACAGTTCTACGTGTGCGCGGATCGGCCTCTGCACCAAGCAGTTCTGGAGTGGGTGGCCGGTGAAGATGTCAGGTTCGAGGCGTTCGACTACTGAACGCTGCACCTAAGAACGCGGCCTCTAGAAGGGCGGTGCTGCCGTGTCGTCTGTCTCGGGCTGTTCGTTGTCCGGTGGGTCGGGGTAGGCAATGATGCCGGATCGTTTGGGCTTGGTGGGTATGTACGGTCGGAGGTCGTTGCCGATGATGGGTACGGCTGTTCCGTTGGCGGGCAGGGTGATTCGCGTGGTCTTCGAGGTGGAGGTCCACAGGGTGGCGCCGCCTGGGAGCATGACGGCTTTCCAGTAGCCTGCGGTTTTGACGCTGTGGTGGTATTCGCAGAGGCATTGGAGGTTGTTGACTGTCGTCCAGCCGCCGCCGAGTGGATTGGCGTGATCGAAGGCGATGATGTGGTCGAGTTGGCAGCGTTCGGCGGGTCGGTGGCAGCCGGGGAAACGGCAATGGCGGTCGCGTAGCCGGACTGCCGCGGTGGTGAGGGCGTCGGGCCGGTAGATCAGGGCTCGGTCGGTGAGTGGGTCGCGTCGGACGGACTTGCCGAGGGTGGGGTCGGCGGCGATGGCGGCTTCGAGGGCTGCGGCCAGGGATGCGTTGCCGAGATAGACGCCTGAGGAAGTGCGCTGTGCGGTGCGGCCTGCGGCGCGGATCGTCGGGTTGTCGGGGCGGACCTCCGAGGATAGGTCGAGGGCAGAGCTGTGCCGTGTGCCCCTGCCGACGGGTGTGTGAGTACAGAACAGGGCTGCAGCGGAGGCCAAGGCATTCCGACGTCGTTGCCGGTACTGGATCTCGTCGTAGTCGGTCGGCTCAGGCGGTGTCGGGGTTGGCTTCGAATGCGATTCTGCGACAACCGAACCTGAACCCTGGCCCGGCCCTGCGCCGGGATGCGGTCCTGGGTCCGGTAGGGACGGTGGCGGTACCGAAGGTGGCGGTATCGACGGTACTGGCGCTGCTGTGTTCGTTGCAGTGCCAGCGCCAGTGCCAGTGCCAGTGCCAGTGCCAGTGCCAGTGCCAGTGCCAGTGCCAGTGCCAGTATCAGTCCGCGTTACTCGCGTATCCGGTTCCGCGTTGGTTTGTGTCGCGTCGGGCTCTGCCGCGTCAGCCTCTGTCGCGTCAGGCTCTGCCGCGTCAGGCTCTGCCGTATCGGGCTCTGCCGGCTCGGGCTCTGTCGCACTCGGCTCGGCTGTGGTTTCTGCTAAGCGTTGTTCCCATTCCCCGGTTTCCGGGTTCTGCACTGCCAGTCCGAGTTTTTCTGCCAGCGTCACCGCCTCGGTGAGCAGGACCTGCCAGTGACTGTTGCGCGCCAACTCCCGCGCGAGGTCGGGATCGATGGATCCGTGCCCGGCCAGGTACGCCGGGTTCGCGAGCAATCCGATCAGTGTCGCGATATCGACAGTGACCATCGTCAACGGCACCCGACGGTCCGGCAGCTCTGCATCTTTCTTCGGGCAGTCCTCACGTTGACACAGGCATTCCAGCCGGGGTTCTCCGTGCATCCGCGCCATGAAGGCGTCACACAGCCGATCTTGTTTGCCACGTGGGTCTTTCGGGCAGAGCGTGTCGGCCATTTCCTCCAGGAGCTGCCATGCGGCCGCCGCTTCGGGGGTGGTCAATTCTGCTCGGATCCGGGCCAATTCGCCGGCCGGGGCGTAGGAAACATTGCGGAACTTCTTCGCGAACTCGCGTAGTGCAGCTGCTTCCTCTGGCGCGACTCGCAGAAGAATGTCCCAGATCTCCTTCTCCAACGGCCCCGGTGACGACAGTCGGGCCGCCTCGACGATCTCGTCCTCGACCGACCTCACGATGTCGTCCGAGAGGTTGTCGAGGATCCGGCACACCACCCTCACTCGCGGAAGGTCGATCTCCCCAGCCTCGAATGCCTTCTTCACCAGCGGCAGTCGAGTGTGCAGGGCGACCCCGACCGAGACATACGCCTCGGCGACCGTCGCCGAACACCCCAACGCCACCGCCATCTCGGTGCGCCCATACCGGCTGTAGTGCTTGTGCTTGGTGTCGAGAGTGATCCAGCTCCGATGGACGTCGTAGCACGCGGAAATCTTGCGAGCCGCCAGCCGATTCTCTTCCCGCGCAGCAGCGGTCAACGCATCCAACGACACCGTCGGTATCGCCATCTCTTCACCCCCCAGTGAATCGAAACAAGAACGCATGTTCGAACTGAAAGAAGAGTATCCCGACCCACCGACAAAAACGCCGGACCCGTCGAACCCCAGGTCGTCGGACCGACGCGGCGATGATCGCGTACCCGAGCCACATCCCCCGAATACTCGACAACGCCTATCCTCGGTACGTGCCCACCCTCTGCACTTCACCAACGAGTACCACGTGACCGGTTCGGCAGTGGCGTGGCTGGAGAAGTTCCAGATCCCGCTGTACCTATTGGCGTTGGCCGTCGGAGTTGTTGTCGGGTCGGCGGCACCGGCATCGGCTCCCGCGTTCGAGATCGCCATCAATCCGGTGCTGATCGTCTTGCTCTACGCAACGTTCCACTCAGTTCCGTTCTCCGCCATCGGTGTATCGATGCGCGACACAAATTTCTTGCTCAGCGTCGTGGTGCTCAATTTCGTGCTCGTTCCGATCGTCGTGTTCGGTCTGACCCGGTTCGTTGCGAGTAACGAAGCGGTGCTCGTCGGGATACTTCTCGTGCTGTTGGCTCCGTGCATCGACTACGTCATCGTTTTCAGCGGGTTGGCCGGGGCGGCATCGGAACGACTTCTCGCCGCTGCTCCGTTGCTGATGCTGCTGCAGATCGCGTTCTTGCCGCTGTATCTCTGGTTGTTCGTCGGACCCGACCTGGTGAAGATCATCGACGTCGCACCGTTCGTCGAGGCGTTCGTCCTACTGATCGCGCTGCCACTGACATTGGCTGCGGCAACGCAGTGGTTGGCACGACGCACACGCCTCGGCACTCGCATCATGGACGCCATGGCAGCGGCGATGGTGCCGATCATGATGGCGACCCTCGCCGTCGTCGTCGCATCTCAGGTCGACGCAGTCCGCAGCGAGGCATCTCAGCTGATCGCAGCAGTGCCGATCTTCGTGGCGTTCCTGGTCGTCATGGCCGTCGTGGGACTCGCGACGGCTCGGGTCACCCGCCAGGACGTGCCCGCGACCCGGGCTTTGATCTTCTCCGGGGCGACCCGGAACTCGCTGGTGGTGCTGCCTCTCGCGCTCGCGCTGCCGCCGGCTCTTTCCCTCGCCGCAGTCGTCGTGGTGACGCAGACGTTGGTGGAGCTGATCGGCATGATCGCGTACGTCAGAATTGTTCCTCGCCTCGCACCGGCGACCTAGACTCCGAACATGACCGAACCCACGCCATCCGACCTGACCGCGCTACGTGCACGGGCTGCGGGCGGTGACCAGGACGCGATCGACGAATTGGTGGAGCAGGGCACCGTCGACGACCTGCGTTCACTTGCCGCAGCCGGCAACAGCGACGCCGTCGACATGCTCGTCGAAATCGCCGGAGAGCGCGAGGACCGCGACGAACTGCAGCGGCTGGCAGCCGGCGGAAGCCAGGATGCCGCAGACATTCTCGAAGAACTGGACGGCTAGATCGGATCGGGACGGGTGCCCACCTGCAGGGTGAGCCGATGCGCCGCGTCGAGCAGCATCTTTCCCAACTCCCGACGTCTGTCCTCTCGAAACCTCGTTTCCACACCGGTCAGACTCAACGCCCATGCCGGCCTGCGGCCGCGGTCGAACACCGCCGCGCCCAGTCCCCAGCTGCCTTCCACGAGCAACGCCGGGTTGACGGCGTAGCCCGAGGACCGCGTCAGCTCGATCCGGTGGCGAATCGCCGACTCCGAATGATCGGCTCCCCACTCGGGCACCAGATCGACTCCGTCGAGGTAGTCGTCGACCTCGCGGTCCGGGAGATGAGCGAGAACGGCCAAGCCTGCGGAGGCCACACCCAGCGGTAATCGGATGCCCTCGTACAGCACATGCGACCGTAGCGGGAAGCTGCCCTCCACCCGAAGCAGACACACCGTCTCGCCACCTCGACGCGCGGACAGGAACGCGCTCTCGCCGCTCCGCATTGCCAAGTCCTGCACGATATCTCGGGCCTGATCGGTGACGTCGTAGCGCAACGCGGCCATGGAGCCGAGGAGATAGATTTCCGGTCCCAGTGCCCACCGTCCGGTTCCCGTATCGCGGTCGACGAATCCCTCGTCGGCCAATTCCGTCAACAGCCGATGCGCCGTCGGGCGCGCAACGCCAGCAGACCTCGCCAACTCGGTGGTCGAGGTACCGGCCGCCTCCGCCGCACTGGCGGCACGCAGCAGAGCACACACTTTGGCGATGACGCCTGCGTTGGCATCGAGTACGGTCACCGCACCACTGTACGTCCGCTGAGTGAACGCCAACGCACTTCATGTTCGACATTCGAGCAAAATTTCTCAAACCAGCCACGTTGCCCGCTGGTCGAGTTCACTGAACCCATCGTTTGCTCAACGAACACATCAGGAGTTCACGTGACAGGAAAGACCTACGACTCCGCAGCCGACGCGGTGGCGGACATCGGTAGAGGAGCGACCATCGCGGTCGGCGGCTTCGGCCTGTGCGGCATCCCCGATGCCCTCATCGGGGCCATCGCCGACACCGACGCGGACGAATTGGAGGTGTTCTCCAACAACTGCGGCGTCGACGGCTACGGATTGGGAATCCTGTTGGCAGCCGGACGTATTCGCCGCGTCACTGCGTCGTACGTCGGCGAGAACAAGGAGTTCGCCCGGCAGTACCTCGCCGGCGAACTCGAAGTGGAGCTGACACCGCAGGGCACGCTCGCCGAACGTCTCCGCGCCGGTGGCACCGGCATACCCGCTTTCTTCACCCCCGCCGGGGTCGGCAGCCCCATCGCCGACGGCGGAATGCCGTGGCGCTACAACGCCGACGGTTCAGTCTCGATCGAGTCACCGCCCAAGGAAACACGGGTGTTCGGCAACAAACGCTACGTGCTCGAGGAAGCGATCAACGCCGACTTCGCTCTCGTGCACGCCGAGATCGGCGACACCGCAGGCAATCTCGTGTTCGACAAGACCGCGATGAACTTCAATCCGCTGGCAGCGATGGCGGGCAGGATCACCATCGCTCAGGTGGAGAAGCTCGTCGAGCCGGGCGAAATCGACCCGGCCCAGGTGCATCTCCCCGGAGTGTTCGTCCAACGTGTCGTACATACCGGTCCACAGGACAAGCGCATCGAAAAGCGCACCGTCAGTTCAGGAGTTCGAGCATGACCGCAGGATGGACCCGAGACCGGATGGCCGAGCGTGCGGCGGCCGAGATGGTCGACGGCGAATACGTCAACCTCGGCATCGGCTTGCCGACGCTGATCCCGGGCTACCTCACCGACAAGGTGAACGTCACTCTGCATTCGGAGAACGGCATCCTCGGCACCGGCCCATACCCCACCGAGGACGAGGTCGACGCCAACCTCATCAATGCCGGAAAGGAGACCGTCACCGTCAATCCCGGTGCGTCGTACTTCGATTCGTCGCTGAGCTTCGGCATGATCCGAGGCGGCCACATCGACACAGCCGTTCTCGGCGGCATGCAGGTCTCCCGTAACGGCGACCTCGCCAACTGGATGGTCCCCGGCAAGATGGTCAAGGGCATGGGCGGCGCGATGGACCTGGTGCACGGGGCTCGACGCGTCATCGTGGTCATGGAACACACCGACCGCGACGGCAATCCGAAGATCCTCGACGCGTGCACCCTGCCGCTGACCGGCCAGGGCGTCGTCGACCGCATCATCACCAACCTGGCCGTCATCGACGTCGTCGGCGACGGCACGCTAGAGCTCGTGGAACTGGCACCTGGCGTGACCACCGAACAGGTCGTCGCCGCCACCGGATCAACCCTGAAGCACTGAAGCACCGAAGCACCGAAGCACTGACAGCCGTCCGAACAGCACTGTGGGCCCGAACGTCCGAAGACGCTCGGGCCCACAGTGTTACGTTCTAGTCCGGAATCATGTCGAACGTGTCCGGATTCGGACCGTTCCGGCCTTCCTCGCCCTTGTCGAGTGCAGTGATCGCATCGACGTCGGCCGAGCTCAGCTCGAAGTCGAAGATGTCGAAGTTGGCCTTCACGCGCTCCGGAGTCACCGACTTCGGGAAGATGATGTTGCCACGCTGAATGTGCCAGCGCAGCACCACCTGTGCAACGGATTTGCCTGCGGCGTCGGCGATTCGCTTCAGTTCCGCGTCGTCGAGAACGTTGCCCTGAGCGATCGGCGACCACGCCTCGGTGGGGATGGCATGTTCGCGGCCGTAGGCCCACACGTCGTGGTTGACGAAGTACGGGTGCACCTCGATCTGGTTCACCGCGGGGACCGTCTCGGTCTCTTCGGCGAGGCGATCGAGGTGAGCGGGCTGGAAGTTCGAGACGCCGATGTTGCGGGCCCGGCCGTCGGCCGCGAACTCCTCCAACGTCTTCCACGTGGAGACGAAGTCGCCGTCGTACCGGGTGGGCAGCGGCCAGTGGATGAGGAAGAGATCGACGTAGTCGGTCCCGAGGTCGCTGAGCGTCTTGTCGAACGCCGAGCGCGCGTCGTCGGGCCGGTGGAAACCGTTGTTGAGCTTGCTGGTGACGAACACCGATTCGCGGTCGATGCCGGAGTTACGAATGCCCTCGCCGACCTGCTTCTCGTTGCCGTACATCTGCGCGGTGTCGATGTGTCGGTAGCCGATCTCGAGCGCCGTTTCGACGGCCTTCGCGGTCTCGTCGGCGTCGATCTGAAAGACGCCGAAACCGAGCTGGGGAATCTGCTTGCCGTTTCTGAGCGTGACGTTGGGTACCTGAGTCATATCGCCGGGGTGCCCGCCCACTGTGGCCTTCAAACCGGGTGGAACAATGCCATCGTGATAGTGCAGCGCATCCGGCGCGTCGTAGACGGAGTTGCCGAGAAATTCGGTCGGTCCACCTCTGCTCTGACAGCTCCCGAGCGCAGTTTCGATCCGGGGCACCCATGGTTCCTGACCGCGCCCGAGCGAGGCAACGACGACACCCGAATTTCGGCCTGGACCGAGGGCAATCGCGTCGAGAACCTCGTGCACGGCAAGACGTACTTCGCGGCACTCGCACGGGCCCTCGAGCAGACCGAGCGCGACGATCTGGTGCTCTTCACCGATTGGCGCGGGGACCCGGAGCAGCTGCTCACCGACGACGGCGTGACCGTCGAGGATGCGCTGGCCGCCGTCGCGCACCGCGGTGGCGTCGTCAAGGGGATGGTGTGGCGCTCCCACATGGAAACCCTCGGTTTCACCGGTCCGAAGAACCGCAAGCTCGCGCTGCGGCTGGAGGAAGCGGGCGGCGAGGTCATTCTCGACCAGCGTGTGCTGGTGACCGGAAGCCACCACCAGAAGTTCGTCGTCATCCGGTACGGCAGGAAAGATCTGCCCGACGTCGCGTTCGTCGGAGGCATCGATCTTGCCCGAGCTCGACGCGACGACGCCGATCACTTCGGCGATCCCGTCTCGCGCCCCTTCCCGCCCGAGTACGGCGAGATTCCCGCCTGGCACGACGTGCAGGTGCAGATCGAGGGCCCGGCGGTACGAGACGTGGAAGACGTCTTTCGCGAACGGTGGGAAGATCCCGCGGCGCTCTCGCGTCTACCGTGGCATGCCATTCCCGATTTCCTGCGCGGAGTCACGCGTGAACCGTCGGAGTTGCCACCCGCTGCCGCCGCCCCGGAGCCGCAGGGCACGTGCTCGGTTCAGCTGCTGCGTACCTACCCGCGTCGACGCCCCGCCTACCCGTTCGCGACGAGAGGCGAGCGCAGCGCGGCCCGCGCATACGCCAAAGCCCTGGACCGTGCCACCGAGCTGATCTACATCGAGGACCAGTATCTGTGGTCCGTCGACGTCGCGCGCGTGTTCGCCGCGGCACTGCGCCGCAAGCCGAACCTGCGGCTGGTGGTGGTGGTCCCCAAGCACCTCGACGACGACAGCAACTTGACCATTCCCTCTGCGCTGCTGGGACACTCGGCGGCGCTCGGGGTCATCCGCGCAGCCGGCGGTGACCGCGTACTGGTACTCGACATCGAAAACGACCGTGGCATACCGGTATACGTGCACTCGAAGGTCTGCATCATCGACGACGTGTGGGCGGCAGTGGGGTCGGACAACTTCAATCGCCGCTCCTGGACCCATGATTCGGAGCTGACCGCGGCCATTGTCGACGAGCAGCGCGACGATCGGGCACCCTTGGACCCAGCAGGCCTCGGCGACGGCGCCAGAACCCACGCGCGCAACCTGAGACTCGAACTGATCCGCGAACACCTCGGGCGGGCCGACGGCGACGACGCCGACCTCGTCGACCCGCAGCAGTTCTTCGACGTGATCTCGGCGAGCGCGACGGCCCTGGACAACTGGCACCGCAACCCGTCCGCGAAGCCCCGGCCCGTCGGCCGACTGCGAATGCACGAGATCACGGTGCCGCCCGTCTGGCAGCAGCGACTTGCCGCACTCGCCTACCGGTTGTTCGTCGACCCCGACGGACGCCCTATCGGGATGCGCCTGCGTCGTCGATTCTGAGTCCACGTTTTCGAGTTGTAGCTGTTTCGGACCTGACATATCGGGCATTCGCTCACGATGTCCACCTCCTCTCGCGCACCGAGCGCGCTCGTCTTCGCGCCGTCCCCACTACTGACGGTGACCCTCGACGCTGCCCCCAACGGCAGTACCGAACTGCACGTGCACGCGGGCGGTCAGGGTCACTGGATCGCCAGGATGGCGTCGGTGCTGGGTCTCGATGTAACCCTCGCCGGGGTGTTCGGCGGCGAGATCGGTGCCGTATTGCGGGGCATCGTCGAGAGCGAGGGCATCTCCGTCGTCTCCGTCGACATCGGCCAGGAAAGCGGCTCCTACGTGCACGATCGCCGAAGCGGAGAGCGCGAGGTACTGGCCACGGTCGATCCGCCGCCGCTGGCCAGGCACGCGCTCGACGACCTGTTCGGCGCGGCACTGGCCACCGGCGCCCGCAGCGACGTGGCAATTCTCGGCGGTCCGCACGCCGACAACATCGTGCCGCCCGAGGTCTACGAGCGACTGTGCGCAGACCTACGTGCGCTCGACGTCCCGGTGGTGGCGGACCTGTCAGGCCCCACCATGCTGGCCGCCCTCGCCGGCGGCCTCACGGTGCTCAAGGTCAGCCACGAGGACCTCATTGCCGACGGCGGAGCCGAGTCCGAGGACCCGAAGCACCTGATCGACGCGATGAAAAAGATGCACGACGACGGTGCCGAGGTGGTTGTGATCTCCCGAGCGGGAGACCCCGCCTTGGCGTTGGTCGAAGGAGACGTGCTGGAGATCGTCACCCCGGGTCTACAGATGGTCGACCACCACGGTGCAGGCGATTCGATGAGCGCCGGCATCGCCGCCGGAATCGCTCAGGGACTGTCGATGCCGGAGGCGCTCCGCCTGGGCGGCGGCGCGGGCACTGCCAACGTCACCCGCCGCGGCCTCGGTAGCGGCCGAAAAGACCTGGTTCTCGGACTCACCGAATCGGTCGACGTGCGTCCGTACGGCAAGGCTGGCAAGAAATGAGGGCGCTGATCACCAACGACGACGGTGTGGACAGCGCAGGCATCGCGCTGCTGGCGCGGGTCGCGCTCGACGCCGGCCTCGACGTCGTGGTGGCCGCACCCCACGAGGAACGCAGCGGTGCCAGTGCATCGCTGACGGGGATGGGCGTCGACGATCACCTGGGTATCGGGCGAACCGAGATCGAGGGGTTGCGCGGTGTCGAAGTGTATGCGGTACAGGCCTCACCGGCCCTCATCGCGTTCGTCGCCACTCGAGGTGCGTTCGGCGATCCACCCGACGTGGTCCTCTCCGGCATCAATCACGGCCCCAATACCGGTGCGGCCGTGCTGCATTCGGGGACGGTGGGCGCGGCGCTGACAGCCCTGACGCACGGGGTTCCCGCCATGGCGCTGTCGTCGCTCGCCACCCGGCCGTCGCACTGGGACACCGCCGAACACGTCGCGCATCTGGCGGTGACATGGATGATCTCGCATCTGACCGTCGATGCGGTCGTCAACGTCAACATTCCCGACGTTGCACGGTCGGATTTTGCCGGGATCGTTCCGGCCTCGCTGGCCCGGTACGGCGCGGTGCAGGCCGAAATAGGCGATCGCGGAGAAGATTTCGTCACCGTCCGGTTCGACGAAATCCACGCCGAGGACGACGACTCCGACGCCTCCCTACTGGCACGGAACTGGGCGACCGTCACCGCGCTGCGTCCCCCGAGCGAGGTGGACAGTATCGATCTGTCGACGCTGCGTGAGTGAGCTCGGTGCGGTGGACCCGAATGTGTCGGTGCCCTCGGGCACACTGGGAACCATCACCGCACATGCCACGGACCTAGGGGGTCACCGCACATGACGAAAGATACCGATTCCGGATCGTTCCGCAGGCTCCACTCGCATGGCGTAGTTCCACCGTTTCTGCTCGAGCGTCTGCAGGGAGCCGGTGCCCGCGCGACTCTGCTGGCCGACCGCGAGATGCGGGCGGGCCGAGAGGTCGTCCAGGCACGTACCGCCATCGCACCGCGGACCGGCGGCACCCTCGAACGCACCATCTCCGATGCGAAAGCGACCCGCGACCTCCCGGGTCAGCAGGTTCGCGCCGAGGGTGAGGAGCCCACCGGTGATGCTGCGACCGACGAGGCATACGACGGTCTCGGTGCCACGTATCTGTTCTTCGACGAGGTGTACGGCTACTCGAGTCTCGACGGCAGCGGCCTGCCCCTCGATGCGACGGTGCATTACGGCCGGGACTACGACAACGCGTTCTGGGACGGCTCTCGCATGGTGTTCGGCGACGGCGACGGCGAAGTGTTCGCCCGCTTCACCGTTTCTCTGGGCGTCATCGCGCACGAGCTCGCGCACGGGTTCACGCAGTACACCACCCCGCTCGAATACAAGGACCAGGCCGGCGCACTGAACGAATCCATCTCCGACGTGTTCGGTGCACTCGTGGAGCAGTACACCGCGAAGCAGAACGCCGAGGACGCGTCGTGGTTGATCGGCGAAGGTCTGTTCCTGCCTGCGGTGCAGGGCAAGGCGCTGCGCTCGCTCCTCGAGCCCGGTACCGCGTACGACGAAGATGTACTCGGCAAAGACCCACAGCCGGCGAGCATGGACGACTTCGTCGTCACCACCGAGGACGACGGCGGTGTGCACATCAACTCGGGCATTCCCAACCGCGCGTTCGCCGTCGCCGCAACCACCTTGGGTGGCCCGGCGTGGGACCGCGTCGGGCAGGTCTGGTTCGACACCATGACTGTCGGGGGTCTGGCACCGACGGTCGACTTCGCGGGTTTCTCCGCGGCGACGCTGCTCGCAGCGCAGAAGCGATTCGGTGCCGATTCCGACGTCGCACGGGCCGTGGCCACCGGTTGGTCTACCGTGGGAGTTCAGTCAACACGGGAGCCGAGCGACGATCGGGTGTGATCGAGGGGCATGAGCCTGCGCATCGAGGTACTGCGAACCGGCGGGATCGCCGGAATGTCCAAGCGCGGAGTGGTCGAGACCGACGAGCCGGAATGGCAGTCGCTGGTCGAGGCTGCGCGCCCGTACCTGGCTGAGCCGCCCCCACCCGAGCCGGCCGAGTCGCAGGCCCGCGACACCTTCGTGTGGAACGTGTCGGTGGGCGAGCAATCGTGCCGGGTCGGCGATTCGGCCCTGACCGGGCCGCTACGCGACCTCGCGGAGCGCACACTCCGCGAGGGTCGCGTCAGGTAGTTCAGCAGCTCGGCTCAAGCTTTCCATTCCGCGGAGCGTTCCGGGGACGCCTCGGCCAACGCCTTCACCGTGTCGTCGACGCCGAAGTCCTTGCCGTACACCGGGGTTCCCGGTTGCTGACGCCAGGACTCGGCGAGAGAACCGGCATCGACCGGGTCGAAGCCGAGCTCGTCGATCACCGAGAACACCAACTTCTTCGACTCTGCGTCGTCCCCGGCGATCGGCAGTGCGATGCGCTTGTCGGTTCCGGCAGGAACACCCTTCTCGAGCAGATGCTTGTACCAAATTCCGTTGAACGCCTTGATCACCGGCTCACCGAGCTGCTGCGACACCCATACGCTCTCGGGTGTGCCGCCTTCGATGTCTTCGATCAGACCGTCGCGCTGCTGCGGGTAGTAGTTGTTCGTTTCGATGATCGGCGCTCCGGGCTTGCGTGCGCCGGCGATACCGGCGGCGAGGTCGGGCACGTTCTTCTGCGGAATGCTGAGGATGACCAGGTCCGCATCCTGCGCCGCGTCCGCTGCCCACACCGCCGTCGCTCCGGTTTCCGACGTCAGCTCCGCCAGAGTCTCCGGGTCGCGTGAGTTCGAGAATCGAACCTCGTGACCGAGCGCCGTCAACCGACGCACGAGCGTTCCGCCGATGAATCCACTTCCGATGATGCCAATTTTCATGTCCGGAACAAACGATCAGGGACTCGATCTATTCCCGTCAGGAGGCGACCGCGGCCTTCGATCGAGGCCGCCCGAACTTCATCGCCTTGTCGACGAGCTTGCCGTACCGCAGAACCGGCAGGTCGCGGAAGTAATTCATCCGCAGCTTCCACGGAGTTTCGCTGCCCTGCCTCGGGAAGTTGTCGACGGCCCGCAGCACGTAACCGGCGGCGAAATCGAGGAACGGCTCCTCGTCCACGGAGGGATCGCGTTCGAGCTCGACGGTGCTGTACCCGTTCTCGTCCATGTGAGCGAGCAGACGCATGACGTAGTTCGAGACCATATCGGCCTTGAGTGTCCACGACGCGTTGGTGTATCCGACGACGAAAGCGAAGTTGGGGATGCCGGTGAGCATCATGCCCTTGTACGCCATGGTGCTGGGCAGGTCCACGTCTTCACCGTCGACGCGGAAGGTCGCGCCGCCGAGTGCGGACAGGTTCAATCCCGTTGCAGTGACCACGATATCGGCGTCGAGGTGCTGGCCGGACTTCAACTTCAGGCCGGTCTCGGTGAAGCTGTCGATGTGATCGGTGACGATCGAGACCTCGTCCTTGCGGATCGAGCGGAACAGATCGTTGTCGGGCACCAGGCACAGGCGCTGATCCCACGGGTTGTAGGACGGGGTGAAGTGGGTGTCGAGGTCGTATCCCTTCGGCAGCCATCCCTCCTGCATCTTCCGGATCCGCTTCTTCGTGAATTCCGGGTACTTCTGGCTCAACGTGAAGATCAACATGGCCATCGACACGTTCTTGAGCCGAGTCACGCTATACGCCAACTTCTTCGGCAGTCGCTTACGCAGTGTCTGCGCAATCGGGTCCTTGGACGGCAGCGAGAGGATGTAGCTCGGCGAGCGCTGCAGCAGCGTCACGTGCTCGGCCTCGCGAGCGAGATTGGGTGCCAACGTGATCGCCGTTGCACCGCTGCCGATGACGACGACCTTCTTGCCCGCGTAATCCAGATCCTCGGGCCAGTGCTGCGGGTGGATCACCTGCCCACCGAAGTTCTCCTGGCCGACGAACTCCGGGCTGAAACCCTTGTCGTAGTTGTAGTAACCACTGCAGGAGAACACGAACGACGCGGTGATCGTGACGGTCTCGTTGGTGTCGCTGCGCTGCGCCGTGACCGTCCAGAACTGCTGCTCGGACGACCATTCGAGGGCGACGACCTTGTGGTGGTATCGAATGTGCTTGTCCACACCCGCTTCTCGCGCGGTTTCGACGATGTAGTTACGGATGTCGGAACCGTCGGCGATGGACTTCTCTCCCGTCCACGGCTTGAAGCTGTACCCGAGGGTGTACATGTCGGAATCGGAGCGAATACCGGGGTAGCGGAACAGATCCCAGGTGCCACCGATCGCCCCGCGGCTTTCGAGGATGGTGTACGTCTTCCCGGGCAGATCGTGCCCGAGGTGACGCGCGGCACCGATCCCGGACAGGCCGGCACCGATGATGAGGACATCGACCTCGGGGGTGGTCAGTACGGCAGTCATGAGCAACGATTCCTTCGGTGGGGGGGTCAGCTGATTTTGTTGCGTGCGCTCTCGGACCTACCGAGACGCGCTACTTCTTCGTCCATCTTGGGCAGGATCGTTGGCACGTGCGCCAACATGCTGCGATCGCCGACGCGCGAGGTGATGACGGCCTTGAACCAGGACGCCGCACCCACCCACCGCGGTACGTAGACGCGGCGCTTGCGCTTGGCCAGGCCGTCGACGAACGCATCCACGCACTGCTCGACGGTCATCGTCTTCCCGAGGGGGCCGGGCAGTACCGCGAGCAAATCCTGGAATGCCGTGAGATCGGACTTCGCGTCCTGGACCATCGGGGTATCGATCCAGGCCATGTGGGCCGAGCCGACGTCGACTCCTCGGTAGTTCACTTCCAGCCGAAGCGCATTGGCGAAATGCTCGGCTGCGGCCTTGCTGGCGTTGTACGCGGCCAAGCCGGGGCACGGGGTGAACGCGGCCAGCGAGGAGACGACGAGGATGTAGCCGTTGCGTTCGATCAGCGACGGCAACGCAGCTCGGACGGTGTTGAACACGCCCATCACGTTGATGTCCATGACGCGCTGGAACGTGGCCGGGTCCACCTGCAGGATCGATCCGTAGCTGGCGATTCCCGCATTGGCGAGCACCAGATCGATGCCTCCGTAGGCCTCGATGCCGCCGTCGACGGCGCGCTGCATGTCGTCCAGATTTCGGACGTCGGCGACGAACGCCTCGGCCTTCAGCTGCGTCGCGACCTCCCGCAGCGGAGCCTCGTCGACGTCGACGAGTACCAACTTGGCTCCACGACCTGCCAACGCACGTGCGGTCTCGGCACCGATTCCTCGTGCCGCGCCTGTGATCAGAACGACCTTGTTCCGGAGCGTCGATGACGCCATGTCTCCCCCTCGATCGAGATGCATTCCTGCGAACACTTTGCATCTGATACCGAGCGGTGTCAAGATCTGTCTGTGACTACCCATCACAGTGACGTCGGCAGGACGTATCGCGGAGCTCCCCCGCAGCAGCGGCAGCAGGAGCGTCGAACCCGCCTGCTCGATGCCGCCGTCGAAGTGTTCGGCACCACCGGGTACCGAACGGCGACCGTGGAGAAAGTCTGCACCGAAGCGGGCCTGACCAAGCGCTACTTCTACGAGTCCTTCACCAACAGCGAAGACCTGCTGATGGCCACCTACGCCCGCGCTACCGACGCGATGCGCGAGAGCATCCTCGCCGGAGCGGCCTCGGAAACGGAGTCCAGCGAACAGGTGCTCCGAGGAGCCCTGACCGGATTCTTCACGTTCGTCGCCGAGCAGCCGAAATCCGCTCGTATCGCCTTCGTCGAAATCCTCGGCGTATCCCCCACCGTCGACGCGTTGTACCGCAAGACCACCACCTCGTTCTCGGCGACGGTGCTACAGGTCGCCGACACCGTAGGGTCCAGCCGTGGCCTGGCCGGGCCGAACCGTAAAACGCTGGCGATGGGCCTGGTGGGCGCGGTACTCACCATTGCTCAGCAATGGTTGCTGTCCCCCGAACGCGAACCTCTCGACTCCGTGATCGCCAGCGCGCACACCATTCTGGCCGCCGTCGTATTCGGACGCGTCGACGGCTGAGCAGCTGTCATGCTCTGCTCTGCAGCGGCTCCACAGGTTCGTCCGAGGTGACGCGTTCACCTGATTTGACGACGACGACACCGAGCAGAATCAGTGCGCCACCGGCCAATTGGATCGGTCCCGGAGCCTGGCCGAGCAACAGCCACGCGAACACAAGCGCCGCAACAACTTCCATCAGACCCATGAACGACGCCAGCCGCGAGCCGAGGCGTCGACCGGCTGCAATTCCGAGCACGTACGCCAGAGCGGCGGTCACCACACCGAGACCGATGATCGGAACCCACCATGGCACAACGGCATCGACGAACGTGACGTCGGTCAGCGGAGCCGCGAACGGGACGATGCCGACCAGCCCAGCGGCGAGCAGAATGAGTCCACCTGCCAGCAGACCGCCCCCGGCGAGCACGATCGGCGGCAAGCCGTTGCTCTCGTCGGCGGAGAGCACCCAGTAGACGGCGGCTCCCGCCATCGCACCGAGCGCCCACAGCACGCCGACGCTGTCGACGTCCGCGCCGGAGATCAGGTCGAGAACGAGTACCAGCCCCATTGCGGCCAACAGCGCACCGACCAGCGTCAGCCGGCCCGGACGCTGCTGGTGCCGAAACCACATCCAGCCGATGACGGCTACGGGCGAGGTGAATTCGATGAGCAGTGCGACACCCACGTCCATTCGGCCGACGGCGTTGAAGAACGCGAGCTGACAACCGGCCACCGCGAAGGCACCGTAGGCCACGAGCAGCTTCCAATTCTTGACCAACAGGCCCCAGCGTCCACGCAGCGCGAGAATCGACGGAATCAGCAACACCGCTGCCGCGAGCAGGATGCGCGCAGTCACGGCGGCACCGGCGGTCCAGCCGGCATCGAGCAGGCCTTTGGCCAGTGAGCCGGAGAGCCCGAACGATGCCGCGGACAGGAGCGCGAACCCGAGCCCCGAGAGTCGACGCGACCGTGCCGCAGCGTCGTGTGCAGCTGCGCGATCCACCAGCGCGTCATGAGTGTAAGCCGTCATGACATGTGACAGTAGGGAGTGAATTGGTAAGGTGTCAACATGCTTTTTGCTCATGACGCAGAACTGTCGCTTCTGTCCGCCGTGGCATTGGTCAATTCCGCCGAAGACCCGGACACGCTGACCACCCGCGAGGAGCTGGCCGAGTTCTTCACCGACCAGGGCTACTCCGGACGGTTCGACGGCGACGACGCCGAGCTCGAGGCGGTGCGGGCACTGCGTCCGACCCTGCGATCACTGCTCACCAGCAGTCGAGACGATGCCGTGCTCGAGGTGAACCGCTTGCTTGCCGAATCCTCGGCCCTGCCCCGACTGGTCCGGCACGACACTCTCGACTGGCACATCCATGCCGTCGCCGACGACAGTCCGCTGGCAACCCGCATCGTCGTCGAGACCGCGATGGCCATGATCGACGTCATCCGAGCCGACGAGCTCTCTCGTTTCGACGTCTGCGCCGATCCGGACTGCAACGGGCTGGTTCTCGACCTCTCCCGAAACCGCTCTCGCCGCTTCTGCAGCACCACCTGCGGCAACCGCGCGGCAGTTGCCGCGTACCGCGCACGCAAGGCCCAGTAGCACCGCAGGGCTTAGACGACCGGGTTTCGGGTATTCGGCGACGGAACTTAGTGAGAGGAACATCCCCATGGTCGAGAAAAGGCCTTCGAAAACGAGCTGGGCACGTGCAGTCGAGAACATGCTGGCCGTCATCTTGATCTTCGCCGGAATCGCATCCGCGGGCGGTCTGATCGCGGCTCTGGCGGGCGGCTTCGAGGGATGGGCGATCGTCGCCGGCATCACCGTGGTCGTACTGTTCGCAGCCGCGTTCTTCGCCGTTCGCGACGGTGCCCGACGACGCGCGCGGGAAGTCGACACCGTCGTCTACTCCCCCGACAACACCGATCAACTGTTCGACGTGGACCCGAACACCGGTGAGCGCACTCCGCACCGGGAATAGCACTGCCGCACGGTAGTGCTGCTCGGCGTCAACTCGGAACCGATTCGAGACGAACCATCGAATCGGTTCCGAGGAAGAACACACCCGACCGCGTCTGGGCGATAGTGCCGCTGTCGGTGAACCCATCGGATCCAGCCGGGATGGTCCAATGCCACCGCACATCACCGGAATCCGTCGTCGCGACATACGCCGGACCGTCGATCGAATAACGAGTGTTGCCGATGACCTTGTCCGTATCGAACGGATCCGGCAACTCCCAGACAGTAGCGCCGGTGGAGTCGACGACGGTGTCGTCCGAGGTCATGTCGAGACCCTCGACGGGTGCTCCGGTGGTCGGATCGAAAAATGTAGCCTCTCCGCCCATCGTCACGACGCCTCGCCCGTCGGCCGTGTGAATCACCGTGCCACTCAGGCCCTCCCACCCCATGGATGTGGTGATCGGTAGCGTCCACATTCGGTCGAGTGCATTCACCGACCCGCCGTGCAACACGGATTCGCCATCCTCAGGGCTGCCTTCCAACAACAGCACCGATGTCCCGTCGCTCTCGATCGCGTAGACGTACCAGTCCTCGGGGACCGGTATCCGCTTCACCACCCCGTCGTTCGTACCGATAGTGACGAGGGACTGCACATCGGAATACGTGTCGAGACAGACGATGTCGCCCTGAACGGGAACACTCGCACACTCGTCGACTGTGCCGGGCGACGCCTTCCATCGCACACTGCCGTCGTCGGCATCGAGGGCCACGAACTCGACTGCATCGAGCGAAGACGACCGTGGATTCGGCAGGCCCATTGCGGTGACGAGAACATCGCCGGCGTCGATCACGCCCGTGACCCCGAGATCGAACGTCAAACTTGTGGTCGGCGAACGGAATGCAGCGAATTGCCTGCCGTAGACGGTCTCTGCGTCGATCCGCCAGCTGGGCTCGAGCGCCGGCCCAGCCGGTGCCTCAATTGTCTCCGTCTCCTCCGAGAACGTCGGCATCTCGTCGAAGGCCGACGTCGTTGCATCGTCCATCGACGGCTTCACGGACACGTCCACATTCACCAGCACGACCGCAGCCGCGGCGACGGATACCACTGCCACCATCACCGCGGCTGCAGCGAGAACAGTGCGTGTCGTCGAATCTTTCACGGCCACTCCGTGATCGGAGCTTGGGCCACTGCATTCAGTAGCTCGAATGGCAGCGGTTCCGGCCGTGTCGAACGGCCCCCGCCAGGAACGAAATCCGCCGTCGACCGAACCGACACCTGCACGCCGGACGGTCGCGTCAGCGTGACCGACCTCGCCAACCGCATGGTTCCGTCCTCCGCGGTCATGCTGCTCGACAGATCGACGTCGTACGATTCGAGCACCGAACCGTCGGGCAGTGTTCGCAACTCGACAACAGGTTCGTACGCATTTTCCGGATCGTAGGGGTCCCTCGCCACCGGGAGTGCCGCGCCGGAGGACACAGAAATCGACAGCGCTACATCGGAGTTCACTACGTCGATGTCCGTACAGGCACCCCTGCCCGTGCGATCGGGTACCAGTGACCCGATCGGCCGGTTCAGTACCGGCGCATCGGGTAGCGCCTGCCAGGTTGTCGACAACGCCTCGTTCGCGGCGTCCAAGGACACCTCGTCGATATTCACCGCAGTCGCCTCCCCGACGAACGGGACCGAGCAATCCTGACGCGGCTCAGCGCTTCCCGCCGGTGCAGGCGAACCGACTCGGAGGCCCGGCAGCGCCGCGATTCGGGTCAAATCGGATGTATCCAAGGGAAATTCGGGACGAACGGTAGTACTGAGATTCGCGGTGACCAGAGTTCCGTCAGGGTGATACGCCGTCGCTCTGCGACTGTTCGTGCGGTCACCGCCGATCTCGTACCAACTGTCGTCGGTATCGACCACCGTCCCATCGGGTTCGGTACTGCGGGCATCGAGAACGCCTGCGACACAGGCCGGAATCCCCGTCGACGACGGTCGAACATCGACGCTGGCAAACGCAGACACCCCCGCACGAACTAGATCGCCACGGGCACTGGTGCTGGCCTCGAGGCCCTCCGGCACGTTACCGCCGAAGTCCTCCACCGGTTGGAAGGTCAGCGACTGGGATGGGGCGGCCAACTTCACGGTGACATCCGCTGGAAGTGCGCCCACAAGAGCGTCGGTCATCGCTCCTGCCTTGCTCGCGGTCAACCACGGGTAGGCAGGATTGTCGTAGGACGGAGCCTGACTTCCGATGACCGAGATGAGGCGCCCATCCTCACTGGGCGGGGGCGGTTCGACCTCGGAGCACCCCGGAATGTCGGCCGGATACTCGACGGGCTCGGAGACGATGGAGTAGTCACCGTCGCGTGCGGCCTCTCCGGATGACACAGCATTTCCGCGCGGCAGTTCACTTTCCGGCGAATGCAGCAGTCCGGCCGCAACGACACCGAGTGCGACCACCGTGACGATGACCGATAAGTCGATGACGGCGTTGTGTCTTCTACCTTCGCGCACGAGACGACACTACATACCCAACGGACGGTTTTCGTCCGATGCGGCCACTCAGGCCGCCAGCAGCGCCGCCACCATACTCGAGCTGTTCACACCTCGGCTGATCCATGTTGCCTGCACAGCGTGGTACAGGTCGGGTTTGCCACTCCACACCGTGGCTGCGGGCCTGTTGTCCGCGTCGAGTTCGTGGTGCCAGGAGCCGTCGACGAGGTCGATGAAGGAGTCGGCGGCGATGTCCCACCATGCGCGATAGTCGTTGTCGTAGCGCTCTTCTCCGGTCCGACGACCCAGTGTCGCGGCGGCCGCGATCGCCTCGCACAGCACCCAGTGCAGACGCTCTGTCACTACCGGTCGCCCGGTCCAGTCGGTGGTGTAGACGAAGCCAGGCAACGGGCCGGGTTGCCATCCGTCCTGCGCCGCGCGGTGATACAGGGACGCGGCGGCGGCAACGTAATCGTGGCCACGAGGGCTGTCGGCCACGAGACTCGCCTGCACGAGCAGCCGAGCCCACTCGAAACCGTGCCCCACCGTTGCTCCGTACGGCTTGAACTGGTTTGCGGTGTCGCCGCTGTTGTACTCGAGCATCGGCTGCCATTCGGCAGTGAAATGCTCGGGTATCCGATGGTCGTTCGCCTGCGACCAGCCGATCACGTTGTCGCAGATGCGTACTGCCCTGCTCCGCCAGACCTCGGGCGCACCCGCATCGGCCGCCGCCAGCAGTGCCTCGACCATGTGCATGTTGGCGTTGATACCGCGATAACCGTCGAGCGCGGTCCAGCTCGCATTCCAGGTGTCTGCGCACATGCCGTGGTTCTCGTCCCAGAATCGCCGATCCACGACCTCGAGGGCTTCGTCGAGAAGCCCCCGTCCACTGGGGTGTCCCGCCGCTGCGGCTGCGGCTGCCGCCAACACCACGAAGGCATGCGTGTAGGCCGTCTTCGTCGCGTCGGGGGACGAGGCGTCGGCGCTGGACTCGAACCACCCGCCGTTCGTGCTGTCCCGCAACGTCGTCAGTAGACCGTCGAACACTCGATCGGCTTTCCTACGAGACCCGGGATACCCCTGCATCGAGGCCAGGAAATGCACGTGCGCCATCCGAGCAGTGATGTAGGTCAGGGCCGGATGTCTCAGGTCCGGATGTCCGCGGTCGTTCAACCACGCCGCTCCCCCGGCAGGATGCTCGAGCGAGCTACCGAACCGGAGGAGCCGAGCCGATTCCGTGTCGAGCCACCGCTGGTGCGCGGGCAAGGTCCACCACTGACGACGATCACCGGATGTCATGAGCCCATTCTGCGCGATCGGGCCGGACGACAGGTCTGCTTATCGAACCACCCTGTACCGCAGATACATCCAGCCCGACGTGGGGAAGTGCCTCTGCTCTTCCAGCACCAGGTTCAGTCGGTGCCCCACGGGGAAGTACGGCTTTCCACCACCCAGGATCGTCGGGACGACAATGAGCTCGAACTGGTCGATAGAGTCGAACAACGATGCGGCCAACGACGCGCCGGCGACGGCCAACGTGCCCTCGGTCTCCCGTTTCATTCGCTCCACCTCCGCGACGGCATCGGCACTACGGACCAGCCGGCAACCGTCGGGCACGGAAGTGAGGGTGTCCGAGAAGACCACCCGGGGAGTTGCCTTGTACAGCTCGGCGAATTCGGCTTCGACGGGGTCGCCGGCCGCCCGTTCCGGGTCGGTCCAGTAGTCCTCCATGGCCTCGTGCAGCCGCCGTCCGAACAGAAAGACGCTCGTCTCCACGGTCTGTCGATTCGAGAACCGATGCGATTCCTCGTCGGGCATCGAGTAGTCGAGGCTGCCGTCGGGATCCTCGATGTAGCCGTCGAGGGAAACATGCAGGTTGTAGGTCAGAATCGCCATGTCACTCCAGAGGCCGGGTGGGTTTGCCGGTATCGACCTCCGCACCGCCGAGAAGTCACCGGCCTATCCGCGGATTCAGTCCAGAATCGCGGTTGCTTCCACCTCGACCCGCACGTCCGGTTCGAAGAGGTAATCCACTCCGATCAACGACGCAGGCGGCATGGGAGTCGGCAGTCCGATCTCGTCGGCGACGCGCGTGACGCCGTCCATGAACTCACCGATCAGCTCGGGAGCCCAGTGCGTGACGTAGAACGTCAGCCGCAGTACGTCCTCGAATGTTGCTCCTGCACCGGTCAATCCGATCGCGGTATTGCGCAGAGCCTGCGCAACCTGACCGGCGAGGTCGTCGGTATCGATGGCCGACCCGTCCTCGTTCCGGGCGATCTGACCGCTGACGTGGATGTGTCGAGAACCCTGACCCACCGCCACGTGGTGATACGGGGTGGGTTGCATCATTCCGGGCGGGGTGAATCGAGTGACGCTCATGGTTGGTCCTTCGTCGTAGAAATTCAGGTATAACGTTGATACCTGGTACACAAAGGACACTTCAAGGGAACCTGGTTTCATGACCGATACCGCCGACGGCACCGCAGAACTCACAATCACTGCCCCGCACCGCGAACTGTTGGATCAGGTGCTGGACAAATGGTCGCTGCAAGTACTCAACGAATTGTGCGAGCGCCCCTGCCGATTCAACGATCTCCGCCGCGGGATTCCCGAGGTGACTCAGAAGTCCCTCACCGCAACGCTGCGGAAGCTCGAACGCAACGGAATCATCGAACGCACGGTGCTGAGCACCCGCCCGGTGGCGGTGGAATATCGAATCACTCCCCTGGGCAAAACGCTTCGAACTCCCGTCGACGTCCTGCTAGCGTGGGCAACCACGCACATGGACGACATCGACCGAGCGCGAGACCGATTCGATGCCCTGTGACGGTTCACGTCCAGTACAGCAGCTGCGCGTCGGGCAGAACGTCGCGAAGTTCGTCGACGAACCAGCTGCGCATCTCGGCCATCGTGTCCTTCGGATAGACGTATTTCACGCCGCCGAACTTGTTTCTCTTCGCTGTGCGCGCGCCCTCGTCCATCTCCAGTTTCGTTCCCGGATACCAGCTCAACAACACATCCTTGCTCGACGGCGTGAAGCGGTGAGTGATGATTTCGGCGGTCAGATCGAGATCGGTCACATCGCGCAACGCGTCGGAGACATTCGCGAGCAATCGACCGTACTGCTCGCGCCACTGCGGGATCGGCATGATCGGCGCGATCGTCAACCCCACTCGGTAACCGGCCAGTGCCAACTGCCGCAGAGCTTCTATCCGAGCCGGCATACGTGCCGTGCCGCCCTCGAAGCGGTGCGCGATGTCATCGGCGTTGACCGACAGCCGAACTCGCGTTCGGCGGCCGTGGTCGAGCGTCACCAACTCGCGGACGTCGTCGAACTTGGTGGTGAAACGCAGCGATACGTCGTCGCCGTACACGCCCGCGCCCACTCTGCGAACGGCCTCGGCAAGAGAGCCCGTCACGTGTTCGATCCCCAAAGGATCGGTGTAGCAGGATAACTCGAATGTGGTGCCTTCGTGCCCGCGCTCGTCGGTGCCGGAGGTGATGGAACCGCGGCCTGCGTGAGTGCCGATACCGGCCAATACGTCGTCGAGGTTGGCGAAGACCCTGGTGATCGGCGGACCGGACAAGGAGCCGGCGAGATAGCAGTACTGGCAATGCGCCGGGCATCCCTTGGCCAGGTCGATCCGCCAGTCCGCGCTCGGCGGAATCGGTTGCGGTTTCAGCACACTCGGCGGGGCGACCACCACGGCCATCGTCGACTTGGCTCGTGCGTAGGTCTCGCGCTCGGACTCACCACGCAGTCCGGTGAGGCGGTCACCGGACAGAATGTCGATGTCGGCGACGCCTGCTGCTTCGCACCGACGGAGAATTTCCGCGGTGTGCGGTAGCTCGGACGCAGACTTGGTGACCAGGACACGCGAGGGTGTCCAGAGTCGAGTGGGGGCAACCAGAAGATCATCCATTACTCGTGTTCAACGCGTCGCAGCGCGCAATGCTTCCCGGTTACCGCAGCTCAGGCGAGAAATTCGTCGAGCACGCCCAGCAGTACCACTCAGGAGTTCCAGGTATCCGACGCGATCTCGGCAGGCCTGCCCAGCAGATAGCCCTGTCCCTGAACAGAATTGGGCAGCGCTTCGAGTTGGTCGAGAGTTTCGATGCCCTCGACCACGCAGCCGAGTTTCAGATCGCGGGCCAGATTGATGATTGCTCCGACGATGCTGCTGCTCGTCGCGTCACTGGTCATGCTGGAGGTGAAGGACCGGTCTATCTTCACTGCGCTCACCGGCAGCGTAGCGAGGTATCGCAGGCTCGCGAAGCCCGTTCCGAAGTCGTCGATGGCGATTCCCACACCCAGCATGCGCAATTCGCCGAGTTGACGCAGGACCGACGAGCCGGAATCGAGCAACACGGACTCGGTGAGTTCGAGAACGAGGTCCCCCGGAGCCATTCGATGCCGCTCGAGGGCTGTTTCCACTGCCGCACAAATGTCGACGTGTTGAGCCTGTCGGGCACTGAGATTCACGGCCATCGTGACGGGCTCGTCGGACGCGGAGGTAGGCGGGTTCTCGGATTTCCACCGCGCGAGGGTGCCGAGAGCGTCGTCGAGCACGCGCTCACCCAGATCGGAAATGAGCCCCGTGTCCTCGGCCACCGGGATGAATCTGTCGGGTGAAATCGCTGTGCCCGTGCTGTCCCGCAGGCGAGCGAGCGCCTCGAAACTGACGAGTCGCCGACTGCCGAGATCGTAGACCGGTTGGTAGGCCACACCGAATGTCGCGGAACCGCCGCGATCAGGATCGAGCGCGTCCCTCAGGGTCTGTTCGATGTACGCACGCTCGATCGCGTGCACCCGCAGCGCGTCGTCGAACAGTTCGATTCGGTCCTTGCCCAATTGCTTCGCCCGGTACATCGCGGAGTCCGCATCGCGCAGCGCTTCCTGGGCACTGACGCCCCCGCGGACCAACACCATCCCGACGCTTGCCGACACCACGTACTTACGGCCTCCGTACGCGATGGGCGCTGCGAGTACCGTCCGGATTCGTTCGGCGACCTGTGCGGCAAGCGCGCCGCCCGCAGGCTTGCCTGTCCCGTTCTCCGCAGGCAACGCATCGAGGACCAGAACGAACTCGTCGCCGCCGACGCGGGCGATCGAGTCCTCGGCTCGCAGCACCGAGCGCAAGCGGCGAGCGACCTCGACCAGCACGGCGTCTCCGGCCGCATGGCCACCGGTGTCGTTGATTCGTTTGAACCCGTCCAAATCGCAGAACAGCACCGCCGCGGCAGCGCCGGTGCGAGCCGTCCGCCGCACGCACCCGGTACCGGATGCTGACGCTCTCCCCATCCGGCAGGGAGGCAGCGTCCCGGTCCGCTGCCCGGACGACGTCGATGTCCTCGGGCACCACCGACTCCAACCCGTCCTCGGGGGCGGCGGTGTCGCCGGGTGAGCCGTCCTGGTTCGGCCCGGTCAACAACGACCTGACGTTGCGCGAGGCCCACTTCACGGTCCCGGTATCGACATCGGTGACGATGGTGACGTCCGGCGATGCCGTCAGCACCGCATCACGGAACGCGCGCGCCTGCTCGAGCTCGGCGCGCGCCTCACGCTCGGCAGTGACGTCCTGGGACAGCACCATCGCGCCGACGATTCGACCTGTGTCATCGCGCAGAGGTCTGGTCTTCACGGCGAAGATCGCACCCGTCCGGGAACCCACGGAGTCGAAGGACGATTCCTCCCCATCGATGGCCGCTGTGTAACGGCTTCAGCCGGGCATAGACCTCCGGCGGCACAGTGTCTTGCAGCAGCTGCCCCTCCATCCGCCGCGGGTCGTATCCTTCCGCCAGCAGTCCGGCACCTTCGACGAGTATGAATCGCAGGTCGCGATCGACGACCAGCACCGACGTGTGCGGGAGGTTCGCCGCTAGCTGCCGGTACCGGGCCTCGCTCGCGTTGTCGAACATCGCAGGTGAGCGGAGCAACGGTCCGTAGAAGCGGCGCATCCCCAGGTAGACGACGCCGGCGACTGCCGTCGAGGCCGTCACCATCACATCGACGGTCCCGCCCATCGACTCCCGCATCGCGTCCAGGGTTCCCATGCCGGAATCGGTACCGAGATGCGATGTGTGAGTGCCGAGCCCGGCCGTCAGATGCCACGCATGGATCAAGTGGCGGGCGGCACACGTCGTGAAGATCGCGGCGGTGGCGACCGCGAGCCGGTTGTTACGAAACTGCCCGGTTCGCAACAGCCCTCGGACGATGAACAGCACGATCCCCGAGTAAGCAGCAGCGGTGATCCCGTTGAGGATCACCACCCAGAGCCACCCGCTCACCGCGATCGCTCATCGGCTCGGTACACCGGGCTCACGAGTCGGTTCGAGTCGACGACGAGCACGATGCGACCCCCCCAAGGTTCGTAGCGCGTTGCACAGAATGATCGGACCGAGACCGGAATTCGATACTTCACCACCGGATACCCGCATTGACCAGCGTTTCAGCACATTGTGTTTCGCGAAGGTTATCGCAGTTCTTTTTACACTGCTGCCGTTCGGGCAGCCGAAGATCGGGCGTTTCGCCGGAAAATCCGCACCTTCGGTCCGCCGCCGAACGAACGCGATGCGTCGGGTATGAAGCTTTCATGCCCTTCGCCGATGAACTACTCGGTCCGGACGCAGCCCACACGCTGTTTCGGACCATTCGTACGGCTGCTCCGAACGCGGATCTGTCGTTGCTTCGAGAGTCGTCGGACGGGTTGGGTCCACTCGCACTCCGCGCCCGCGCCGACCTGCTGCGTGACGCGCTACTGACAGGGCTGCCGGGCGACTACGCCCAGTTCGCTCGGACCATCCGACTGGCCGCTGGGGATCCCGACTTTCGAGGCTGGTCGGTCTGGCCCGTGACGAGTGCTGTCGCATCGAAGGCCGTCGACGAGCGCACTGCGACCGCGTTCGACGACGGGATGTCCTTGCTCGCCGAGCTCACCGGCCGACTGACCTCCGAATTCGCCATCCGGACCTTCCTCCGAACCGATCTGGATCGGGCTCTCGCCATCGCGGCCGAGTGGACGCAATCACCGGACGAACACGTACGCCGCCTCGCGTCGGAAGGCACTCGACCGTACCTGCCGTGGTCGGTGAGAGTGCCCGAAATACTTGCGCGCCCCGGCGTCACCGTGCCGATTCTGGACAGGCTGTACCGAGACGACAGCGACTACGTTCGGCGATCGGTTGCCAACCATCTCAACGACTTCAGCCGAGACATCCCGGATGTCGTCGTCGGGACCGCGGCGCGGTGGCTGGGCGAGCCGGACGCCAACACCGACCGGCTTGCGCGCCATGCGCTTCGGACGGTGATCAAGAAGGGGAACACCGACGCGCTCGCGCTACTGGGTTTCGCCCCGGCCGACCTCGAGGTGACGGGCCCAGTCGCGGACGTGAGCGAGCTGCAGATCGGCGACAGCCTGGGATTCACCGCGAAAATTCGCAACGTCGGCGTCGAGCCCGCCAAGGTCGCGATCGACTACGTCGTGCACCACACCAAAGCGAACGGCGGGGTGACGGGAAAGACGTTCAAGCTGACGACCAAGACGATCGCGCCCGGAGAGCGCATCGAGGTAGCGCGGCAACACTCGTTCAGAACGTTGACCACACGCAAGTACTACCCCGGCCCGCACTCGATCGAGCTCCAGATCAACGGTGTGAGTTACGGTCTCGCGGAGTTCGTGCTCGTCCGCTAGCCGCGAGTTTTGTACCACGCACATGCGGCACATCGGCTACGTCCGTACGGTCGATGAGGTGCGTGGACAGTGGCGGTGGCTGGCGGTGGTGCTCGGCATCGCCGTGCTCGTCGCCGCGCCCTCGGTGATCGAGCGCCTGCCCGTCGCCGCGTCGGACATCGGTGCGGCGGAACTGCTGTCTCGGGTCCAGTCCTCCACCGCAACACCGTATTCGGGCTACGCCCAGGCCGTTGGCGGCGTCACCCTGCCGGTCACCGACGGACTCGGCGGCCTACCGGATCTGTTGGGCGACACCACGACCCTGCGCGCCTGGTACCGCGCCCCGGACAGCTTTCGCGTCGACACCGTCCGCCTCGCCGGTGAACGCGGTCTCTACCGGTCCCCGGCTCTGCTGTGGAGATGGGACTACGAACAGAACACGGCCGTGGCAAACCCGGTCCCCGAACCGAGCCTGCGTCTGCCGCGCGAGGCCGATCTGCTGCCGCCGGAGCTCGGGCAGCGGTTGCTCAGTGAGGCGACCACCGACGAGGTCACCCGGCTGCCGACCCGCCGCATTGCCGGCCGGGACGCCCCTGGCCTGCGGCTCGTCCCCGCCGAGTCGCAGAGCACCATCACCGAGGTCGACGTGTGGGCCGACCCCGACAGCGGGCTGCCACTGCAGGTCGACGTGCTCGCCGGCGGGGCCGCTCGCCCTGTTGTCAGCACCGCGTTCCTGGACTTCTCACCCGAGATGCCCGACGCCGACACCGTCCGTTTCGTCCCGCCCCCGGGTACCGATGTGCAGCAGCAGGACGGTCTCGACATCGCCTCGTTCGCCGACGGGATCGACTCTCCCCGTCTTCCGTCGACTCTGTCCGGACTGGATCTGCGGGCCCGCGACGAACCGGGTTCCGTCGGGATATACGGCCGCGGCGTGACCGAGCTGATCGCCGCTCCGCTGCCGCGTCGCGCCGCGCGCGGGCTCGTCGACCAGTTGCGGGCCGCTCCCGGCGCAGTCGTGACCGGCGACAGCGTGGCGCTGTCGATCGGACCGCTGAACGTCCTGATCACCGAGCCCGCCGGAGACCGCCGCCGATATCTGCTCTCCGGCACCGTCACCGCAGAAACCTTGGCCACCGCCGCCCAGCAGCTCGAAGGAGCAGCCACATGATCCGCACGACCGGCCTCACCAAGCGTTACGGATCGGTGCGGGCCGTCGACGGCGTCGACCTCGACGTGCGCGCCGGCGACATCTACGGCTTCGTGGGCGCGAACGGCTCCGGCAAGACGACGACCGTTCGGATGCTGCTCGGGCTGGTCCTGGCCACCTCCGGGCAGATGCAGGTGCTCGGCGAGGAGATGCCCCGACGACGCAGGAGCGTGCTGCCGCGGGTGGGTGCACTGATCGAGAACCCCGCCGCCTACCCCAATCTTTCCGGGCGACGAAACCTCACGCTGCTCGACGCGGCCGGCCCCGGTGGTTCTCGGCGCACCCGCACCGCCCGCGTCGGCGAGGCCCTCGAGCAGGTGGGCCTCGCCGGGGTCGGACGCAGGCCGGTCAAGCAGTACTCGCTCGGCATGCGGCAGCGCCTCGGCTTGGCCGCGGCCCTCATGCGTACCCCCGAGCTGCTGATACTCGACGAGCCGACCAATGGCCTCGATCCACAGGGAATCCTCGAGATTCGAGAGTTGTTGCTGGACTTGCATTCCCGAGGCACCACCGTCTTCCTCTCGAGCCACCTGCTGGCCGAAGTGGAGCAATTGTGCGACCGAGTGGGAGTGCTCGATCGAGGTCGCCTCGTTCTGCAGGATCAGCTCTCTGCATTCCAACAACCCACCGGCCGAGTGCTCGTGCGTACCCCCGACCCCGCCGACGCGGTGACGGTCCTGTCCGACGTGGAGGACGCCACCGTGCTCGAGCGTGACGGGCAGCAACTCGTGATCGAACACCCTGATCCGGCCCTGCTCAATCGACTGCTCGTCGAAGGCGGAGTCCGGGTGAGCGAGTTGAGCCCGCAGCAGATGAGCCTCGAGCAGTCGGTGCTGGCGGTCACCGGTGCCAGCTCGGACCGAGTCGACGGTCCCGCTGGCCCTCGCGAAGGTTCCGTCCGATCGGAGGTGACCGCATGATCGGCGTCGAACTGCGCGCGATGCTTCGCCGACCCCGCACCTGGGTCGTCATTCTCCTGCTGAACCTGCTGCCGACCATCGTCGCGGGCTTGCTGGCCCTCACCGACGTCGGTCCGCGTCCCGGCGACGGCCCTGCCTTCCTGTCCGCGGTGACCACGAACGGCCAGCTCTTCCCACTCGCCGCTCTCGCCATCGTGCTCCCGCTGTTCCTGCCCGTCGCGGTGTCGGTCATCGCCGGCGATTCCGTCGCCGGGGAGGCCCAGGCCGGCACCCTGCGTTACCTGCTGGCTCGCCCGGTGGGACGAACGAAGCTACTGGTCGCGAAGCTGATCTCGGTGGCCGCGTTCGTGCTGCTGGCCGTCGTCATCGTGGCAGCCGTCGCATACTTCGTCGGCACGACGCTGTTCGACACCACGTCGTTGGCCGGCGTCTCGAGCGTGTCAGGCACGGTACTGACCGACGAACAGGTCGCCGTACGCACCGTCATAGCGGTCCTCTACGTGACCCTGTCGATGCTCGGAGTTGCCGCGATGGGGTTGTTCCTGTCGACCCTGACTGACTCGCCACTCGCGGCGACGCTGGGCGCGTTGGCCTTCCTCATCGCCAGCTCGCTACTGCTGACGCTGGACGCCGCCGACGCCATCGCGCCGTACCTTCCGACGCGGTACTGGCTGGCCTTCGTCGATCTCTTCCGCGACCCGGTGCCGACGCGGGACCTGGTGCGCGGCGTCGGATTGCAGGGCGTCTACGTCGTCGTGCTCCTGGGGGCTGCGTGGGCGAACTTCACGACCAAGGACATCACGAGCTGAGACGGCTGCAGTCGGCTGCGCCGAGCTCGACGGTAGAGCTGCCGTCCAACTGGGCCGAGACCATCGCGCCGACGAGAGGATCACGGGGCAGGTTTCCGTGGTCGACGGCCGAGTCCGCGCACACGCTCTGGACGGGGATGTCGATCGCCCCGTCGAGCCGGGCCGACGATGGCGGCGTCACCACCTGATCCAGTTCGGTCCAGATCGACACCCACTGCGGCCCGTCCGGCGTCTCGTCGCCCGAGTTCAAGCCGGCCAGCACGGAGCTGTCCGGGGCCAGTTGCTGGCAGGCCGTCGGGCACCGGTCGGGCAGGACCTGGGCAGCCAGCCCCGCCACCTGGGTGCCGTGGTGCGGGGAGCCCAGGGTCACGATGCGTCGAGCCTGCTCGGCACCGCCCAGATCGGCAGCCCAGATCCGGGCCACCACCCCGCCGGCGGAGTACCCGACGACGTCGACCGAGGTCGCTCCCGTCCGAGTCAGTGCCGCGTCGACGGCGTCGCGCAGTGTCTGCGCCTGTGCGGTCAGGTCGCCGACGCCACCATCGGGCAGGGCCACGACGGTGGCGTCGCGGCCGTTCTCCCGTAGTTCCGCCGCGAGTACCTCGAGAGCATCGGTGGATCCGCCGAACCCGGGTACCAGCAGCACCGGGCCGGGAACCGACTGGTCGACGCTTGCGACAGGGTCGTTCGTGGACCGCGATGCGACGAAGACCGCCACGGCCACGACGAGCCCGATCAGGACGAGAGCGATTACGACGTACGCGAGACGACGACGGGCCGGGGCGAGGGAGGCGAACACCTCGTCCAGTGTGCCCGTCGACGGTGGTGCGGAAGGTCAGGGTGTCTGCGGTTCAGCTTTCGATGGCGGTGATCGCGTCGACAGCGATGACGACGGTGACGTAGGGAGACCCTGTGGGGACCTCGGTGAGGGCGACGGTGATGAAGCCACCGTCGTCATCGTTGTTGTCGACGGCCCCGATCTTGCCGACATGCTGGTGTCCGTCGATGGTGCTGATTCGGACGGGGGTTTCGGTATCGGAGTAGTTGGTGAAGATGACGGCGTCGATCATGTGGTGTTCCTGTTCGTTCGGTGATGGATGTCGCGGGGTCCGCGAGGCTGACGGGTCCGATGCTCACCGGAGCGGGATACGAAAAAGCCCCTCACAGATTTGTATCGGTGAGGGGCTGAGTCTGAGCCGCCTAAGAGAATCGAACTCTTGACCTTTTCATTACGAGTGAAATGCTCTACCGACTGAGCTAAGGCGGCGTGCCTTTCGGCGTTGGTGAGTCTAACGGAGCATCGGGTCGAAACGAAAATCGCCCTCCCCCGAGCCTCGATGCGGGCCTGCTCCTAACGCAGCACGTCCCCGAGCGTCGCGACCATCGCATAGATCGCAAATTTGGGTTTTGCGTTGACAGCCAAAGACTCTCGGCATTCGAGGATCGCCTCGATACTTTTCAGCAGAGCCTCGGGCGGTACGGCTTTCGCCATTCGCTCGACCTGCTCGGCCATATCGGGGTGCGTAGCCGTCGCGGTCGAGCCGTACGAACGCGCGAGCGCGTCGCGGTACAGGCCCACCAGGTCCATCAACGCCCGGTCCAGCGAGTCGCGGCCGGTTCTGGTGGCGCGAGACTTCTGCCGCTTCTCCAGGTCCTTGAGCACGCCCGCCGAGCCGCGCAATGCTCCGGCAGCGCCCTTACCTGTGCCTCCGGCTCCGAGGGCCGTGCGCAACTCCTCGGTCTCGGCCTCGTCACGAGTGGCACTCATTTCCTTGGCCTCGTCCTCGGCAGCCTTCACCAGTTCCTCGGCTGCGAGGTACGCCTGATTGGGACGGGCCGCGGCCGACGCCAGGGCAAGTGCCCGCTTGCGTCGCGCCCGCGCGTCCTCGTCGGTCGCGAGTCGGCGTGCTCTGCCCACATGGCCGCCGCTGATCGACGCGGCCCACTCCGCTGTCTCGGCGTCGAGCTTGTCGCGGGTCTGCAGCACCTGTGCGATGGCCGGCACTGTGGGCGTCACCAACGAGACGTGCCGGCAGCGCGAGCGCAGCGTCACCGAGATGTCCTGCGGATCGACCGATGGAGCGCACAACAGGAACACCGTCCGAGCGGGCGGCTCCTCGACGACCTTGAGCAGTACGTTTCCGGCACCCTCGGTGAGTCGATCGGCATCCTCGACGACGACCACCTGCCACAGACCGGTGCTCGGCCGACGCGACGCGACCGAGACGATGTCTCGCATCTCCTTGGTACTGATGCTCAGACCCTCCGGGATGACGCGCCGAACATCGCCGTGAGTGCCTGCCATCGTTGTCGAACACGCCTGACAATGCCCACACCCGGGAGTGCCCTCGGTGGTGCACTGCAACGCCGCAGCGAAGCACAGAGCGGCGATGGAACGCCCGGACCCGGGAGGGCCGGTGAAGAGCCACGAATGCGTCATTGCCGACGAGTCGACGCCCGTACGAGCAGCCACTGCTGCAGCCGTCAGATCGGCCTCGACATCTTCCTGACCGACCAAACGATCGAACACACCCGCCATGCTGGCAACCCTAACGGTTGGGACCGACTACTCCCGGCGCACTGTTCCCGGACAGTGCCGAACTCGAAGCTATGGACATAATCGCTGCCGATTCCATCCACAACTTCGAGTTCGCGAGCTACTCGCCGTCGGTCTTCTTCGCCGGTGCCTTCTTGGCAGCAGCCTTCTTCGTCGTGGTCTTGGCCGCCGTCGTCTTCGTGGCGGTCTTCTTGGCCGCAGCCTTCTTGGCCGGAGCCTTCTTCGCGGCAGCCTTCTTGGCCGGAGCCTTCTTGGCAGCGGCCTTCTTCGCCGGTGCCTTCTTCTTCACCGGGCCACGAGCACGCCTGTCCGCCAACAACTCCGACGCGCGATCGTCGGTGATCGTCTCGACCTCGTCGTCCTTGCGCAGACTTGCGTTGGTCTCACCGTCGGTGACGTACGGCCCGAATCGACCGTCCTTGATCACCATCGGCTTCTCACTGATCGGGTCGACGCCCAGTTCCCGCAGCGGCGGCTTGGCCTCGCCCTGACGGCCCCGACGCTTGGGCTCGGCGTAGATCTTGAGAGCCTCTTCGAGACTGACCGTGAACATCTGATCCTCGTCGGCGAGCGAGCGAGAGTCGGTGCCCTTCTTCAGATACGGGCCGTAGCGGCCGTTCTGTGCGGTGATCTCTTCCTTGGACTCGGGATCGACACCGACGACGCGCGGCAACGACAGCAGCTTGAGCGCGTCCTCGAGCGTGATCGTCGCCAGATCCATCGACTTGAGCAACGAACCGGTCCGCGGCTTGGGGCCGGTGGCCTTCTTCGCGGCAGCCTTCTTGGCCGGTGCCTTCTTGGCTGCAGCCTTCTTCACCGCAGTCTTGACGCCACCGCCACCGCCACCATCACCGTCGCCACCGGTCGAGATCGGCACGATGTCGGGCTGAGGCGGCGTCGGCTCGGGTTCCGGCTCGGGCAGGATCTCGGTGACGTAGGGCCCGAAACGGCCTTCCTTCGCCACGATGTCGTGACCGGTCAGCGGATCCACACCGAGCTTGCGGCCCTCTTGTGGTGTGGCGAACAGCTTTTCGGCGAAATCGATCGTCAACTCGTCCGGCGGCAGATCGTCGGGCAGGTTGGCGCGCTGGCTGATCAGATCGCCGTCCGGATCGTCGTCGTTCTTGACCATGCGCTCGAGGTACGGACCGTAACGGCCCACGCGCACATGGATTTCGCGTCCCTCGGAGTCGTCGAACAGACGAATCGAGTTGATGGTGCGCGCGTCGATGTCTTCGAGGTTTTGGCCCACCATCTTCTTCAGGCCACCCGAGCGTGCCACCGAACCTTCGGCACCGGTCTCGCCGCCGAAGTAGAAGCTCTGCAGCCAATCTCCGCGCCGCTCACGGCCTCCCGCGATCGCGTCGAGGTCGTCTTCCATGCCTGCGGTGAAGTCGAAGTCCACCAGACGTCCGAAGTGCGCTTCCAGCAACGCAATCACCGAGAACGCCACCCACGACGGCACGAGAGCGCTGCCACGCTTGTAGACGTAACCGCGGTCGAGGATCGTCTTGATGATCGACGAATACGTCGACGGCCGACCGATTCCCAACTCTTCGAGCGTCTTGATCAGCGACGCCTCGGTGAATCGGGCAGGCGGGTTGGTCGTGTGACCGTCGGGATCGAGCTTGGTGGCCGTCACTGCCTGGCCGGCCTTCAACGCAGGCAGACGCGACTCGGCGTCGTCGGTCTGACCGCCTGCCTCGTCGTCGACGCTCTCGACGTAGGCCTTGAGGAAGCCCGCGAACGTGATGGTGCGGCCCGACGCGGAGAACGTGCACTCCTCGCCGGTACCGGCGGTTCCGGTGATGCGCAGGGTCAGCGTGGTGCCGCGCAGATCTGCCATCTGCGACGCGACGGTGCGCTGCCAGATCAGCTCGTAGAGCCGGAACTCGTCGGTCTGCAGCGCCGAATGCAGCTGACCGGGAGTCTGGAACACGTCACCCGAGGGGCGGATGGCCTCGTGCGCCTCCTGCGCGTTCTTGACCTTGCGGGTGTACTGCCGCGGAGTGGGGTGCACGTACTCCGGGCCGTACAGCTCGGTCGCCTGCGCCCGTGCTGCGGAGACCGCAGACGCGGAGAGCGACGTCGAGTCGGTACGCATGTAGGTGATGTAGCCGTTCTCGTACAGACGCTGCGCGACACGCATCGTCCGTTCGGAACTGAACCGCAGCTTGCGGCCGGCCTCCTGCTGCAGCGTCGACGTCATGAACGGCGGGTACGGCTTACGCGTGTACGGCTTGTCCTCGGCGGACGCGACGGTGAGGTCGACGCCTTCCAGCGCGTCGGCGAGGCGTCGGGCATGCGGTTCGTCGAGAACGGTGACCGACTCGGTCTTGAGCTTGCCGTCGGGACCGAAGTCGCGGCCGGCGGCGACGCGATTGCCGTCGACGTTGACCAGCCGAGCTCCGAAACTCCGCGGGCTTGCCTCGGCCCCGGCGTCGAGGGTGGCAGAAATATCCCAGTACTCGGCGCTACGGAATGCCATCCGCTCGCGTTCACGCTGGACGATGATGCGGGTGGCCACGGACTGCACACGGCCTGCCGACAGCTTCGGCATGACCTTCTTCCACAGCACCGGGCTGACCTCGTAGCCGTAGAGACGGTCGAGGATGCGGCGGGTTTCCTGTGCGTCGACGAGGTCTTGGTCGAGGTCGCGAGTATCGGCGGCGGCCGCGAGGATCGCCGGCTTGGTGATCTCGTGGAAGACCATGCGTCGAACCGGGACTTTGGGGTTCAGGGTCTCGAGGAGATGCCAGGCGATGGCCTCACCCTCGCGGTCGGGGTCAGTGGCGAGATACAGCTCGTCGGCGTCCTTGAGCAGGCTCTTGAGCTCTGCGACCTTGCCCTTCTTCTCGGGCGAGACGACGTAGAGGGCCTCGAAGTCGTGGTCGACGTCCACGCCCAGACGTGCCCAGGGCTCGCCCTTGTATTTGGCGGGCACGTCGGCAGCACCGCGAGGAAGGTCGCGGATATGGCCGACCGAGGCCTCGACGACATAGTTGCTCCCGAGGTAGGGAGCGATCTTTTTGGCCTTGGTCGGAGACTCGACGATGACCAGACGACGCGGCTCGGCGGAGCTGTCCCCCGAGCCGTTGTTACGTGCTGCCACCTTGCTGCCGAACCTTCCCTAGTGCGTTTTCACAAGCAGATTTGCCTGCCCCACTCCTAACAGACTGACATACGTCGAGCAAATACTCGCAGATCAGTCATTCATCTTCCTACTCAGCGTGGGGCCAATTGGTACGTGCGTCCACATTCGCAGGAGCCTCGCCGACGTTCTCGGTGAGGCGCAACAGCCGACGTCGGCCGGTGATTCGAAGGCCGGGGTTGGACCCGCGGGTGCCGATCAGAGTCGGCGCGATGCCCGCGCGCATCAACGATTGAGCGAGGACCGCATGAGTCTCCGGCGCGTGCGGATCGAGGCCGAGTACGTAGCGTTCCCCCTCCGCCTCGGGACGCCCCGACGCGAGCACCCATGCCCGCAACTCCCGAGAACCGGGCACCCACCCGGGAGGCACGGCCTTCACCGCGCCCTTGGTCCACAACGACGCCAGCGCGGACAGTTCCGGGACCGACGCGGTGCGAACGAGAGGACGGTCTTCTTCGGACCGTCCCAGCTCTGCCGACAGACCACATTGTTCGATCAACTCTGCAATGGCATCGGCCCGCCACTGCGCGTCGACGACGACGGAGATACGCGCCGATCCCGAGGACGTGACGACGTGGCCGGTGGCAGCCAGCAGTCCGCTGAGATCGGTCACCGCGGGCGGCAACGACTCGGCAGAGAAGAAGGACAGCTGGTTCACAGCATGGACATTAGGACATCGACACCGGCAGACACTGCTTTCGACTCTTCCTGGTGGTTCGCCACGAACGAAACATCCCCCTTTCTCGAACGGCTTTTCACGGCCGATCGAGAAAGGGGGATGAAGGTTCTCGTCTCCGAAGAGAAAAGAATCAGACTGCGCGAACGCCCGTTGCCTGAGGACCCTTGGTGCCCTGGCCGACCTCGAACTCGACGCGCTGGTTCTCCTCGAGGGTGCGGAAGCCGCTGCCCTGGATCTCGGAGTAGTGAACGAAAACGTCAGCGGAGCCGTCTTCTGGTGCGATGAATCCAAAGCCCTTTTCGGCGTTGAACCACTTCACAGTTCCCTGTGCCATGCTTTTCCTTCTCTTTCTAACACCGGATTCGATGGAGCGCACTTTCGATCCATCGGGCCGGTTCCGACCGCTGCACTTGTACGAATCCCCCTCAGGATTCCCCCTGATGGACGAGCTCTCCCAGTACCGCGCCCGCAACATAAGATCCTGCGAAGCGTAGAACGAACACAGAAGCTGCGACCGCGTCAAGTGAACCATGAACTCCGCGTTCGCAACAGTCGAAAACCGACCCTTTTCGAACAAATTGCCCGTCTTGTAACAACACACAACGCCGGACGGGTGGAATGCGGCTCTCACCAGGGCTCGAGCCGCTCGTTTCGGGTCCGCGATAGCATGAGGACCCCAGGTCGCACCTAGGCAGGAGTGGAGCCTGCGGAACGACCCAGCAAGCCCGAAGGGCTGGCCAGTAGATCGAACGAATGCATGGAGACCGGCAGTGAGCGAGAAGCATCCGCACGACGGTGCGGATGTCCGGAGTTACGGGCAGCGGCTGCTGGATCGAGTGTTGGCCGGTACCCCCGCCGACGACGGCCCCGTCACGCACGTCGCCGAGTTGCCGGCTCGATCGTCCAGCTTTGCACCATGGCCGTCGTGGGTCGGCCCGGAAGTGGTGCAGGTGATCACCTCTCGGGGCATCGCACAACCGTGGACGCATCAGGCCCGGGCCGCGACGCTCGCCGCCGAGGGCAGTCACGTGGTGCTCTCGACGAGTACCGCGTCGGGCAAATCGTTGGCCTATCAGCTGCCCATTCTGACGACGCTGGCCGCCGACGCCCGGGCGACGGCTCTGTATCTCGCACCGACCAAGGCCCTCGGAGCCGATCAGCTACGCACCACCATCTCGATCACCGACGAGTTACGTTCGCTGTCAGACGATCTCGCCGAGGTGTTTCCCAGCTCGTACGACGGCGATACCCCGATCGAGATTCGGCAGTGGGCCAGAACCAATGCGCGCTGGATCTTCACCAATCCCGACATGTTGCACCTGGGCATCCTCGGCGCACACGAGCGATGGTCGCGTTTCCTGCGCAACCTTCGGTACGTGGTGGTCGACGAATGCCATTACTACCGAGGTGTTTTCGGCTCCAACGTCGCCCTGGTACTCCGTCGGTTGCGACGCCTCTGCGCGCGCTACGGAGCGTCTCCGGTGTTCGTTCTCGCCAGTGCCACCACCTCGGAGCCGGGACGCGCAGCCAGTCGACTCATCGGAGCGCCCTGCGAGGAGATCACCGAGGACGGCTCGCCCCACGGAGCGCGTACCGTCGCACTCTGGGAACCGCCGCTGCTCAAGGAGATCACCGGCGAGAACGGTGCGCCGGTACGCAAATCGGCGGGGGCCGAGGCATCGCGCATCATGGCGGATCTGTTGATCGAGGGTGCACGGACACTCGCGTTCGTACGGTCCAGGCGCGGAGCCGAGGTCACTGCGTTGGGGACCCAGAGAATTCTCGCCGACGTCGATCCGCAATTGGTCCGACGCGTCGCCGCTTATCGCGCAGGCTATTTGGCTGAGGATCGACGAAAACTCGAACGGGACCTCTCCGACGGCACCCTGCTGGGAGTGGCCACCACCAACGCCCTCGAACTCGGCGTCGACATCGCCGGTTTGGACGCGGTGATCGTCGCCGGTTTCCCGGGCACCGTCGCCTCGTTCTGGCAGCAGGGTGGGCGTGCCGGACGTCGCGGGGAGGGCTCACTGCTGGTACTCGTCGCGCGCGACGATCCGTTGGATACCTACTTGGTGCATCACCCGGCGGCCCTACTGGACAAGCCGGTCGAGGCAACCGTCACCGACCCGACCAATCCGTACATCCTCGCTCCCCAATTGCTCTGCGCTGCAGTCGAACTACCGATCACCCTAGCCGAGGCCGAGGCGTTGAGCGCGGAATCGGTACTCGAAGAGCTCGAACTGAAGGGCTACGTGCGTAAGCGTCCTCACGGGTGGTTCATCACCCCCGAGGGGCAGCAGCTGTCTCCGCACGGTGCGGTCAACATTCGCGGCGGCACGGGCGTGCAGGTCGCCATCGTCGACGGCGAGTCCGGCCGCATGCTCGGCACCGTCGACGGCGGACGTGCGCCTGCCACAGCACATCCCGGTGCGGTGCACATACATCAGGGCGAGTCCTTCGTGGTCGACGAGCTGGATCTCGAGGCCGGCCTCGCGCTGGTGCATGCCGAACAACCCGAGTGGAACACCTCGGCCCGCGAGATCACCGACATCGCGATCACGGCGGTGCACGAATCCGTCGACTACGGCGAGGTCCGCGTCGCGCTGGTGCAGGTGAACGTCACCCATCAGGTGGTGGGATATCTTCGGCACCTCCCGTCGGGAGAGGTCCTCGATTCCATCGAACTCGACATGCCGGCGCAGACCCTCGACACCCGCGCCGTCATGTACACCATAACCCCGGAGTTGTTGGAGCACAGCGGTGTTCCGTTCGAGCGATTCCCCGGCTCGCTGCACGCGGCCGAGCACGCCGCCATCGGGTTGCTGCCGTTGGTCGCGACCTGCGATCGATGGGACATCGGTGGAGTGTCGACGGCATTACACCCCGACACCGGGCTGCCGACGGTCTTCGTCTACGACGGTTACGACGGCGGAGCAGGCTTCGCAGACCGCGGACACGTGGCCATCGCCGACTGGCTCGCCGCCACCAAGGACGCGATCGTCTCCTGCGAATGTCAGACCGGTTGCCCGTCCTGCGTGCAATCCCCGAAATGCGGAAACGGTAACGACCCCCTGGACAAAGAGGGTGCCGTTCGAGTGCTGACCGCAGTGTTGGCGGCCGTCACTCGCGAGGGATGAGCCGACCGATCTCGCAGTCAGGAACCTGGTGGCTGGGTACCAATTGTGGGGTTCGCCGCAAACGCGCGCGCACTTGCCATGCGCGCGCAAAATTGCCAGGGTTTCGCGGGGATTGCCAGTCATTTTTCGCAAACGCGCGCGCGTTCAAGGCTTGGATCGAACCGGTGCGCCACCCTGCTTGTCGTTGCCAACACCTCGGGTGGTGTGGTGGGGAGAGGATCAGCCCACAGAATCGAGACAACGCATGCCCATTGCCCGGCAGATACCGAAAGCCACCGACCTGCGCGAGGTGCTCTCGTTCAAGAAGCCCGATCTGAACCTGCGTCGACGACGCCTCAGCGCGGCACTGACCATCGACGATCTCCGCACCATCGCCCGTCGCCGCACCCCGCGCGCGGCATTCGACTACACCGACGGCGCGGCCGACGCCGAGATCTCACTCTCCCGGGCCCGGCAGGCCTTCCGTGACGTCGAATTCCACCCCTCGATCCTGCGAGACGTCTCCCACGTCGACACCTCGACGACGGTGTTCGGTGGGCCCTCCGCGCTTCCGTTCGGCATCGCCCCGACGGGCTTCACGCGCCTGATGCAGACCGAGGGTGAATACGCCGGTTCTGCCGCCGCCGGCGCTGCTGGAATTCCATTCTCCCTCTCGACGCTGGGCACCACGTCGATCGAGGACGTGAAGGCCACCAACCCGAACGGCCGAAACTGGTTCCAGCTCTAGGTCATGCGTAACCGCGACATCTCGTTCGGTCTGGTCGAACGCGCCGCGAAAGCTGGCTTCGACACCCTCCTGTTCACGGTCGACACACCGGTCGCCGGGGCTCGCCTGCGAGACAAACGCAACGGGTTCTCCATTCCGCCGCAGTTGACCGCGTCGACCATCGCCAACGCCATTCCGCGTCCATGGTGGTGGTGGGACTTCCTCACCACGCCCAAGCTGGAATTCGCGTCGCTGACCTCTACCGGCGGCACGGTCGGAGAGCTGGTCGATTCAGCGATGGATCCCTCCATCTCGTTCGAGGATCTCGACGTCATCCGTGAAATCTGGCCTGGCAAGCTGGTCGTCAAAGGTGTTCAGTCGGTGGCGGATTCGGCGCGTCTGGCCGAACTGGGTGTGGACGGCATCGTTCTGTCCAATCACGGAGGCCGACAACTCGATCGGGCTCCCGTTCCCTTCCACCTGCTGCCACAGGTTGTCCGTGAAGTGGGCTCCGACTTCGAGGTGGCCGTCGACACAGGCATCATGCACGGTTCCGACATCGTCGCGTCCATCGCAATGGGAGCGTCGTTCACGCTCGTCGGCCGGGCCTACCTGTACGGCCTGATGGCCGGTGGCCGCGCGGGCGTCGACCGCATGATCGAAATTCTGAGGGAGGAGATCATCCGCACCATGCAACTGCTGCAGGTCAATTCACTCGCGGAACTGACCCCGGAACACGTCACGCAACTCACTCGGTTGGCCCCTCTGCAGTCCGGTGCCGCCGCATTCACGCCGCGCTGACCGCTGCGGACATCCCGACCCGCCGAGGCCGTGGCAAGACTCTCGGCCACGGGTTCGGGTCCTCGGGCGGGGGTCGAGGCCGGGTTTCACCGCAAACGCGCGCGCATTCGCTGAACGCGCGCGAATTTGCTGGCTCGAACGGGGCGATTCCGCTCGCACCTGACAAACGCGCGCGCGTTTGCGGATTCGGGCGGGTCAGCGCGGCGTGAATG
>NZ_NOZA01000038.1:0-169487 GCF_002258465.1 Rhodococcus sp. 05-2256-B1 | reverse complement strand
GCGGGCGGGGGGGGGGCGAGGCGGCCGGGCGGCGCGGCGGGGGGCGGGGGGGGGGGGGGGGCGGGGCGGGGCGGGGCGCGTTGGGCGGGGGGGGGGGGGGTGCGGGCGCGGGGGGGGGGGGGTGCAGGGGGCGGGGTGGGTGCCGGAGCCGGCGCGTCGTCCACGGAGACACCGTGATCGGTCACCAACGCAGCGAAACCGCCCGCGTATCCCTGCCCCACGGCGCGCACTTTCCAGCTCCCCTGGCGGCGGTAGATCTCCAGCGCGATGACGATGGATTCGGAGCTGAGACCTTCGATCGTGTACTCGTACAACACATTTCCCGCTGTGTCACTGACTCGCGCGACCGGGGGTGCCGATCGGCCGAAGTTGCTCGATGCGTCGTCGAGGGTGATGACCGCACGGATCTGCTCGATGTCGGACGGAACTGCGCCGAGCGAGACGGCGAGCCGCGCCGGCCCGCCCTGCCCTGGTTCGAGGCGAACACCGGGACCGGTCGGCTGATTGAAGAACACGAAATCGGCGTCCGTGCGCACCTTTCCGGCGTCGGTGACCAGAAGTGCAGACAGATCGGCCGGCACTGCCAGGGCGATGGACACGACGACGTCGCCGACGGTGAGGGGGCCGTTCTGACCCTTGGACAACGGTTGACCGGCCGGAGCAGACAATGTGGTGGACTCTCTCTCGAAGTGCTGGTTACCGTCATCCAATGTACTTGGTCGATTTGTCCGACTGATGTGACCGCGAAGGCTTGTCGGTCAGATCTGGCGGAGGGTGAACAGGTCGCCAGGGGTGCAGCCGAGCACCCGGCACACGGCGGTCAAGGTGGAGAATCGGATGGCCTTGGCGCGGTCGTTCTTGAGTACCGACAGATTCACGACGCTGACCCCCGCCAGACGCGACAGCTCGGCGAGCGTCATGCCGCGGGCTTCGAGGATCTCGCCGAGATGACACACGACGAGATGGTCGACGAACTCCTCGGCCATCAGACCAGACCATCGGCATCGCGAGCGAGCTTGGTGCCCTGGGCGATGGTGGCGTAGACGAATTGCAGGAATGTGGACACGAAGATTGCGATCCAGAGACCGGTGGCCGGTCGAGCGGTGTCCACGGTCCCGCTCAGCTCGAGCGCACCGACGACGCTGTTGGTGCCCAGCATGTTCATGAACCCAGTGATGATGGGGTAGGCGAGAATGCACGCGCCGATCACTACGACGTCGGTGCGTGCGGCGTTGGTGAAGGGATTCCCGGCGATGACGCGATCGCAGAAGCGGTAGAAGAACAGCAGGCCCACCAGGATGATCACCAGTCCGACGGCGAGGGATCCGTAGCGCATCACGTCGATGAAGCCCAGCAGTCTTACGATTTCGGCTTTCGGGACGCTCAGCTCGACCGAGTTCCCCGGTTGCAACTGGCCTCCGAACAACTCCACCGGCGGGGTGTTCCACTCGGGTTCGACCGTGGCAAGGACGTAGTCCGAGGAGTGGTATTTCCACATCTTCCAGCCGGTCCAGCCCACGGCCAGTGCTCCGTAGAACACCATCGCCCACTTGTTGGTCCTCATGGAACCCAGTCCGTATGCCATCCCGCCCGCCTCCATATCGATAGTCGATAACAACGAATATCGATAACCTATCGAAAATCGATACGGTGTCAAGGGGTGGGCTGTGTCATCGGCGTAAGGCCGACTCCAACTGTCGCCCGATTTCGGCGACGAATCGGGTGGAATCGGCGGGCACGACGTCGATCGACGCGTGGGAACGAACGAGGTAGCGGCCGTCCCCGTCGAAGTCCATCCAGAAGAACGAGACGGCATCGGTATCGCGGCGGTGGTCGTAGGTGGCGCCGCGCGCGACGATCACCTCGCCGACTGCCGATCGCGGTCGGGCGAAAAACGCCTCGAATTTCTCGTCCGCAGTCGCGTTTCGAGTGGCCGTGGACAGGATTGCTCCGCTCGATGTGGTTGCAGTGCAGGGATGTTCGAGGGTCGCGGCCGCACGGCGTCCGGCCTGCACGGTCGGCACGGACTCGGCGATCCGTACGGGGGCAGATGCCGGGGTCACCGTGTCGATCGTGACCGAACAGTCCGGCCCGGGTCGTTGGGTGAGGACGACCGCGAGATCGTGGGTCACCGCTGCATGAACGCGCACCGGGCTCTGCCCGAGAGCGTGTGTATCGCTTCGGCATTCGATGCGCACAGCGGGGTCGATCACCACTCCGATGGCTGCCTCGAGCCGCTCGTCCACCAGCGCGTCGATCCTCGCCGACGCTTCGCGCCGCAGCTGTCGGAGCTGACCCTCGGTATCGACGTCGACGGTGACGGCGAGAGGGTAGGGCAGCCGATCCCGTCCGAATCGACTGCAGAGCATCGCGAAATCCATGCCGCGCACGGTCCACTGCGTCACCGTCAGCCGCCGAGCACAGGGGGTGCGACGAGTGGCAGGTCGCCGATCAGTTCGCTGCCGTTGCCGACGTCGATCAAGTAGCCGGGGGTGGTGTGTTCTCCGTCGTTGTCGCCGGTGCCACGACCTCCTGCCGCGCCCATACCGCCCGCTCCGGGCATACCGTGAGCCCCTGCTCGACCGGCCGCCGCCGCACTCGCGCCGCCCGGGCCGCCGCTGGAACCGCCGGAACCGATCGGAGACCCGAGAACAGAGCCGCCGAAACCTGCACCGGAACCCACACCGCCACCGGATCCGTTGTAGCCCGAGCCGCCGTAGTTGGAGCCGCCGTAGCCCGAGCCGCCGTAGCCGGCACCCGGGGAGCCTGTCCCCGAGGAACCGCCGCCTCCCACGTTGCTTCCGAGTCCCCCGGGAGCATTTCCGGGGCCACCGGCTGCGGCGGCCCGGGTTTCCCCGGACCGATCTGCAGGCGGCAGCGGTCCGGATGGACTCGAACCCGGTTGCCCGGGGCCCGATGGTCCAGGCGTCGCGGTGCCGGCATCGGTCTGCTGCGCAGCCGACTGCGCTGCGGGATCGACGGCTCCTGCCGAGCCTGCGCCCCCACCGGACGTCGCACCGCCGCTCCCACTGGCGGCCGGGAAACTGCCTGCCGGGAAACCGCCTGCCCAGCCGCCGGTGGAACCACCGCCTCCGCCGTCGACGGGATTGTGCGCCGTCGGCAGCACCGGAACGTTGGTGTCGGACAGCACCACGCCCGGTACGTACACCGATCGCATGATCCGGCGCGCTTCGTTCTGCTGCTCCTCCTGCACTGCCGCCGCCGTTTTGGTAGCGAACGGAACGGGGAGCAGGGAACCGATCAGGGTGCTGGCCTCGGACGCGACCACCGGCGGCATTCTCGACTTGGTCTGCTCGAATCCCGCGTGTGCTTCGAGCAGCTTGTTCCCGATCAGGCTCATCGACGTGGCCAGCGCGGACGCCGACGAGACGTAATCGCCTACGCCGCCGCGCACGGCGTCGGACATCGGCCCGGACCAGCCCGACGCCATGGCCGCCTCGATTCCCGTTCGGAAGCCGTCGGATCCGGAGCCGGCGGCGGCCGAGAGGTCGTTCCAGTTCTTCGACGAAGTCGCAATGGGACCGATGGCCAACGACCCGACCATGCCCGCGATGTCCTCGTGTGACATCACCTCGAACGGTTCGGTGATCGTCACTTCGTTGGGTTCGTAGTCACCGCGGTAGTCGAATGCCCCGTTCGCTTTCTCGAACGCCTCCCCGAGCATGGTGCCGACGAGCTCGGGCCCCACCGGGGTCACGAATATGTTGGTGACTATCCCGTCGATCGTCGCTTCGAGTTCCTCGTACGGATTCGCCATGCCCACCCCTTGCCACGCGCCTGTCCCCCCGACGAACTGTTAGACGCGGTGCGCAGTGGTTCGGTTCCGCAGCCACTCGAGAATTTCCTCGCTGGCCCGTACGCCGGAGGAATCGGTGACGGTCAACCCGGGGCGGGTGAACCCCAGCAGTTCGAGCTCGCCGTGACGCGGCCTAACTGCCTCGTCGGCGGCCATGAGCATCTCGGCGTCGAGTGCGCCGTCACCGGCAGCGAACACGCCGGCCTCGGCATCCAGGGAACCGTCCTGAACCAGCCTGGCACGGACCTCGGCCACGGCGGAGCTCTTGCACACCGCGTTGGGCATCGTGTAGATCTTGCGACCCTGCTGGGAGACGTTCCAGTCGCGTGCCGCGCACCACTGCGACCAGTCCGAGACGAAGTCCGGCGGGACGGCGGTGACGTCGACGACGAGGTAGCAGAACAGGCCGTCGGCCTCGCGGTATTTGAGCACCCAGTCTTCGGAGACCCTCGATCTCAACTCTGCGCCGATGCCGGCCAGGTCCAGATCGAAGCCCTTGCGCCAGGCCGTATCCGGCTCACCGTCGACGAGAATGTTGCCACCGTTGCTGGTGATGGCGTACCGCCACGGGGCACCCGGCAAGTCGATGCGCTGGAACTGTTCGATGGTCCGCGTCGTCGTCGGAACCACGGGGACGCTCTCGCTCAACCCGCGGAGCAGCGACATCGACCGAGTGCTCATGTACGACAACGGTTTGCCCTCGTACACCTCCACGCACTCGAACGTCTCGTTTAGGGGCACACCGAGCGCGCCTTCGGAGAAGATCATAGTGCGATCGAGGTCGACGGCGACGAGGGCGCTCACGAGGCATCCTCGGTGGAGACGTTCTTGATCAGACCCATGCACGAGTAGGCGAGGTCGGGTACCACGTCGACCGGTACTCCCCTGGCTTCGGCGAGCATCCGAATATGTTGGTGCTCCGGAGCATTCGCGTCGCGCACCAACACGCGCCACGGTACTCGGCGTAGCAGCACCCGCGTGGTCTCGCCGACACCGGGCTTGACGAAGTTGACGTGCGAGATGCCGTACTCCTGGCGGACCTTCTCCACCGATGCCCATCCCGACCAGGTGGGAGTCCTGTCGGACGCGAGCACCGACGACACCGTCTCCGCGACCTCGTCACGCACGTCGTCGAATCGAGCCGTCACCGCGTCGAGTAGATGCCGCGACACGTCGTCGGGTGCGAGATCCGCATAGTACTTCGCGCCGTGGTAGTCTCCGGGACGAATCAGGCTGTCGTTGAGCACTGTTCGCGAAACGAGGCCCGAGACGGTCGAATTCAGGCAGGCCGAGGCGATGAGGAAGTCGTCTCGGGTCCCGTAGGTGCGAGCGCAGTGTCCGGGATCGGCGAGCACGGCCAGATCGTCGTCGAAGTCCGCCCCAGGGAAGTCGCTTAGTGCCGCTGTGAGTTCGCGTGCAATGGCACCTTTGCCGGTCCAGCCGTCCACGAACACCACCGAGCGTGAATCGTGGTGCTCGGCGAGGTAGCGCAGAGCGACGCTGTCGATACCCCGATCACGCACGATCGAGACGGCGTAATGCGGTATCTCGATGCCGTGGGCGGCGAAAGCCCAGCGCCGCATCAGAATTCCCACCGGAGTACCGGCCCGCGCCAGTGATGCGAGCACGATGTCGTGTCCGCGCTCGGCGAGCACCACCTCGGTGACGGTTCCGACGGCGACCGCGAGCCGCGCCGCACTCTCGTGCAGTACCTTCTCGAACAGTTCGCGATACGCGAGATCGGGTTGGAATTCGACCGGCAGCGATTCGGCATAGTGCGCCGTGCCGGCCTGAATCGCCTTCTCGCGCTCTGCCGTTGCCGCTTCCAGCGAGATCCCTGACAGGTCTTTGAGTAGCCAGGTCACCTCGTCCGGCGCGTACGAGCCGAACTCGGGCCCACGCAGCGGACGGGCGCGTCTGGCGATCTCGAGCGCCTGCGGATCGGCACCGGTCACGACCACGACCAGCACGTCGGTGCCCGCCGCTGCGAGTGTCTCCGCCGCGGCGGTGAGTGCGTCGGTATCCGCGGGGGTATCGGCGACGAACACCAGGGTCGAGCCGGCCGGCGCGTCGGCGTTGTAGAGGTAGCGCAGAGAGGATTCGTCCTCGGGCGCTGCGAATTCGAAGCCCCGGCGCAGTGGGTAGCCCGCCACGTCGAGTACGTAGGCGGGCGAGCGGGTGGTCGTCTGGAACAGGGCGCTGTGTCCGCGTCGTTGCAGCGCTGCCGCCAGGCGTAACGGCAGGTACATCAGCTCCTCGTGCCCGACGACCACGACGGCACCCGAGTCGGGGAGCGACGCGTCGACGGTGGCCGCGACTGCTTCGATCGCGTCGTCGAACCCGGCTGCATCAGACCTGAGGAAGCCGTGGCGGCCGCCGTCGGGTAGAGCTGCGGGCCAGTGCGCGTCGATGCGGCGTACCGAACCGGGTTGTGCAGCAATCGGATTGAACGTCGGATCGGGAAGGTTCAGAACCGTCTCCACGAGCCCGGGTGTCAGCTCGACCGATCCCTGAGCGAGGCTGACGTTGTCGATCACGACGCCCAGTTCGGCGGCCGTTGCTGCGGTCGCGTCGAGATGCTCGGCGCTGCGCATGTCCACCAGGGATGCGATGACGTAGTGGGAACGCGCAGCCGTGGAATGGATCTGGCGGAGCGCATCGAGCGCGGTGGCTCCGGTCGAGATCTCGTCGTCGACGAGAACGAGGGGTAGTTCGCCGCCGAGCAGGTCCGCCGAGGTCGGCATCAGCAGATGGTCGGTGGCGTGCGAGTGCCCTTCCTCGAACTCTCCGTGCACCGTCATGCCCGGTACCGTGCGGCGGGTCGAGTGCACATAGCAACGCGCATCGAGGGCGGTTGCCACCGTGTGACCCAATCCCGTTGCCGTCTCCGCGAATCCGAGAACATCGACGTCGGAGCCGTCGACCGCCGCGGCGACCAGGCCGGCCAATTCATCGCCGGCACCGATGACGACGTCCGGATCCACGGGTATGTGTTTGCCGAGCACAGTGGACACCAACAGATGTGCCCGTCGGGGATTACGGCGTAGGCCGGGACGCACCAGTTGTCGTGCCGTCCACGACGACGAGGAGCCGGTGTCGGTCAGGACGATGCCGTCGGCCGGGTTGTCGGTCATCGCTGAGCCAACGCCGTCAGTAGGTCCACGAACGTGATCCCTTCGTTGGTGACCCCGAATGCCCGGGCGCGGACCATCGTCTGTTTCGCCCAATTGCGATGTGGTCCCAGCTCGTTCATCTTGTTTCGGTAGCCGGAGGCCTGCGCGCCGCCCTGATCGGAGGCCAGAATGTCGAGGGCGTCGTGGTATTCCTCGTGCGTCACTGCGGACAATGCGTGCACGGCAGGAACGTGGGATGGATGGATGACCGTCTTGCCCTGGATACCGTTGGCGCGGTCGAGGGCGACCTCGCGCAGCAGTGCGTCCAAGTCGCTGCTGACCAGTTGCTGCCGGAAGCGCACGGCCTCCTGGTCGGCGAACGGCGTCTGGCGCAGCAATGGCCGGAACATGCGTTCGTGGTCTGCGAAGTACTCCCACACCGGCCCGGTGATGACGAATCCCGATCCGTCGTTGCGGCCCAGATGATTGACGATCGCGCTGATCACGTCGGCTACGACGCGGACGTCGTAGATCGTCAGGTCACGGTCGCGGCGAATGCCGAAGGTGCCGCACATGTCGGTGGCTCCGATGCGGACGGCCAGCACGATGTCTCGGTATTTTCCCAGTAGTTCCCGGATGGCAACGAGTTCGGTGTCGCGTGTTTCGCGGTGGACCACCTCGGCCGACTCGAGAACCGGCATCGCCAACAAGCGGGTGTCGTGCGCGGTGGATGCGGCGAGAATCTCGTCGAGGTACTCGGCTCCGGTTGCCGAGGTGAACTTCGGTACGACGAAACCGGCAAGTCCAGCGGCCCCAGGAGCCAGACCGGCGCAGACCGTCCGAATCTGTTGGGCCGTGCGGGCTCGGACGAACACCAGTGCATTCGAACCCGAGAGTTCGTTCAGAGTTCGGATGGTGTTCTCCACCGCGTACTGCAGATCATGATCTGCGACTGCATCTTCGAGATCGATCACGATCGATCGAACGCCCTCGTCGGTGCGCTTGTGCACCGTCGCGGTCAGGTCCGCACGGGTCGCGGGAATGTACAGCGTCGCACCGAGTGCTGTTGCTACGACGTTGTTTCCGTCGCTGACCGCGATGTCCTCCGGTTGCAGGAAGAACATGCGTTCGCGGGTGTCGGCGTCGAGATGGCGAAAGTGTTGCACCATGATCCTTCGTGTGAATGCGGTCGGTGCTAGCTGCGCATGCGTTCGATCACGCCTGCGATGAAGTCCGAAATGGTAGCCAGATCCTGCAGATATGACCAGTAGTCGGGATGGGTACCCGTCAGTGCGTTGCTCGCCCTGTCGATCCGGGCGAGCTGAGCATCCAGCACCGAGCCCCATTCGGCAACCAGACCCCGATTGATCGCGAGTTGTTGAGCGTCACGAAGTTTGAACCGGACCTTGCTCTCGGTCTCGCTCGGATCGGCTTTGACTGCGCGCAGCAGGCGAACACGATCGGTGACGGCATCGACCAGGTGCTCGGCATCGGTCAGGTGCGACCGGGCCTGGGCGACGAGATCCAAGGCCTGCTCGGGGTTGCCCGTGTCGAGCGCCGAACGGGCCGCTCGCAGATCCTCGTCGGCCTGTTCGATGTGGCGTGTGCTCGATCGTTCGTTGTGCGATAGATCCGCCGAGCTCTTGGCATTGAATTCGCGAAGCAAACTCGAGAAGGCCGGCGCGATCCCCTCGGATCTCGTTAGTACGGCTTCGATTCGGGTCCGCACCGAGACCAGTGCGGTCCGGGCCTCCTGCTGGCGTCCGGGGGCCGAGCGAACCGCCTCGCGCAACGCAGTGGATCTGTCCCGGACGACGGCAGCCTGCTCTCGCGCACGCAGCGGATCCCGTCGAACATCGTTCAATTGTGTTGTGGCGGCGTCCAGTTCGTTCCAGGCCTGCCGTAGTGATGGATAGGTGGCGTACTGCTCGTCGACGGTGGACCGCGCAGCGTCCGCCTCGGCCAGTGCGTCCTGCACCAGGCGCGGGGTGGCCGCGAACTGTGCCGAGGCGTGCTCGAGAGTGCTGCGATGAGCCTCGTAGAAACGGTCGACGGCGACACTGGCGTCGTGGAGCAGTCGCGTCGCGTTGTCGAATGCCGACCTGGCGGCGGCAGTGGTGATTCCGTCGAACTGTTCGACGGCAGCGAGATACGCCGCTCCCGCGTCGAAACACAGCTTCTCGGTATCGAACCATCGACGGGCGAGTCCGTCCTCCGGGCGCAGCGCGGTGGATGCCTCGACGCCGGCGGATGCGATGGACTGTCGCTTGTCCATGTCGAGAAAGGCGGCGACAGCGGCGTCCTGGGAACGACGCGCGGCGGCGTCCGATTCGGAACCTCGGCGAAACACCCCAGGCCAGCGACTTGTCACCTGTTCGATACTACCGACGGGAACCTCCGCATCACCGCGCTCGTTGGTCGAGTACGTCCAGAAACCGGACATTCCCACTACGGTTGTACCCGTAACGGGAAACCAATTGCGAAAGGACCTCTCAATGGGCGTCAGCCTCAGCAAGGGTGGCAATGTCTCGCTCACCAAGGCAGCACCGAACCTGACCGCGGTCGTGGTCGGCCTCGGTTGGGACATCCGCACGACGACGGGCACCGACTTCGACCTCGATGCCAGCGCCATCGCATTGAACTCGACGAAGAAGGCCCTGAGCGACGGGCACTTCGTGTTCTTCAACAACTTGAAGTCTCCCGACGGCTCCATCGAGCACACCGGGGACAACACGACCGGTGAAGGCGACGGAGACGACGAGCAGATCAAGGTCGATCTCGCCGCTGTGCCGCCGGAGATCGAGACCATCACGTTCCCCGTGTCGATCTACGATGCGGACGCTCGCTCGCAGTCGTTCGGTCAGGTGCGCAACGCGTTCATCCGCGTCATCAACCAGGCCGACAACTCCGAGCTTGCTCGCTACGACCTCAGCGAGGATGCCTCGACCGAGACCGCGATGGTCTTCGGCGAGCTGTACCGCAACGGCGCGGAGTGGAAGTTCCGCGCGGTCGGCCAGGGCTACGCGTCCGGGCTCGCAGGCATCGCCCGGGACTTCGGAGTAAACGTCTAGTAAAGGCACTCCCAAGATTGGGGATACCCCCGCCTCGTCATTCATGATGGGCGGGGGTTTTTCCGTTTCGTCCCCCAACTTGGTCGCGCCTGCGGGCTCTGCTCCTAGCCAGAAAGGCCACTGACGTGGTTATGAGAATCTTCGGCTGGTCGATTGCGGTCACCATCGTGTCCGTCATCGTGGCCTTCTTGTACGGCGGACTCGAGGCGATGATTCTCGTCCTCATCCTCGGTGTGCTCGAAGTGTCCCTGTCCTTCGACAACGCCGTCATCAACGCCACCGTGTTGCGACGGATGAGTGAGTTCTGGCAGAAGATCTTCCTCACCATCGGCATCGTCATCGCCGTGTTCGGCATGCGGTTGCTGTTCCCGCTGGTCATCGTCTGGGCCGCGTCGGGCCTCGGTCCGGTCGCCGCCATCGACCTGGCGCTCAACCCGCCCGCCGACGGTGCCGCGACCTTCCCGGACGGTTCGCCGAGCTACGAAACGCTCCTCACCGACGCACATCCGCAGATCGCAGCCTTCGGCGGCATGTTCCTGCTGATGCTCTTCCTCGGCTTCATCTTCGAGGATCGCGAGATCACCTGGCTGAGCTGGCTGGAGAAGCCTCTCGCCCGGATCGGTCGCCTCGATCAGCTGTCCGTTGTCGTCGCGGGCCTGCTGCTCGTGCTCAGCGCCGAATTCCTCGCCGACGACGACAAGATTTCCACCGTCATGGTCTCCGGCGTGCTCGGCATGATCACCTACATTGCCGTCAACGGTCTCGGCGAACTGTTCCACATCGAGGAAGAGGGCGAAGAGTCCTCCGGCGGCCCGAGCGAACTGGCGAAGGCGACCGGCAAGGCCGGCTTCTTCCTGTTCCTCTACCTCGAGGTCCTCGACGCGTCGTTCTCGTTCGACGGGGTCATCGGAGCCTTCGCCATCACCGCGGACCCGATCATCATCGCGCTCGGCCTCGGCTTCATCGGTGCCATGTTCGTTCGCTCGATCACGGTGTTCCTCGTTCGCAAGGGAACGTTGTCGGACTACGTCTACCTCGAGCACGGCGCGCACTGGGCAATCGGTGCCTTGGCCCTCATCCTGCTCGTGTCGATCGGCGTTCACATCAACGAACTGATCACCGGCTTCGTCGGAATCCTCTTCATCGGTGCCGCACTGATCAGCAGCATCCGACGCAACAAGCGTCTCGAGAGCGAAGGCGTGGACACCGAAGTCCACGTCTGACCTACGCTCTCGAACCGCAACAGCTCGAAGACTTACAGCTCCGAGATGTCGACGAGTCCGTCCTGCAGGGCCCTAGCCACCAGGGCGGCCTTGGTCGGGGCGGACCGTCCGACAGAGGTGTATTTCGCGCGGATGCGCGTCAAGTGGGTGTTGACGGTTCCCAGCGACAGGAACAGTGCCTTGGCGACCTCGGTCTTGGAGTCGAGGCGAATCCAGCACAGCAGTACCTCGATTTCACGGTCGGTCAGGCCGGGCCGCATGGGGAACGTGTCCAGCTGCTCAGCGGGCGGCACCAGGCTGATCAGTCCGCGAGCGAGCGGTGCGGCAGAGATGGAGTTGCTGTGTTCCGAGGGCATGGGATCGAGCAGTGCGGACATCAGTTCTCCCGAGGGCCGAGGCAGGTTGAGACGGTCTAAACCTGAGCCAACTCATTCTCACAGGTCGATCACAGACTCGCTGCCCTGATTTCTATGGGCATTTGAACCGTCAACTCTGAGGATGCGTCATAAATCGCGTTCCAACCGGTCATCAGTCCTGCGAGGGGAGCTCGGGCATCGGGAGCCACCCGTCTTCGACCGCGCGTTTGTACAGATCGGTTTTGGTCGGTGCCGGACGCCCCGCCTCGGCGTATTTGTTGCGGATGCGCACGAGGTAGTCGTTCACGGTCTGTTCCGACAGTCCGGCCAGGCGGGCGACGCGTCCTGCCTTCTCGCCCGACGCGTAGAGGGCGAGCACCTCGCGTTGACGTGGGCTCAGGCCGACGTCGGGCAGCTGCGGATCGCCGTCGATCGCCGCGGCCCAGTCCGTGGTGACCACCTGCCCGCCGCTCGCGGCTCGCCGGATCGCGGACACGATGGCCGATGCGGGCGCGGACTTGCGCACCACGCCGAGCACTCCCGCGCGTGCAGCGGACCGGACCAGGAATGCGTTCTCGGCACCGGTGTACACCAGCACTCGTGATCCCGCGGCGTGCAACTGTTCCACGTTCGAGCGCGGAGACGATCCGTCGCCGAGGCGCAGATCGAGTACCACCAGGTCGAGCTGCTCTCGGTGGGCGAGCAAATCGTCCACGGTGGAGGCCATGATCACGAGATCGAGATCGGGTTCGTCCGCCAGCATGGCCTTGAGGCCGAGCGCGACGGATTCGTGGTCCTCGATCAAACCGATCCGACGTACCGCGGCAGTGCCGTCCTCGGTACTTCCCTGAGATTGCGACACCTGTGCCATGTTCCCGCCCCGCTCTGCGCCCTTTTTCCCCAGCGCCCTGTTCTACCGACGCTCTAGTGCCTCGGTGATGCCGTCACAGATGTCGTCGACGAACGAGGCGACGTTACCGACTCCGAGTCGGTTTCGCCCGGTTGGGCAAACCGCAGGCGAGCGCGGGCGAACATCACGAACAGCACCACCAGCAGCAGCGCTCGCCCCCAGACTCCGACGAGGACGAAGAATTCCTCGTCGTTGGCGTCGACGCCGGAGGCCAGCGCAGCGAAGTACTTGAACACGCCGATCCCCATCGACAGATCGACCATCAAGTACGCGGCGACGATTCCCCAGGGGATCCGAAGCAACACGAGGAAGGGAAGCAGCCACAGCGTGTACTGGGGTGAGTGCACCTTGTGCAGCAGCATGAAGCCGCACAGCATCGACCCGCTCACTGCAACCCAGGGATACGTGCCGATCACGTTCGCGCGCCGGAAGCCGAGCCACAGCGCGAGCGCGAACGCGACGAACACCAGGAGCGGCGACGCCACGTCGACGACTTTCTGGAACGACGCTTCGGCGTCGTTGTACGCGTCGGGCGTCATGCGGTCGTTGACATAGAGATGGCGCAGCCCCCAGTACCAGATGGAGTTTGTCGTCAGATCCGCCTGGCGCAGCGACTGGAAGGTGAAGGACGCGCGCCAGCCCTCGTAACCGATGACGGCGAACGGCAGGTTGACTGCGACGACGGTGGCGATCGCGGCTCCCGCGACCTGCAGGCCGCCGCGTATGTCGTAGCGGCCACGGACGGTCTCCGGTTTTTCTCGACCGTTCGTTCCGCCGGTGACGACATAGGCAATGAGCGGGAGCACGAACGCGCCCGGATAGATCTTGAGGCAGAATCCGATCGCCAGCAGTACCGAAGCCACAATTGCCTTGCGCCGCAATGCAATCGGCAATGTCATGACGAAGATCGCACCTACCGCAGAGGCGACGACCGGTAGTTCCCAGTTGTGGAAGGCGTACATCACCAGGGGTGGGGAGATGGACCACAGCAGCGCCGGCCAGCCGGCCATCCGCCCGAGCATCCAGGCGGTGAGAAGCCCGAACGGTGCAAGGATCAGTGCCGAGGTCAACAGGAACTGCGCGTCGGTGTGGGCCGGGATCGCGCCGAGCCACATCAGCAGACCGCTCAGAACCGGATACTCGACCGTCCCTCCGGTGAGGATTCCATCGCTCGTGATTGCCCCGTGGATGTAGGGAAATATGTGATTGTCGATATCGCGACCGAGCCACAGGAACTGGATGTCGGAGTAGCAGACGGACGAGTCCTTGATGACGTCGAACACCGTGCTGCGTCCGGACTCGTCGAACGGTGCGACGGCGCAGCGGGCCTTGTTCAGATATCCCAGAATCAACCCGATTGCTGCCATCGCGACGACCACGACAACCGTCGTCGGACTGGCGCGGACCCCGGATCGCATGGTGCAAGAGTATGACGAGCGAATGCCCGACTGTGCGCCCAGAGGGAATTAGCAGGTCAGGGCCCTGTCGTGTATCTTCGAGGGGTTGCTGACGCAACGACCCTCCTGCCACGGATAGTCCGTGGCCGTTTTCACTAGTCCACAGGAGGTGATGAGGTCTTATGCGTCATTACGAATTGATGGTCATTCTCGACCCCAATCTGGACGAGCGCACTGTCGCTCCGTCGCTCGATACGTTCCTCAACGTCGTTCGCAAGGATGGCGGCACCGTCGACAAGGTCGATGTATGGGGCAAGCGTCGTCTGGCTTACGAGATCCTCAAGCATGCCGAGGGCATCTACGCCGTTGTGAACCTCAACGCAGAGCCTGCCACCGTCAGCGAGCTGGATCGTCAGCTCGGACTCAACGAGTCCGTGTTGCGTACGAAGGTCCTGCGACAGGGCAAGTAATTGTCGGTGTCCGGCCCTAGGCTGGCACTCACAACGCTTACTACTGAAAGAGGAACCATGGCAGGCGAGACCGTCATCACCGTCATCGGAAACTTGACGGCTGATCCAGAACTTCGATTCACCCCCGCCGGTGCGGCAGTTGCCAACTTCACGGTTGCATCCACCCCGCGCACATTCGATCGTCAGACGAACGAATGGAAAGACGGCGACGCGCTCTTCATGCGCTGCAACATCTGGCGCGAGGCAGCGGAGAACGTTGCCGAGAGTCTGACCCGAGGCTCACGAGTGATCGTGAGCGGACGGCTGCGGCAGCGTTCGTACGAGACGCGCGAGGGTGAGAAGCGGACAGTCGTCGAGCTCGAAGTCGACGAGATCGGACCTTCACTTCGCTACGCCACCGCAAAGGTCAACAAGGCCAATCGCGGTGGAGGTGGCGGCGGAGGCGGCTTCAACTCCGGCTCGGGTTCCTCCGGCGGATCGGGCGGCGGCCGCTCGAACTCCTCGTCCAACTCCGGTTCCGGTGGAGACGATCCCTGGGGCAGTGCCCCGGCGGCGTCGGGCTCCTTCGGCGGACGTGGCGGAGACGAAGAGCCACCGTTCTAGATCCTTCGATCGAGAACAACCAGATGTAACGGAGAAAGACCCATGCCCAAACCGCCATTGCGCGACAAGGTGCTCAAGAAGAAGGCGTGTTCCTTCTGCAAGGAAAAGAACACGGCGATCGATTACAAGGACACGACGTTGCTGCGTAAGTACGTCAGCGATCGCGGAAAGATCCGTGCTCGCCGTGTCACCGGCAACTGCGTCCAGCATCAGCGTGACGTGGCCGTTGCCGTGAAGAACTCGCGTGAGGTAGCACTGCTGCCTTACGCCGCGACGGCTCGATAGAAAGGGGCGATTGGTATGAAACTGATCCTCACCGCTGATGTGGACAACCTCGGTGCGCCTGGCGACACCGTAGAGGTCAAGGACGGCTACGGCCGTAACTTCCTGCTGCCCCGCGGATTGGCCATCCAGGCCACCCGTGGAGCTCAGAAGCAGGTCGACGGCATTCGCCGCGCTCAGGAAGCTCGGGCCGTTCGCGGCCTCGAGCACGCCAACGAGCTCAAGCAGGCCATCGAGGGCCTCGAGTCCGTCACGCTGTCTGTCAAGACTGCCGGCGACTCGGGCAAGCTGTTCGGCTCGGTCACCGCGTCGGACGTCGCTTCTGCACTCAAGGCTGCCGGTGGACCGGTCGTCGACAAGCGCAGCATCGATCTGCCGAAGGCTCACGTCAAGAGCACGGGCAAGCACGACATCGTCGTGAACCTGCATCCCGACGTGACCGCCAAGTTCAAGCTGGAGGTCGTCGGAAGCTGATTTTCAGCTTTCGGCCCGAAACGGCTGCGAGAAACCCCACGAACTTCGGTTCGTGGGGTTTTTTCGTGCCATCTCACAAAATTCAACTGTCACAACGGTTTCCAAATTGTGAAGGATCTCTCTCGGTGCCACCTTCGGCCGAGGTTTGCGTACCCTTTACTTGGGGGCGACATTCCAAGCCGGAACACGATCGACCGACCTGACGCCTAGACGCCCGGAGGAACTGCCGTGACAACGACAGCAGAGCACGATTCAGAACCCAGTCCGAAGACCCGATCCGAGCCGCCGTCTCGGGTCGGGTCGATAATCAAGTACGACCTACCGGCCTCGCTGGTCGTTTTCCTTGTGGCAGTGCCACTTTCGATCGGTATCGCTGTCGCCTCCGGCGCTCCCATCATGGCCGGCCTCATCGCCGCTGTGGTCGGCGGCATTCTCGCCGGTATTCTCGGCGGATCGCCGTTGCAGGTCAGTGGTCCGGCTGCGGGTCTGACTGTGGTGGTCGCCGAGTTGGTCAACCAATTCGGTTGGGCCACAACATGTGCCATCACGGTGTTGGCCGGCCTCGTCCAGGTTCTGCTGGGTATGAGCCGCATTGCTCGTAGTGCACTTGCCATTTCGCCGGTGGTCGTTCACGCGATGCTCGCCGGCATCGGTATAACCATTGCGCTGCAACAGATTCACGTGCTGCTCGGTGGAGAGTCCGAAAGCTCCGCGGTGCAGAACCTCCTCGCCATTCCGCGTTCCGTGGCCGACGGCCAATGGCCGTCCATCGTCGTCGGCGGCATCGTCGTCGTGCTGATGTTCTCGTGGCCGCGACTGGCCGGCGTGTCCAGTGTGATGGCCAAGGTTTCCAAAGTGCCTGCGGCACTGGTTGCAGTGGTCACTGCAACCGCGGTCTCGATCTTCTTCTCGCTCGACGTCGAGCGAATCGAGTTGCCGGGCAACCTCATCGAGTCTCTGAGCTTCCCGATCATGCCCGACGGTCAGTGGGGTGCATTCGCCACCGGTGTCATCACCATCGCGCTGATCGCCAGCGTCGAGAGCCTGCTGTCCGCTGTGGCCGTCGACAAGATGCACAGCGGTGAGCGCACCAACTTCGACCGCGAATTGATGGCGCAGGGTGCGGGCAACATGGCGTCCGGTGCCATCGGTGGCCTGCCGATCACCGGCGTCATCGTGCGTAGCGCGACCAACGTCAAGGTCGGTGCCAAGTCTCGTGCGTCGGCGATTCTGCACGGCGTGTGGATCCTGATCTTCTCGGTGCTGTTCATCTCGATCGTCGAGCTCGTGCCGTTCGCGGCGCTCGCCGGTTTGCTCGTGATGATCGGTGTGCAGCTCATCAAACTGGCCGACATCAAGATCGCCAACAAGACCGGTGACATCGCTGTCTATGCAGTCACGGTGCTGGGTGTCGTGGCGCTCAACCTGCTCGAGGGAGTGCTGATCGGCCTGGCGCTCTCGATCATCCTGGTTCTGCGACGCGTGGTGCTGGCGAAGATTCGGGCCGAGGAAACGGTCGACGGAACCTGGCGGGTGACTATGGAGGGCTCGCTGAGCTTCCTCGCGCTGCCGCGACTGACTCGTGTGTTGGCCACGGTGCCCGCAGGCACGTCTGTCACCGTCCATCTCGGAGTCGACTTCCTCGACCATGCTGTGCACGACGCGTTGAACGAGTGGGTCCGCCAACACGAGGCGACCGGTGGTTCCGTGCGCGTCGAGGAGGTGGGCACGGCGTCGATGGCTGCGGCCACCGAAGGGCCGCCGCGGCGCGGATCTGCGACGGTCCGCAGCTCGTTGGCACCGTGGCGGGCGTGGCAGCTCAAGAGCGACGACACGCAGGAGGATTCGCCTGCCGCTCTGCGTCCGGTGTTGAGCGGAGTGGCTGAGTACCACCGCACTCATGCCCCCAACATTCGTCCGCACCTGGAAGGTCTGACCGAGTCTCAGGACCCGGACACGCTGTTCCTCTGCTGCGTCGACTCACGCGTCATGCCGAACACGATCACCAGCAGCGGCCCCGGTGATCTGTTCACCGTGCGCAACGTCGGCAACATGATCCCCACCCAAGGTCAGGATTGTTCGGTGGAGGCAGCCCTTGCCTTCGGCGTCGACGAAGTGGGTACGTCGTCGGTCGTCGTGTGTGGCCATTCCGGTTGCGGTGCCATGAAGGCGATTCTCGGCGGGGCGGAGAACGCCGCCGACCCGTCGGTGGCCGAATGGCTCGGGCACGGGAGAGCCAGCCTGGACGCGTTCCGCAGTGGGCACGCGGTGGGCCGCCAAGCGGCGGAGCTGGGCTTCGGCGAGGCCGACCAGCTCGCGATGGTCAATGTCGCGGTGCAGCTGCAGACGTTGACCCGTCACCGGGTGGTGGGACGCGCGAACGCGGAGGGTCGTCTGCGGATCACCGGTCTCTTCTTCGACATCCCGTCGGCCCGGGTGCTGCAGATCGGTACGAAGGAGATCACGGTTCTCGACCCGGCGCTGTGCCCGCAGAAGGCCGATCTCTGACGGATGTTCGAGCGAAGTACGAGGGCCCGATTCCCGACGGGGATCGGGCCCTTCGGCCCGAAAACCAGCTTTAAGACTTTTTCGGTGCCAATTTCCAGCCGGTGTGACGTACTTCACCACGGAGTTCACTCGGCATTTACTCAACACGCCCGAGTTGTCAATTCGGCCGACACGCCGCCCCCAGAACGATGCACAGGCAAAAAACTTTATGTACACGCCTTGACGTGCGGGAATGGTGCAATGTCCAAAAGTTATACCCAGGTTATCCCCAGACGGTCAACACCGTTGTTCAACCTCGTCCACATTTCATCCACAGATCCATCCACAGCCTGTGTTGTGACTCCTGGCGATACCGCTTAACGTCCCTCCAGCGTCTCTCTCGATGCCGTCGAACGGTGCCGGGGCAGCGCGGATCCGGTACCGAACAGGACCTGTCGGTGCCCGGGGGTAGAACTTGCTTGACCGCACGTCCGGGTGTTATCCGGCCGTGCTCGGACTATGGGGAGAGGACGGCCGGTTCGCGTGGCAGTTGTGGACGATCGAGGACAGTCCGACTACTCCGGCTCCTCCTCCAGCGAAGGTCCGGGCGAAGACTTCGGGCGACAGCCGCCACAGGACATGGCCGCCGAACAGTCCGTGTTGGGCGGCATGCTGCTGAGCAAGGATGCCATCGCCGACGTGCTCGAGGTGCTCCGTCCGGGCGACTTCTACCGGCCGGCTCACCAGAACGTCTACGACGCCATTCTCGACCTCTACAGCCGCGGTGAGCCTGCCGACCCGGTGACCGTCTCGGCCGAGCTGGATCGCCGCGGCGAGCTCAAGCGCATCGGCGGCCCGCCGTACCTGATCACGCTGACTCAGACGACGCCCACCGCCGCCAACGCCGGGTACTACGCCGAGATCGTGGCGGAGAAGTCCATTCTCCGGCGGCTCGTGCAAGCCGGTACCCGCATCGTGCAGTTCGGTTACGCCGGAGCCGACGGTCAGGACGTCGCCGAGGTCGTCGACCGCGCACAGGCAGAGGTGTACGAGGTCACCGAGCGACGTACCTCCGAGGACTTCCTCCCCCTCGAAGAGCTGCTGCAGCCCACGATGGACGAAATCGACTCCATCGCCAGCCGCGGCGGCATCTCCCTCGGCGTGCCGACGGGATTCGCCGAACTCGACGAAATCACCAACGGTCTTCACCCCGGTCAGATGATCATCGTTGCGGCAAGGCCTGGCGTGGGTAAGGCGCTGTCACTCGACACGCCGCTTCCCACGCCGGATGGCTGGACCACGATGGGCGAGGTGGCCGTGGGTGACCACCTCATCGACGCCCATGGCATGCCGACGCGTGTCGTGGCGGCCACGGACGTCATGCTCGATCGACCGTGCTACGAAGTCGAATTCTCCGACGGCACAGTCATCGTTGCGGATGCAGAGCATCAGTGGTTGACGGAGACCAGGGCGTCGCGTAAGTCGGCGCAGGCGGCGGCGGTCGACTACAACCGGACTCGCAATCAGAAGACCTTCGCTTCTGTGCGTACCACCGAAGAAATTGCGAACACGGTGCGCTGCGAGACGAAGGACGCCCGCATCAATCACTCGGTCACCAATACCGAGGCCGTTCAGCTGCCCGAGCGTGAGCTTCTGGTGCCGCCGTACACCCTCGGCGCATGGCTGGGAGATGGAACGTCGGCCTGCGCGCAGATCACCAGCGCGGACCCGGAAATCATCGCCAGGATCGAAGGCGAAGGCCTGCACGTGGTGGCGTCGGAGAAAGCCGCACTCCGATACTCGATCAAACTTCCTACCGAGGTTGTCGAGGCAAAGGATTGTGTCGTCTGCGGCAAGCAATTCATGCCGTTTCCGCTCAATGTCCGTACCTGCGGTCAATCCTGCGGTGGCAAGGCACGTTTCATGTCCGCTCCTGTCGCTGCCCCGGCGTGCGTCGACTGCGGCAAGGTAACGACCGGTCTGCGCCGCTGCCAGGCATGCCGCAACTCGGTCGGGACCGTGCAGGCGCGTTTACGGACAATCGGTGTGCTGGGCAACAAGCACGTACCTACCGACTACCTCCGCGGTTCCGAAGCTCAGCGACGTGCGCTCCTTGCGGGTCTGCTCGATACGGACGGCACTGTCACCGGGGGCGGCTCGGTTCAGTTCTCGGTGACCAGCGAGCGGCTCGTTCTCGGGGTGCGCGAGCTGATCGTCAGTTTGGGCTATCGCGTGCAGATGTCGACCAAGAGTGTCCGAGGCCGGAGCGAAGCGTCGTCCACTGCTTTTACTCTGACGTTCGCGACGGACGATGTCGTCTTCGGTCTGCACCGGAAACAGATCCTGCACAAGGAGCGTCGTGCCGCTGGATCGACTGTGCGGTCGGGTTCGCGGTTCATCGTCGACGTTCGTCGAGTCGATTCCGTTCCTGTTCGTTGCGTGGAGGTCGACAACGCGGATCATCTGTATCTCGCCAGCGAATCGATGATCCCGACCCACAACTCCACGCTGTCGATGGATTTCATGCGTTCGTGCTCCATCAAGCACGGTATGCCCAGTGTCATCTTCTCTCTGGAGATGAGTCGCACCGAGATCGTCATGCGTCTGCTGTCCGCGGAAGCGAAGATCAAGCTCGGTGACATGCGTTCCGGAAAGATGACCGACGACGACTGGACCAAGCTGGCCCGTCGCATGAGCGAGATCAGCGAAGCACCGCTTTTCGTCGACGATTCGCCCAACCTGACGATGATGGAAATTCGAGCCAAGGCGCGACGCCTCAAGCAGCGCAACGGCCTCAAACTCATTGTGGTGGACTACCTTCAGCTGATGTCGTCCGGCAAGAAGGTCGAATCCCGTCAGCAGGAGGTCTCGGACTTCTCCCGTCAGCTCAAGCTGTTGGCCAAGGAACTCGAATGCCCGGTGGTCGCGGTCTGCCAGCTCAACCGTGGTCCCGAGCAGCGAACCGACAAAAAGCCGATGGTCTCGGACCTCCGTGAGTCCGGCTCACTCGAGCAGGACGCCGACATGGTGATTCTGCTGCACCGCCCCGACGCCATCGAGCGAGACGACCCCCGCGGCGGCGAGGCCGACTTGATCCTCGGCAAGCACCGTAACGGTCCGACCGCGACAATCACTGTGGCACACCAGCTGCACCTGTCCCGATTCGTGGACATGGCACGGGGCTAGGGACTTGCCCGCGCCACGGAATCCGGCAACGCCTCGAATGGCGGGCTCGACTGGTGGCGTCGCGGACAAGCTAGGTAATAAGTACGAGTTGGCCTGGGCCATCCGTCATGCTTTGTTCTGCATCCAAGACGAGCGCCGCAGTCTCACGCTGGAAGAGATCGACCCGAATTTGGCTGACGGCTCGGAGTTCACCTACGTCAACGAGCACGGCGATATCTCGGTGACCCAGGTGAAGCGCCAGAACAACATCACCGATCACTGGACCGTCGCAGCCCTTAGGGGTCGGGGAGTTTTGGCGGCGGCTGCTCGTCATGTTGCCGATGGGCGTGAGTTCCACTTCAGCTCGATGACGCCGAGCGGGGCACTTCGCGTCATGGCAGGCCTGTCGCGGCAATCGGCTGACGCTAAGCAGTTCGTCGCGCATCAACTCACGCGCGAGATGAGACCGACCTTCGATGAGCTGACCGCGGCGAATGTCTTCGGAAGCGTTGACAGGGCTTGGCAAACCCTGCGGGGGCTGTGGATCGAGATCGAAGTCGAAGAGCAGCTGATCAAAACCAACGCCACGCTCGCCGAAATGAGCTTGGAAGGTGCGACGGGCAATTTAACGGCGGTTGCTATTGGTGCCGTATTGCTCAACAATCTGCGTACGCGAATGACCCGTCGCGGACTGCTCGACGCGCTTGCTCGCGACGGCATCACACCTCGCGATTCCATCGCACGGCAAACATCCCATGAGCAGGTGTTGGCAGCAACCCGGAGCTGGCGGGGCACGATCGAGCGTGAACTGCTTTCACCGCCGATCGAGAGGCACGAAGCTCGCAATCTCGTCGACCTGATGTCTACGACCCGCGTCGCACTTGTAGTTGGGGCGGGCGGTGGTGGGAAGAGTTGTGTGCTTTACCAGGCTGCCCGGGAGTTCGAGACGCAGGACGCCGAGGTATTGGCGTTCCGGCTCGACCGCCGTGGTGCCTTCGGTTCGACAGTGGAACTGGGCAGTCATCTTGGCCTCTCGACCTCGCCGGTCGCGGCGCTGCGGCAAGCAGCAGACGGGCGTGACGCCTTCCTGATCATCGACCAACTCGACGCCGTATCGCTAGCGTCAGGGCGCCTGTCGGAGCGCTTCGACGTCATTGCCGATCTCATTCAAGAAGCAACGACTATTGACGGGGTGCGCGTCATCTTGGCGTGCCGACTGTTCGACGTGGAGAACGACCACCGCATCCGCAAACTCGTCGCGCGGAGCGAAGTCGAGCGCCTGACCGTCGAGCCGCTGTCAGACGAAGCGGCGGCGGACGCTGTCTCAGTCATGGGTCTCGATCCCGACTTACTCACTGCGACACAACGTGCACTCCTCAGGTCGCCGCTCAACCTCGTCCTGCTTGAGACGATCGCCGACCAGCCAGCTGCCCTGAACTTCACCTCCAGAGGATCGCTCTTCGAAGCATTCTGGCAGCGCAAAGAACAGGCTTCTGAGCAGCGAAGGCCCGGAACGTTGTATAACGACGTGCTGGCTCGGATCGCCAACACCGCAAGCGACAACCAGGCGTTGTCCGTCCCCGTCGAAATCCTCGATCCTGGCGACTTCATCAAACACGCCCGAGTCCTCGCCTCCGAACAGGTCATCGCGATCGAAGATGGCCGGGTTTCGTTCTTTCACGAGACGTTCTTCGATTTCACATTCGCCCGCCAATGGCTGTCACGGCAGCAGTCGATGGTCGATTTCCTGTGCGCCCAGGAGCAAGAACTGTTCCGACGCGCGCAAGTGCGGCAGGTCCTCGAGCTTCTCCGTGAGCGAGATCCCGATCGGTTCCGGACTGAGGTCGAAGCGGTCCTGCTCAGCGCGCATGTTCGCTTCCACATCAAGGAGACGGTCGCGGCCGTCTTCGCGAACGTCAGCTCTCCGACACCTGAGGATGTTGATCTTGTGCTGCGCCTTGCTGGCAGCAAATCGACGCTCACGAAACGGCTGTTGCTTCAGCTCGCGCGGCCTACTTGGTTCGGCCCCTTCTACGCCCAGGGTCACATCGAAAAGTGGCTCGACAGCGACGACGCAGCACTATGCGCCAGAGGTGTCCATTGGTTGGGCAACGCCGGCACCGAGCATGGCGACGAGGTGACTGAGCTTCTGAAGGAACGCAACCAGTCACCCGACTACGTGGCGTGGCTCCTTTCGGTGACTCAGCGCACCGACCTGCACCATCACCGGCAACTGTTCGAATTGTTGCTAGACGCAGTCCGTGCCGGCGGAATCAATCCAGCCGCTCAGAACGTCTGGTTCTCGGCACATGAGCTTGTGGAACACAAGCCACTCTGGGCAATCGAGATGCTCAAGGCCTGCTTCGTGGACAGTCCTTCAGCTCTGACGCTCGGCGGCGACGGCAAAGTAGCCCTTCTTGGCATTCGTCAATACGGCGTCACTCAGATGATCGAGGCAGCGTGTAAAGCAGAGCCGCAAGCATTTGCCGAGGCGTTCGTGCCACACCTGTTGGAGGTCATGAAGGCGACATCCTACGACCGCCACGAGCAGGATCTTCTTCGTGACCGGCACTTCTGCTTGAGATTCCCAACGGAGCGGGGGTATCGCAAAGTCGATGACGCGTTGTACAACGGCTCGGCCAACGCCCTCGGAGTGTGGGCGCAAAGGTCGCCGCATACCGTCAAATCGATGCTGCAGCGCCTGGCTACTAGCGAATACGACGCGGCGCAGTCGTTGTTGTATCGCGCCCTCATTGCCGGGGCCGTGACCTTTGCCCAGTGGTCAGCCGACCTGATTCTCCAAGGGGGCAACCGCCTGCAAGCGGGCTACCTATCCAATGTCCACTGGCTTTCGCGCGAGGTAGTCGAGGCCATCGCGCCGCACATCAGCGATGAGGTCCACTTGCAACTTGAGGAGTACTTCCGCGACCTTCCCGCGACATACCAATCTTCCGACCTCCACCACAGGCTCCAGTGGTTCGGAGACACCGCCTTCGAATTCCTCACAGCGCTCGACCCCGGACGGTTAACACCGTTTGGGCTTCGACGGCTGCAGGAGTACCAGCGCAAGTTCGGCCGCGATTTGCCCGAGCCACCGACCGGCATCATCACTTACACGGTCGGTTCTCCGATCGGTGGTCCAGCCACAGGCAAGATGAGCAATGCACAGTGGCTGCAGGCCATGGCGAAGCACGACAACGACGACCGTGAGCTCGGCAGCGAGGTAGGCGGTGCTCGCGAGTTGTCGCAGCAGCTGAAGGCACGAACGGCTGAAGATCCGCTTCGGTTCGCTGAATTGGCCATGCAGTTGACGCCCGAGACGAATAAGGCCTACCCCAGCGCGATCCTGTGGGGCTTCGGAGAAGCCTCTATTCCAGGGGAGGCACGTCATGCCGTGTTCGACGCGATTCGACATGTCATGAGCCTCGGTTTCAACGACTGCGACCGTTGGCTTGGTTGGGCGGTCCGCCACGTCTACGACGAGACACCCCTTGACATCGTTGAGATGGTCCTCGATCGGGCGCTGCACGCTCCTGACCCCGTCAACAACTCGCCCGTCTTCGTACGCCAAGACGACCATCAACCCGGGCGTGACTTGTTCCAGAACGGTTACAACACGTCACGAGGAAGCCTGGCCGAGTCGCTCGGCGACCTCCTGGTCCACGACCCTGACGGCACGCGCACGAAACTCGTGGCTCCGCACCTCACGCAACTGGCGAACGATTCGGTACTGAGTGTTCGCGCATGCGTTGCCCACACCATCGCTGCCTGCCTACGGCACGCACGGCCAGCGGCCTACACAGCCTTCGAACGCCTCATTGACGCTGACGATCTGCTGCTTGCCTCAGACAAAATGGACGATCTGATGATGTACATCGGAAATGCCAATCCAGAATTGATCGATCCACTCATCGATCGCATGCTCAGCTCAACAGATACCGAGGTCCGAAGGGCAGCGGGACGTATGGCGGCATTCGCCGCGATGCAATGGGGGCGTGCAGCCCTGATGGAGCAAGCTCTGGCCGGCGATGTGGAAGTTCGGGGCGGCCTGGCTGAGGTCTGTGCGGCAAGGATTGATCAATCCGCCGATTCAGAACTCGTGTTGTCCACCCTGCGCCACCTGATGCATGACGAGGACGATGACGTCCGTAACAGCGTTGGCAGTCTCGCCGGTCATCTGCGTGGTAACGATCTGCGCCCATACGCCGAATTCCTGTCTGACTTGATCGCCTCACCAAGTTACGTACACGCAACCCCGCAGTTGCTCATCACGCTGCAGGAAGCGCCGGACAAGGTCGATGACCTCGTCGACCGCGCTGCACATCAATTTCTGAATATCCACGGCGAAGACGTCGCTGACATCGCGACCGGCGCTGCCGGGGATGCTCATTACATCTCGGAGCTTGTGATCCGTGGGTTGGCACAGACTCGCGACCCACGGCGCATCGAGGCGCTGCTGGATATCCTTGATCGCATGCTCGAACTCGGTGTTTACGGAGTCGATAGAGCAATTGACGGAGCAATGCGCAACTAAACAGCACGCCACTGCTAGCGGTGCGCATATTCACAGCCGGCTGCTGGGCGCGTTCATTACCTCGGACGTGCTTCGTATCGTGGCCTACGATCCAGAGGGGCAGGAATCCGGCGGGCGATGGAATGGCCATCGTCGCAGCGGGTTTGAGCACTCAGCATGTCGGCCACGTCAACGCTCATGCCACGGCGACCCCGATAGGTGACATGCTGGAGGCTAGGGCTATCGGCACTACCGTGGGCCACGCCTCGGTACACGCGCCCAAGCCCACGCTTCGGCAACGGCGCAGGGCTAGGGACAGCGGCGCTGGTCCAACGCTGGGTCGCGTATTCTTCATGGGGTTCAGACCCCAGCACCCAACGCAGCACATCGACGAAAGTAATCATGCCCGAGGACCAGAACACAGACGTTCCACCGAATCATCTCTCGATCGATCCGAGCAGCCGCTTCTACAACGAAGAGGTTCTTCGCCGCGACGTGGGCATTCGCTTCAACGGCGTCGAGAAGACGAGCATTCGCGAATACAACGTGTCCGAGGGTTGGGTGCGTGTCGAGGTCCCGACCGCGAAGGATCGCTACGGAAACCCCATGCTCGTCAAGCTCAAGGGCACAGTCGAACCGTACTTCCGCGACGCAAAATAGCGGACACCGATAGACAGGTCCGCTGCTGTCGATCAGCCGCGGCCACGTGGATCCCAACGTAGTAGGGGCCCAACGTCACCAGACCACCGCGATAGTCTCTCGGCACACCGGCGTTCCTGTCGAGGTGCGTATATGTAGCGCGGGTGACACCCGAGCATGGACTACTCGAGAGTGGCACCGGCTGCCGCTATGGATTCGAGGGCTCGCTGATGCTCGAATTCGGGCGATCCCGCGCAAGCATCGGAGTGCACCGTGACGCGGTATCCCAGTTCGCACGCACGTTCCGCGGCAATCTGGACCCCGAAATCCGTGAGGTACCCGGTGATCACCACGTGCTCCACCCCGACAAGTCTCAGCTGGGCATCCAGATCGGGGTTGGACCAGATGTCGCGGTCGAACTTCGTTGCGATGAGGTCTCCCGGCCGAGGCGTCATCCTCGGGTGGAAGCGGGCTCCGACGCTCTCCGGGTCGGAACGCAGAGGATCGGCAGCGTCCTGGCTCAGATAGCGGCTGCACACCACCAGTGCGCCCGTAGCGCGCTGGGCTGCACGGACCGATTCGGCGCGAGCCACTGCGTCGGGATCGTGCCCGAGCTCGATGATCCAGGGCTGAAAGTCGATCTCCACCAATGCCGTTCGCGGCATGTCAGTATCTGGTTCCGACTGCAGCGGGTGCATCGTCGAGCGCGGTGAGATCCTCGGCGGTGAGCTTAAGCGCCAGTGCCGCCAGGTTGGCGTCGAAATGCTCGATGTTGGTGGTGCCGGGAATGGGAATCACGTGGGGACCCTGGGCGAGTACCCACGCCAATGCCACAGCGGCAGGGGTGGAGTCGTGCCTCGATGCAACTGCGGACACCACCTGGACGATCGATCGGTTCTGTTCGGCGGCAGCTCCGGAGAATCTGGGAAGTGCCAACCGCATGTCGGTCGCCGGAAGTGTGGAGGTATCGAGTGAACCGGTGAGAAATCCTCGACCCAACGGCGAGAACGGCACGAACACCGCGTCGTTCTCACTCGTCCACTCCACCATGTTTCCCATAGGTTCACCGTCGGGTGTTGTGCCCTGTCCCAGCGCGTTTCGAGTCCATAGGGATAGTTCGGACTGCACCGCGGAGACCGGATGAATACTGTGGGCCACCCGTGCCTGCTCGACGGTGACCTCGCTGAGTCCCAGGGCGCCCACCTTGCCCGCCGCAACCAATTCGGACAGCGCTCCCCAGGATTCCTCGATCGGCACCTGGTCGTCGACGCGATGGAGGTAGTACAGATCGATGGTGTCCACACCGAGGTTCCGCAGGCTCGAGTCGCAGGCCTGCGCGAGGTGCTTCGGCGTACCGTTTCGGGTCAGAACAGGCGCTCCGCCGTCGACGTTGCCGATCAGCCCGGCTTTCGTGGCGATCACGGCATCCGTCCCGGCCAGAGCGCGGCCGACGACCCTCTCGTTGTGTCCGGCGGCGTAGGCGTCGCTGGTGTCGAAGAAGTCGATCCCCGACTCGAGTGCGTGCGCAAGGATTGGTGCACCGGCAGTGTCCGAGGAGGTGTCGGCACCGGCATAGGCCCAGCTGATACCCATGCAACCGAGGCCGATGGCACCAACATTGCGTCCGAGTGCCGGGACGTTACGAGTGGGAATCGACATCAATGCTCCTGTGCTCGTTGAATGATGGGGTGACGACTGCAAGACCGTCACAGTCGAGACCCTGGGCGATCAGGTCCTCGTAGTGCGAAATTTTCGACTCCAGCGCCGACCGTGCTTCGGCGAGACGACGTTGCTTCTCTTCGACACGTACCCGGTGCGCGGTCAGAATGTCGATCCGTTCCTGATGCGTCGACGCACCCAGATTCACCAGAATCACGAATCGGCGCATATCGGCTGTGGGCATCCCGGTCGTCCGCAGACGGACCAGAAGTTTCACGAGTGCGACCAGTCGCGGGCTGAACGCGCGCCGACCCATCGCCGTGCGAGGAATCTCGGGTATCAGGCCCTCCCGCTCGTACCAACGCAGCGTGTCCTGCGTCAGCCCCGAGGACTCGGCCATCTCGGCAATGCCGATACTCACGTCCTCGGCGTCGGTCGCGGCCGGTGAATGCGGTGCTGCGGTCATGGACCAGACGCTACGTCTTGGAGTGCACTCCAACGCAAGCCGAAATCGGCGAGGATCACACCGCTGGTAAACACGGTCGCGCTGCAGCGCGAAAGAGCATGGCGGCGGCAGCGTCGGTGCGTTCGGAATCCCCCGTGGTGAAGCGGTCGAGCAGTAGCCCTCGGAATGCGGCCCCCATGGTTGTCGCCTGTAACGAGGCCGTGGTCGAGTCCATCCCGCAGCGCGCCATCGCACTGGCCAAAGCGTCGGTCAGTGACCGAACACTGTCGCGTGCGAAGTCCGCGAGGACTCCGGACTTGATGGAGGCAATTCCGATGACCTGCATAAGGATTCGTGAGCTGACCACGTCGTGACCGTCGGACATCGACTTCCACAATTCGAGCAGTCGGCTCTCGAGCTGGTCGGCAGTGTCGACGTCGCCGAACATTTCTGCGAACGCCGGCCGCTGACTGGTCAAGGCCTGCACTATCAAGTTCTCGCGGGAATCGAAGTAGTAGACCAGCATTCGCGAGCTGGTGCCAAGTTCGGCGGCCAGGGGGCGAAGGGTCAGATCGTCGAGACCGTGAGTGCCTATGTAGTCGACAACGCGGCTGAGCAGCTCGACGCGCTTGTCGTGATCGAGTGGACGGGCCATGGGTTGACTGTACCGGTCGCTACATGTATCCATGGACTTCATGAGTGAACCGATCGCTACACAAACGCTTCATCGCAACGCCGTCGTCACCGGGTACGTAGCCACGACGGCTCTGGCCGACGACGCCGACACAACATGGGATCGCCTCATGGACGGGCAAAGTGGGATAGGCCCGCTCCTGAGTGACTTCGTTGCGAGGTATGACCTTCCGGTTCGCATCGGAGGTGTCCTTCAGGTGGCGCTCTCCGACCATCTGACCCGCGTGGAGCAGCGGAGACTGTCCTTCGTCGAGCAGTTGGCGGTTGTGCTGGGACGGCGACTGTGGCGTGCCTCGGGTCTGGAGGACATGGACTCGGATCGTCTTGCCGTCGCAGTGGGGACCGGACTGGGTGGCGGCGATGCGTTGATCGGGGCCGTCGACGCGATGAGGGCGGGCGGATACCGGAAGGTGTCGCCGATGTCGGTCCCGATGGTGATGCCGAACGGACCGGCTGCGCACATCGGGCTCGAGGTCGGCGCTCGGGCGGGGGTGTTCACTCCGGTGTCGGCATGCTCGTCGGGTTCGGAGGCGTTGGCTCACGCATGGAGACTGATCGCTTCGGGTGAGGCGGATGTCGTGATCGCTGGTGGCGTCGAGGGGCATATCGACGCAGTGCCGATCGCTAGCTTCTCGATGATGCGGGCGATGAGTACTCGCAATGACGAACCGACGCGGGCTTCGCGGCCCTTCGATCGTGACCGTGACGGATTCGTGTTCGGTGAAGCGGGTGCGCTGCTGATCATCGAGTCCGAGAGACACGCCACGGCGCGAGGTGCACGAATTCACGGCCGACTGCTCGGTGCAGGAATAACATCGGACGGGTTTCACATAGTCGCACCGGATCCTGAAGGTCGAGGGATCCGTAAAGCCATGCAGAAGGCCATAGGCACGGCTGGTTTGACTGCCCGAGACATTGACCACGTCAATGCGCATGCAACGGCAACGCCGATAGGTGACCTGTCGGAGGCCAGGGCCATCGCCGCTACCGTTGGCCATGCATCCGTCTACGCACCGAAGTCTGCACTGGGTCATTCCATCGGTGCAGTCGGAGCAGTGGAGGCGATTCTCGCGATGCTGTCGATTCGCGAATCGGTGGTGCCGCCAACTCTCAACCTCGACAATCAGGATCCCGCAATCGATCTCGATGTCGTCGGTTCACAACGCCGCCAGCAGATCGACTACGCGTTGAGTACGTCGATCGGCTTCGGCGGGCACAACGTTGCCCTGGCGTTCGGGCGCTACTGATCAGAGTCGGTATCGGATCAATCGCGAACTGTTGCCCACCACCGCGACCGACGAGGCGTTGTGCAGGATTGCCGCCAGCACCGGGGACAGCGCACCACCGGCGCTGACAGCCAAGCCGAGAGCGTTGACGGCGATGGACATTCCGTAGTTCTGACGGATGACCGACACCGAGTGCCGGCCGAGGTCACGTACGTCGAGCAGACGCGACAAGTCGTCGCTTGCCAGTGCCACGTCCGCGGTCTCGACGGCAACATCGGTGCCCGCCAACCCCATCGCGATTCCGATATCGGCGACGGCCAAAGCAGGGGCATCGTTGGTGCCGTCACCGACCATCGCCACGACGTAACCTGCGTCCTGCAGTTCTCGGACGGCTTCGAGCTTTTCGTCAGGCATCACTTCGGCCCGCCACTCGGTGATACCGAGTTCCGCTGCGACCGCCGCCGCCGTCTTCGGGTGGTCGCCGGTGAGCATGATGATGCGTTCGACACCGTCGGCACGGAGCGCGTTCAGAACGGCGGATGCGTTGGTACGGACCTCGTCCCGGAGACTGATCAAGCCGACGAGTACGCCGTCGACGGCCAACAGCAGCGGAGTCTCGGCCTCGTCCTGCAGCCGCGAAACCCATTGCTGCGCATCCTCGGACACCGCGACGTCCTCGCTGCGTAGGAGAGATGGACTGCCCAGGAGCAGCGTCCGTCCGTCTGCGACCGTCCGCATGCCGAGTCCGACGATCACCTCGCACTCCTCGTGCGGCGGGATGACGATGTGCCGTTCCTCGGTACTCCGAATGACAGCCTCTGCCAGAGGATGTCGCGAGTGGATCTCGGAGCTCGCCGCGTAGGCCAGCACCTGCTCCGGTTCCCAATCGTCCTGGAACGACACGACATTGGTCACTACGGGGCGTCCCACCGTGAGGGTTCCGGTCTTGTCGAACACGAAGGCGTCGACCCTGCCGGCCTGTTCGAGGTGAGATCCGCCCTTGATGAGAATGCCTCTGCGAGCACCGTTTCCGATGGCTGCGCTGATGGCGGTCGGCGTGGACAACCCCACCGCGCACGGGCACGCCACGAGCAGCATCGTCATGGCACGTCGAACATCCCGGCTGACGACGAGAGTCAGCGCCGACAGGATGAAGGACGCGGGGACGAAGCGTCGTGAAAAGTTCTCTCCTACAGTCTGAATCGGTGCACGATCTTCCTGCGCCTCCTCGACGCGAGAAATGATGCGGCCGATCGTGGTGTCGCGACCGACGGCGGAGGCACGCACGACGAGGCGGCCACGGACGACGACGGATCCCGCATGAATACGGTCTCCGGCGACGATCGATACCGGCAAGGTTTCGCCGGTGATCGCGGACTGATCCACCACCGCGTCACCGTCGACCACGGTGCCGTCGACGGGAACGCCCACGTGGTCGTGCACGACGACCTCGTCGCCGATCTCGAGTCGATCGACGTCGACGGAGATCTCGGAGCCGTCGGGCAGCCTGATCCAGGCGGTGTCCTGTGTGCCGGTCAGCAAATCGGAGATCGCGCGTCGAGTTCGCTTGAGGGTCAATTCCTGCAGGTACTCGCCGATGTTCAGGAGCCACAGCACGGTGAGGGCGACGACGTTCTCGCGCAGCACGAGGCTGGCTACGGTTGCGGCGCTGACGAGTGCGTCGGTTCCTGCCGTCCTGTTGCCGGCCAGCGAGCGCACGGCTCCCTTGAGAAACGGGTAGCCGGTGAAGATCGTTGCGCCGGTGGCAACGAGACGGCTGGTGGGGCCGAGGATGGGCGGCCGACGGAACGCGTAGCGGCGAAGACCGAGAAGGACCAGTGCCGCGCCGCCGATGGTCATCCGCAGCACGTCGCCGCTGGTGACGTCAGCTGAGCGCGGACTACGGACCGGTACCAGGGCCCAATTCGTCGAGCGCCCGGCATTCACCGCGTCGAAGAGTTCTGCCCTGTCGATTCGTGTGCGGGAGTACCAGATGACGACCGACGCCGTCCGCGGGTACGCATGAACGGCGCGCACTCCGCGGATCTTGTCCACATGGTCCTCGACCGCAACTGCACGGCCAGGGCTCGAGCGGAGCCAGTCGACGCGCAGTCGCATACGTCCGGCAGCGTCGGAGAGGATCTCGATGCCGTCTGCCTGCGTCGCGTCGATGTCGAGGGGGCGTTGGGCGAGGGTCGTCATAATCGGAAGCAGTCCCGGTCAGTGCGCGTGGCCGTGGCCTGCATCGGAGGCCGTGGGCGGCTGAACCTCTTCACCGATCCGGTCCCGGGCCTCGGCGACGACGTCGGACACGGCCAGTCGGGCCGATTCCGCGTGAACCTCGGCCTTGCGCGCTGCGCGCAGACCGAGTTCGGTGGCCGACACCGCAGCCTTGCGGACGGGGGCCTTCTCGTACAGCTTCTTGGCACCGTTGTATGCGGCGACGCCGACTGCACCCGTCACGACCGTCGATACTGCCTTCGCGACGATGATCGGAAACGCCATGATTGAACTCCTCGTATTCGAACCGGTACCCACTTATTGGGAATCATATTCGTTTCCTGTGATCATGGCGACTTGCGGGGTCCCCGGGGCGCAGGGCCACCCATACGTCGATCGGGCCCGGGTGAGGTTGGGCGAGCCAGTCGCAGGCACGTCGATCGACGTGTAAATACCCCAATGTCACCACCAGTGTTCCATCGCTGTCGCGATACGCGCCCGACGCGCTACGAAGATCCGAAGCGCTCTGCTCTACGGATTCCAGGACGGCATTCCTGGTCCAGGTACTCCCGGCCGGACCAGGAATGCGCAGTGCGGGTTCCCCAGGAAATTCGGGCCTGTCGATGCCATCGATCACGTCGGCTTCGATGGCTCCATCGAGCAACGTGCCGCTTAGCGACACCCACCCACCCGATGGCATGACGGGGCTGCGTACAGACACCGGGACGGTCGCTGCGCTTTCGGTCGCTGCCCGCTCGTCGGGGGCATTGGGCGTGAAGCGAATCGATCCGTCTCGGACGAGTAGTGCGCCGATTCCCACGATCGAATCGCCTGATTCGACAACGAACGAACCGATTTCAGATGTCATCGGTTCGCCTGGTGGATCGAAACGCTCTGGTCACATAAGGCAGGTGGATCGTTGTGGACCCATGCAGCCCTAGCTCGTCGAACAAGGTGGCGAGATTCTGATCTATGCCGTTGCGCTCGTCGGCCGTCGCGGTGATGTAGAAACTGCGCGATCGAACCAGGTCGGTCAACAGCGATCGGTTCACCGTGCGAGACCACGCCCATCGTCGCTCTTCGAGATGGTCGAAGGGCTCCGCTATCGGCGGCGGTCCGTCGTCGAACATGGCCATCGCTCCGCCGCGTGAGACCACCGAGTTGAGGCGGCGAACCCAGGCCTGTGACTCGTCGCGAACGTTCCAGATCAGGCCCAGCACGCCGCCCGGACGCAGGACCCGTCCGATCTCGCGTGACGCCACAACCGGATCCACCCAGTGCCAGGCCTGTCCGAGCAGCACTCCATCGAGACTTCCTTCTTCGACGGGGAGGGACTCGGCAGTACCGACCAGGATCGGGACACCCGGTACCGCGATGCGCAGGGCGTCGAGCATAGCGGGATCAGGGTCGACGGCAATGGCGTCGCAACCAGCGGCAACGATGCTGCGCGTGAGCTTGCCCGTGCCGGCACCGACGTCAGCGACTCGTGGGCGACGATCGGACGCGAGAGTGGGCTCCAACATCCACGCGACTGCGTCCGACGGGTATTCGGGACGAGCAGATTCGTACACCTCGGCGGCGGTCCCGAACGACGTCGAGCTGTTATCCCGGCTAACCATAAGGTCACGTTACCCGTCCGGTTCGAGCTCGAGTTCGTAGTAGAGAGCCTTCGGTCCCTCACCGCGTCCTTCGTGGCAGTCGAAGCCGCGCTTCTCGTACACATGGCGCGCTGCCTCGTCGTCTTCCGAGGTATTGAGGTCCATATAGGTCGCACCCCTGCCGCGGGCATGGTTGATGACGTCGTCGAGAAAGGTTGTGCCGTATCCCTTCCCGCGTAGACCAGGCTGAATGTAGAACTCGGCGAGATAGGCCTCGATATCTGCGCTCCACGTTCCGGTCCGGAATCGAAGAACTGCAACACCGATCGGGGGAGTCCCGAATGTCAAGACGCTTGTGTCACCGGATGTGACCAGCCTGTTCAAATGGGCTGCAAACCATTGGGGCTCGGGTGCCGGGTCGTCGTACTCGCGATTGAAATCGACCAACAGGTTCGCGGCCTCGAAGAGCCCGTCGGAATCGCTGACGTCACTTGTGCCGGTCATGTCTACTCCTCGAGGTGTCAATTTTCTGGTTGAACAAGCCTTTTGGCATCGAGCAAACCGAGACCGGGATGCATTTCGCGCAGCGCTTTGATGGCGTAGACAGTTCGGCCGGATTCTGCGACAACCGCGTCGACATCCTCGGCGGGTACGGCCTCAGGAGCAATCTTGTTGGGCACGAGCCAGGACCGTCCGTGTCGGTACCAGAGCCACGGGGCGGCTACCGCCAGCACTACCAGCTTCGACCAGTTCCACATCGACGACGGTTCGGACACGATATCGGCGATCGCTGAAAATACGAGCAAGGCCAGCCAGATGCCGAGCAGGTACCGGGTCCAACGACGTTGACGATCGTTCATGCCTCCATGCTGTCACTGCCGTTCGATCCCGACAACGCGTCAGCGTCGCAATTCGGCATCGAGTTGAGTGAGAAGTGTGCCGAAACTCGTGCGCCCGGTGGCCGGTGTTGGAAAGCGGCGCAAGACCGAACGCACGGTCGCGTCGGCTCGATCATGGATCCATTCGATCTGTTCTACAACAGCTTTGGAGTCCGTCAGCATCAGATGCACGGCAGAACCGAGAATGTGCTTGACCTGATGGGGGCTGTACAGCGGATGGAGAAAGGCGGCACCGGCGGCGTGCATGGCGGACAGTGCGGCGTCCGTGGCCGCAGATGCCGGCACCTCGCGGGCAGCTTTGTGCGCTGCCCAGGCGAGTTGGCGGAGTGCTGCCGTGCGTTGGCCGGTCTCGGCAAACGTCTCAGCCCCGTCGATCGCCGAACGTGGACGGAGATCGTTCGGGTGCGAGGCCTCGAAAACCGGCAAGGCACGACGGGCGCAGGTAGCTGCGAACGCCGTCACGTGTCGAATGTCGTCGATACTCAGATCAACCTCAGCGGATTCGCCCACCTCAGAATCGCCTCAACCGTCGTACACCTCTGTAGTGATGCAGAAGGGGTGGCCGGCGGGGTCGAGGAGAACTCGCCACCGCGGGTCCGGTTGCTCCTCTGCTTCTGTTGCCCCACATTCGACTGCATGAGCGACGGATTCGTCGAGGCTCACTCCCGCATCGAGATCGAAGTGCACGATGGACGCCGACGGCCATGTGGGCGGGATGTACTTCGCCACCTTTTGCGCAACGATGTTCAGGCCCGAGTGCGTGCGAATCCCCGAGCTCGACGTGTTCTCCCACAACAGGTCTCCGCCCAGAAGCGCAAGGTAGAAGCGAGCGAGGTCTACCGGTTCGGGGCAGTCGATGGATATCCCTGCTAAGTCGAGGTGTGGACGCGACATGTCACGAGAATACGATGGCCCCCAGCGTGACGACGACAATCACGAAGACGACCAGAAGCGGCCAGCCCTCCCAGGTGTGCGGGCTGATTCCCCAGCCGTACCGTTTCGGGCCAAACCACGTTCGGGGTGGATTGAAAGCCATAGCGCCGTCCTGCCTGTTCGGAGTCGCGTCCACCCTACGAAGGCACCAGACTATTCGCAATGCTAATGACTTGGTCGTCGGTGGTGCGCTGAGTGTCCACAATTCGGCTCGAGAATCGGGAAAGCGCGTCGGCCTAGTAATAGTGGACACGGAGCACACCTTCCGAGAGGATCCAGCCGCGACGTCAGCTGTACAACCGCGCCGTTGCCGTAGCCCGTTGAGCCAATTCGTCGCGAATTGTGTTCGGCTGCAGCACTGTTACCGCAGGCCCGCAGTGCCACAACGCCCCCACAGCGTGATTGTGGCCGGAAAACTCGATGACTGCGAGGCGTCGTCCGTCGTCCTGTACTTGGTCGCTGATCACGCGAACGACGTTCTTCGTCAACAAGATCCATACCGATTCTTCTGCGATGCAGGTGATTTCGATGTGGGTCAAACTCGCACGGAACGACCTCCAGTGTGCGGTGAAGGCGGCCTCCAGGTCCACGGTGGAAGCGCGGTGAGCCTGCTCGTCGAGCACGGTCAGCTCGTCGATCCGAGATACCCGGTAGACACGTTCGGTGCCCTCACGCCCGGCGAGTAGGTACCAATGATCGCCGGCGTAGACGAGCCCGATGGGGTCGAGGATTCGATCGTTCACCGAACCGCTGTGATCGCGATACGTGATTCTTATCCGCACACCGTCTATGACGACCCGTTGGAGTTCCACCAGATGTTCTTCCGGTTCGTGGGGATACGCGAAACCGTCGGGCCGGACCAGGATTCGTTGTGAGGCAGTGCTTGCCGCTGCTCGGTGAGCGTCGGGTATCGCGGCGATAACCTTGCGCATGGCGCTCGCGAACGCCGGGGTGGCGACGCGTCCCGCGCCGGAAGCGAGCAATGCCGTCGCCTCGGCGGCCGTCAGACCGGTCAGCTCGGTGCGATAGCCCTGCAGCAGACTGATGCCACCACCGCGACCGCGATCGGTGTAGACCGGAATGCCCGCCGAAGACAACGCTTCGATGTCACGCAACACGGTGCGCGTGGACACTTCGAGCTGTTCGGCGATGTCGGCAGCATTCAGTCTGCCCCGGTGTTGGAGCAGCATGACGATGGACAACAACCGGTCTGCGCGCACCCGAAAAGTCTCTCACCAAAAGATGACAGAAGATGTCATGTTCACCCGATCTACTTCTACCCAGCAGGCCACACCGGTGGCCGCGAAACGGAAGGATCGACAATGAACACCATCGAGACCACGCAGCAGACGGATCCGCGCGAGGTGTACTTCACGTCCGCCGCATGGGTGAGCGGTCTGCTCACAGGCGTGCGCGCCGACCAACTGGACCTTCCCACTCCGTGCGACGAGTTCGATGTCCGGACGCTGGCAGGCCATCTCGTTGCGACGGTCCGAAGGCTGATTGCGATCGCCGAACTCGGGAGTCCGGACTCTGTGTCGCCCTTGTGCTCCGATCATGACGCCGCATCCTTCGACACGTCGGTGACGCAAGCCCGTGCCGCGTGGGCCGACGATGAATTGCTCGATGGCCCGGTCGCGGTCCCGTGGGGTGAAGTGCCGGGGCGATCGGCTGTGTGGGGATATGCGCGGGAGTTACTGGTGCACGGATGGGATCTTGCCGTTGCGACAGGACAACCGGCCCACGCCGACCCGGCTCTCGTCGATCCGGTCGCCGTGGAACTTCGAGCACTGCTGCCGGCGGAGAGTCGGGTTCCAGGAGTCCCTTTCGGGCCCATCGTGGAACCCCGTTCCGAGGCAGGGCCGTTGGAACGCCTGGCGAACTTCGCGGGACGGTCGTCGGACGGTTGGGTGTAGTACGTCGCTCTTGACCTCGAGTGCACTCGAGGTTGCAGGGTGGTCCCATGCAGATGACTTTCGAAGAGTTGCCTCAACTCATGACGCTGATGACCGGCGACGAAAAGCACGGTGCCAGCGCCACATCCACGCTTGACGTGCTGTGGGTGCTGTACTCCGACATTCTTCGTCTCGACGCGGCGCAGCCCGACGATCCCGATCGCGACAGGTTCTACCTCTCCAAGGGGCACGGCCCGATGGCGTACTACGCAGTGCTCGCTGCACGGGGCTTCTTGACGCCGAACGAGCTTGCTTCGTTCGGCAGCTACCACTCACCGCTTGGCAATCATCCGGACCGCACGCTGATTCCCGGGGTCGACATCGGATCGGGATCACTCGGCCATGGTGTGGCGTTGGCGGCCGGAACTGCTGTGGCGCTTCAGATTCAGCGAAGCCCGGCTCAGGTGTTCGTACTGATCGGTGACGCCGAGCTCGACGAGGGCAGCAACATGGAAGCCATCCAATTCGCCGGCCGATCGCAGCTGGGCAACCTGACCACCGTGGTGATCGACAACGATTCGGCTGGTCTGGGTTGGCCCGGCGGCATCGCGTCGCGCTTCGCCGTCGAGGGGTGGTCGACCTCCGAAGTCGACGGGAGGGACCACAGCGCGCTCCGGCAGGCGTTTCGCATCGATCGCGGCGACCGGCCGCATGTGGTGGTCGCCCACGTGGAGAAGAAGGAGAACTGAGTGACGTCGACGATGAACAGGACTGCGGATCAACGCGAATTCTTTTACCGGCTGGTGCCGGAGCTGTTGGCGCAGGACCAGCGAATTGTGCTGGTATTGGCCGAGATCGGCGCTGCCTATCTCGAACCGAACCTCACTCCTGACATCCGATCGCGTGTGGTCAACGTGGGTATTCGAGAGCAGGCGATGATCGGTGTCGCAGGCGGTATGTCGCTCGCCGGAATGCGTCCGATCGTGCACACCTTTCACCGTTTCTGATCGAGCGACCCTTCGAGCAGGTGAAACTCGATCTGGGACATCAGGATGTCGGCGCGATCCTGGTCAGCTCGGGCGGCTCCTACGGGTGGCCGCAAGGCGGTGAGACGCACTTCGGCCAACGCGATGTCGCGCTACTGGACACCCTGGACGGGTGGACGATGCACGTGCCAGGGCACGTCGACGAGGTCGAATGGATGCTGCGCGGTGCCGCTGCATCCGACGACCGCGTTTACATCAGGCTTGACGGCGTCTCGAACGATCACTCGTACGGTCGACCCGGAGGTTCGATGACCGTTCTGCAACAGGGTAATTCGGACACTGTGATCTCGGTCGGTCCGATGACGGACCGGGTCCTGGCCGCGGCCCGTGGACGTGACGTCACCGTGATGCACGCGTCGACGATCAGGCCCTTCGACGGTACGACTCTTCGAGAAACGCTGACTGCGCCGGACATCATGATCGTCGAGCCCTATCTCGCGGGAACCTCTGTGCCGCAGATCGATCGAGCGATGGCAGACATACGGCATCGCGTACTGGGGATCGGGGTGGAGCCTGGAGAGCGTAGGAAGTACGGAACGGTGGCCCAACACGACCGAGCCAACGGCCTCGACATCGAAGGACTATCCCGATCGATGGACGACTTCTTCGAGTGATCAGTGTCGGCGGCGCTCGTACCTGTCCTTGGTGACGCTGTACGCAGATTCGAGGAGTTCCCCGATCTGCGATTCGGTCTGCGAAGACGGGTTGACCACCGACAACCAGCCCGCAGTGCCGTACTGAGGGTGGGCGGCAAGGGTGTCGTCGGTATCGGCCTGGGGTGCGTGGGCTGCTTCGCGTGGGGGCACTCCCAATAGCCGCTCGAACTCCTGCTTTCCTGCAATGACATTGACACGGAACGCGTCGGGCCGGTCCAGCCGGGACAACTCGTCACCCGGATAGTTCTTCGTCACGATGGTCGCGAACGGCTGGGTGGACGACGGAACAGTTCCGTCCGGCGAGTAGTAGAAGAACACATCGCCCCATGCGAGTTCCGGAGTCCCATCACCCTCCCGAGGCAGCTGCGCCAACGTGCCGTCGAAGCTGCCGACCAGATTTACGATGTCATCGAGTGTCATTCATCGATCGTCACATGTTCTGCGGTCTCTGCCCAGAGTTCAGCCGACTTTGTAGGTTCCCGTGCCGGTTGCGACGAGGCGGCCGGATTCGGTCCCGACGATGTCGACTCGACACGTCTTCAGGCTCCGACCCGCGTGTATCCGAGTACCGACTATATCGACACCCTCGGCATATACCGGTTCCATGAACTGCACAGACATGGAGACCGTGACGCCCCGAAGCTTCTCGGGCACCTCGGATCCGGCCCATGCTGCGGTCATGATCCCGATATCGATACAGCCGGCGATCACGCCGCCGTGCAGCATCTGGCCGACGGTGGACAGCTCGTCGCGGTACGGCAGCCGCAGTCGAGCTGTGCCCTCGTCGATGTCGACCAGCTCGATGCCCAGTTGCTGCACGAACGGTGATTGCGGGAGAAACATGGTCATCGCCGAGCTGCCGCTGTCCGGTGCCAGTACTTCGTTGGCTGTCATCGCTACCCCTCTATCATAATTGGATTCCGATATCGGAATCAGAGTATGATAAAGTTATGGTCTTGGATACCCCCACCGACAAGCGGAAGCGTCGAACACACACTGCGGTGCTCGACGGCGCTCGTTCGCTCTTCCTACGCCACGGATATCGGGCAACGACGATCGAGATGCTGGCCACCGCAGCCGATGTGGCGGTGAGTTCGATCTACGCAAACTTCCCCGCCGGCAAGGTGGACATCTACGCCGCTCTCGCGTGGCGAACCGCCCAGAGCCACGCTGAGCAAATGACTGCCCCCACCGATGCGGTCGAATCTGCGCACGTCGTTGCCGAGTTCCTCGATCGCTACATCGCGTTTCACCGCGACGATCCATTGGCGTTGCGGCTGCTGGCGCTGACGGATGTGGACAAGTCCGAGTCCGCGTCGGTCGGTGAGGCGAAGGAAAAGATCGACACTGCGCTCGGTGAACTCATCGATTCGGTGACGCGTGCGGTGGAGGACGCCGGTGCCGACGTCCTCCCCCGTGCACTGGTTCTGAATGCCTGGGCGGCGATGAACGGTGCTGTGTCACTGCATCAACGACGCATCGTCGATCGATCCATGCTCGACGCCATGCTCGCGATCACGCGGGCGGATATGCTCCGCCACCTGAAGGGAACACCCGATGAAACCCGGTGAGCTGAGCGCAGGTCATCGTGCGCGAATAGTGGCAGCTGCTGTGCGAGAACAACTCGCGATGTTGCCCGGTACCGTGCTCGGTCCCCGGCGACGTTCGGCGGGTTCCGCATGGCACACAGTCGATGCTCCGGATTCACGGTTGTGCCGGGAAGCACTGGAGGAGGCCAGAGAGTGCCTCAGTGAGCCCATGTTGATGCACAGCGTGCGGTGCTGGCAGTACGCGTCGGCGTTTGCGGTCATCGACGGTCTACGGCCGGATCGGGAGGCGCTGTACGTCGCGTGCCTGTTGCACGACATAGCTCTCGGCGCAGAACAGAACCCGGTGGCTGGATGTTTTGCGGTGATCGGAGCCGGGAGAGCCGAAGAGTTCGTCCGCCGACACGAAGGCGACGACCGAACGGCGCAGATCGTCCACGAGACTGTAGCCAGGCACATGGACGTCGAGACACCGATGGGATCGGAGGCGGCCCTGCTGCACGATGCGGCACACCTGGACGTCAGTGGCCGTCGGATTCGAGACCTCGATCCGCACTGCGTGGATGTCATCGAATCCAGCTATACGCGAGAAGGTTTCGCCGCAGACTTCGCATCCAGGATGAAGATCGAATCGAGAAGGAGACCGCAGTCGACGGCTGCGACCTTGTGGCGCTCAGGAATGTACCCGGCGATGAAGGCGAACCCCCTGGAGCGCAGGGTCATATCGTCGAAGTAGCTGTTGCGCGATGGATGATCTGTTCGATTCGATCTGCGTCGTCGGAGTCTCTCGGTGCGTAGAGGAAGACGTAGGTTTCGGGAAGTCCGGGGCCAGGGCGTCCGGCGAGGGGGTGTAGCTCACCCCAGCCCGCGGAGATGACGGTCTGAGCATCGTCGGGCTGCATGACGACGTGCATCGATCCTTCGGTCTCGTGGACGTGGAGTATCTCGCCGTTGGTTCGCGAAATCCACGGTGCAGCAGCGGTGACATCCGTCAGATACAGCGCGTCCCCTCGCCTCTCGAAGTGGCTGCGCGCCAGGCGGTATCGATTGTTCATGCGCGCTTCGGCAGCAACTGCGCCGGTGATCCTGTCTGTCAGTACGGGCGTAGCACGGTCGGTGAGCTGACGATGTGGAATCGGGTACGGGGCGATCGTCGGCCGTGGTCCTCGGCGCGGTTCGAGGTGCCAGTGCCGGCCTGCGGGCGACGCGCCGGCGACGGTCATGAGGTCACGTCTGGACAACGGTCGTAGCGCGGTGGCGATCAACCATCCACCGACGTTGGCCGGTAAGCCGCCCGGCCCCAAGGCCCTCCACGTCGTGTAGTCGTTCTTGACGGTCTGCACAAGTCCCCCCAGGTCGTATACGTCCGCACCACGGTAACTGCGCGACGACTCCGGCGGTAGGCCTACATCGTCCGATGTACGACGAGATACACGTGCAGACCGATGTGCAGGAACGTTCGGGTCCATAGCGTTGTGGTCGTCAACGAAACAGCGAAGAACAAGCACAGCAGAGGAACCGTCATGCACGCCGCAGTACTACTTTCACAACAACATTCGACCACCGAGCAGGTACTCGGGTTCGGGCTGGGAACCATCGTCTTGGTGGCGGTGCTCGGCGCGGTCGTTCTGTTCGTCGCCGCGCTCGTCAGCATCCTTCGCTCACCCAATTACAGTGTCGCGGGCCGTGCGGTGTGGATCTTCGTCGTGCTCGCGTTTCCGTTCCTCGGGCCACTGGTCTGGTTCGTGTGGGGTCGCACGTCGACGTTCGCCGTCGAAGCGTCGAACAGTCTCAGATGACCGATCCGATCGTCCGTGCCGCGTCCGGGAACTCACCGGCGTTCGAGCCCGCGTAGTTCAAACGCAGGAACTTGCCGGTGGGTTCGGCCGGGAAGTAATCGTCTCCCGCTCCGACGATGACACCCGCCGATTTGCATTTGTGCACAACGTCTTCCAGGTCGATGTCGTCACGCAGGCGCATCCACAGATTGAGTCCGCCCCGGGGGATCCGATCGAGATGACCGCGAGGAGCGAACTCGATCAGGCTGTGGGCCAGTAGGTCTCGACGCGCTTCGAGTTGCGTGCGTAGGCGTCGTAGGTGTGTGCGCCAGGCGGGTTGGGTGACGACGTCGAGAGCGACGGTCTGCAGGATGCCGCTGACGTACATCGATTCGGCTCCCGTGTCGGCGAGGATGCGTTCGTGGGCCGGGCCACGAGCGATCAAGCCTGCCAATCGAATCGACGGTGATACGACCTTGGTCAGCGAACGCAGGTACACCACATGTCCGCCGTCGTCTTGTGCGGCCAGTGGGCTGGGTTCGGCGGTGATGCCGAAATCGTGGGCGGAGTCGTCCTCGATCAGGAACGCACCGTGTCGTCGAACGATGTCGAGCACACGTTCGGACAGGTCCGGAGACCACTGTGCTCCGGTGGGGCTGGCGAAGGTCGGTTGAGCGTAGAACGCCCGCGCGCCGGACTCGGCGAATGCCTGTGCCAGCGCGTCCGGGTCGGGTCCGTCGACCCCGGTGGGGACCGGGACCACGCGAACGCCTGCCTGCGTTGCCGCCAGAATCGCTCCCCAGTACGTCGGTGATTCCATGAGAAGTGGGCGTCCCGCACCGACCAGCGCCCGAAAGGCCGTGCTCAGGCCGGTCTGGCTGCCCGGGATGATGACCACGTCGCTGGCCGAGGGCGGCGTGACGCCCAGCGGGGTGGAAGCGCCGAGTTCCGCGGCGAACCAAGCTCGAAGCTCGGGCAGACCTGCGGTCGGTGGCCGGGCAACCACTGCGTCGGTGCGTGAAGCTCGGGTGAAAGCAGCGTGAACGAGTCGCTCCGGCAACAGCTCTCGGGCCGGGTAACCGGAATGCAGAGCGATCACGTCACTCGACGTGGACTGCAGTGCGGCGGGGAGTTGCAATCTGTTTCCGGGTGCACCGAGCGCGGCAGTCTGCCACCCGTAGTCGTTCGGGCGGGCCGTGTGCACGGTCTTGACGAATGTTCCGACGCCAGGCCGTGTTTCGATGACACCCTGCGAAATGAGCGTGCGCAGTGCTTTCTGCACCGTCACGGGGCTGGCCGAATGCTGGGCCACCAGCGCACGAGTGGATGGCAGCTTCGCCTCGGGCGGGGCGGTTGCGATCCAGGTTCGCAGTGCAGACACGATCCGGGAACTGCTATCGTCGGACATGACACAGCATAGTAGCGCTACCCAGCTCGCGCCGGGACTGCTATCCCGAGCCGGCCTCTTGTGGGGACTGGCGGGTGTCACGGCGTTCTCGTTCACCGTGCCGCTGACTCGGATTGCCGTGACCGGTGGCCTGTCGCCGCTGTTCGTCGGGTCCGGACGCGCCGTCGTCGCCGCGGCCCTCGCTGCTGCCGCCCTGGCCCTGACCTCGCAACGGTTGCCACGCGGACGGCAATGGGTTCGACTGGGTGTCATCGCGGCCGGGGTCGTCATCGGTTTCCCCGTGCTCACGTCGTTCGCTCTGACCACCGCCTCCGCCGGCCACAGTGCCGTCGTCATCGCGCTTCTGCCGGCTGCGACCGCGGCCTTCGCCGTCGTCCGCGAGCGGCAACGCGTCCGGCCGATGTTCTGGTTGGTTGCGGCCATTGGTGCTGCGGTCGCTGTCGGATTCGCGGCCGTGCAGGGCGGCGAGGTCGCCGGACTGGGGTGGTCGGATCTGCTTCTCCTCGGAGCCGTCGTGGCGGCCGCGGTGGGATACGCGGAGGGCGGGCTGCTTGCGCGTGAACTGGGAGCGTGGCAGACGGTCTCGTGGGCGCTCGTCGTCTCTGTTCCGGTGACCGGAGCGATGACGGCGTTCGCGTGGTGGCATCAACCCACGAGCGGAGGTGTCGCAGAGTGGGCTGCGTTCGCCTATCTGGCCGTCGTGAGCATGTACCTGGGGTTCTTCGCCTGGTATCGGGGGTTGGCTATCGGTCCGATGTCGAGCGTGAGCCAGGTGCAGCTCGTTCAGCCGGTGCTGACGATCTGCTGGGCCGCGATCCTGCTCCACGAGGGACTGACGTGGCCGGTGGTCGTGGGTGGAGCAGCGGTCATCGTATGTGCAACAGTGGCGGTCCGAACTCGGATGTCGCCGTCCGTTCGACAGGAGGAACTTTCGTCATGACGCGATCGATCGATCAGGCACGCAAGCTCGAGAATGTTCGCTACGACATTCGTGGCCGCATCCTGGACAAGACCGAGGAACTCGAGGAGCAGGGGCACAAGATCCTGCGCCTCAACGTGGGTAACCCGGCCCCGTTCGGTTTCGAGGCACCCGACGAGATCATGATGGCGATGATTCGCAATCTGCCTACCGCGCAGGGATATTCCGACTCGCGGGGCCTGTTCTCGGCGCGCACCGCGGTGGTGCAGTACTACCAGACAAAGGGCCTGAGCGACCTCGACGTCGGCGACGTCTACCTGGGCAACGGGGTCTCCGAGCTGATCACCATGACGATGCAGGCGCTGTGCAACCCCGAGGACGAGGTGCTGATCCCCTCCCCCGACTACCCGCTGTGGACGGGTTCGGTTGCTCTCGCCGGAGGCACTCCGGTCCACTACTTGGCAGACGAGACTCAGGACTGGGCTCCGGACTTCGAGGATCTGGAATCGAAGATCACCACCCGTACCCGGGCCATCGTCGTGATCAATCCCAACAACCCCACTGGTGCGGTGTACTCACGCGACGTTCTGCAGCGTTTCGTCGACCTCGCGCGCGAGCACGATCTGATTCTGCTCGCCGACGAGATCTACGAGAAGATCGTGTACGACGGTTCCGAGATGACCAATCTCGCAACTCTCACCGGCAAAGATGTGCTGTGCCTGACCTATTCGGGGTTGTCGAAGGCCTACCGAGTGTGTGGATTCCGTGCCGGATGGCTGGCGATCACCGGTCCACGACGCCGTGCGGCGAGCTTCATCGAGGGCATCACGTTGCTGTCCAACATGCGCATGTGCGCGAATGTGCCTGCACAACATGCAATACAGACGGCGCTCGGCGGCCGTCAATCGATCGAGGACCTTCTGCTGCCGACGGGTCGGTTGACCGCGCAGCGGGATCTGGCGCATCGAATGCTGAACTCCATCGACGGGATCAGCTGTGTGCAGGCTGCGGGCGCGCTGTACATGTTCCCCAAGCTCGACACCGACCGTTTCGGCATCGTCGACGACGAGAAGTTCGTCCTCGACCTGCTCGAATCCGAGAAAATCCTGGTCAGTCACGGTCGAGCGTTCAATTGGGATGTGCCCGACCACTTCCGGCTCGTCACCCTGCCCAACGTGGACGATCTCTCGACCGCACTAGAGCGGCTCGGCAACTTCATGAGTTCGTACTCGCAGTAGTGCTCAATTCTTATCGGGCTCGAACAGGTCCTCGATCGTGCAGTCGAAAGCTGCGGCAAGGCGAAAGGCGACGGGCAGGCTCGGGTCGAATCTCTCCTTTTCAATGGAGATGATCGTCAGGCGGGTGACGTCGATGCGTTCGGCCAGCTCGCTCTGAGACCACCCCTTCTCGGTGCGACGACGTCGAACATCGTTCTTCACTCGGACAGGGCCCGGTAGCGCGCGAACGCGTACCGCGCAGTGAACGATGCGAACGCAGCCAGCAGCAAGCCCGTCAGAAGCAGCGTGGCCGGGGGGTCGACTCTTGCGATGGACACCACCGCAAGGGTCAGACCCAGTACGGTCACCAGATCGGTGGCCGTACCGCTGGACGCGGATGTCGTCCAATGGCTTTCGATGCTGTCGCCCGAGGTGTAGGTCTGGTCGGCGGTGACCGGCGCGACGAACAGTATCCAGCCCAGCATCGCGCCGAAGGGCAGCGCGGTGACGCCGAACACCAGCGCGGAAACCCCTGGCGCGATGGGTGACACGAGCCAGGCGAGCAGTGCCGTCGCCGATGCAGTGGCCAGGCCGACAGCGGCGACCGATATCCATCTGAGTCTCACCTGAATGCTCCGTTCGTTGGTATAGCTCGCTATACGTATAGGAAACCATACATCCCACTCCGATGTGTGGTCCGCAGCAAGCTACTGGCGGTATGGTTCGAGCACGTGGATTGCCGGATTTCGGCGTCGTACTCAGCCCTAGGAGCCTGATCGTGCATTCGTCTTCACTCGGAGATCACTGATGGCCGGCGGACTGGTAGCCCTGCTCGACGACGTGGCCGCGCTGGCACGGCTGGCGGCAGCATCGATCGACGACGTGGGAGCCGCTACCGGCAAAGCGACGGCCAAGGCCGCCGGTGTCGTGATCGACGACGCAGCGGTGACCCCGCAGTACGTTCGCGGTCTCGCGGCCGAACGTGAATTGCCCATCATCAAGCGCATCGCCGTCGGCTCGCTTCGGAACAAGCTGCTGATCATTCTGCCGATCGCCCTGCTGCTCAGTCAGTTCCTCCCATGGCTGCTGACGCCTATTCTGATGCTCGGTGGCTGCTACCTCAGCTACGAGGCCGCGCACAAGATCTGGGGAGCGCTGTTCGGCCACGGCGATCATCACGCCGAGGCAGAGGACGAGCCGCGGGACGAGGACAGCGTGGTGTCCGGTGCCGTTCGGACCGACCTGATTCTCTCCGCCGAGATCATGGTCATCGCTCTCGACACCATTGCGAGCGAGGGCTTCTGGAGTCGCCTCATCATCTTGGCGGTCGTCGCGGTGGTCATCACCATCGTCGTCTACGGCGTCGTCGCCCTCATCGTCAAGATGGACGACATCGGTCTGAAGCTGGCCGAGGGCTCGTCCGGGTTCGTCGAAAAGTTCGGCCGCGGACTGGTCAAGGGCATGCCGAAGGTGATGGCAGTGCTGTCGGTCGTCGGCACCGCAGCCATGCTGTGGGTCGGTGGGCACATCCTTCTCGTGGGCATCGACGAGCTCGGTTTCCACCCCATCTACGAGCTGGTGCACCACGGTGAGGATGCGGTGCGTGGGGTCGCGGGTGTCGGCGGAGTGCTGGCGTGGATCGTCAACACTCTTGCGTCGGCAGTCATCGGTGCGATCGTCGGCTGCATCATCGTTGTTGCGCAGCTCGGGATCTCGAAGGTGCTCGCCAAACGGGCCGCCGCGAAGTAGTGCCTGTATCGGCGACGTTCGCCGTCGTTCATCCCTCCTCGGAGCCGGCGCTCGACATCCTGTTTCGCTACAACGTCGATATCGTCGGACGCTTCTACGGCCGCGAGGCGTCGGACGAGGAAGTACGACGAGTCATGGTCGACGAGCCGAGTGACGATCTCGTGGGTGATTCGGGCCTGTTCGTTGTCGCATACCTGGGCTCGACGCTGGTCGGTTGCGGTGGTGCTCGTTTCGTCTCCGGCGACATCGCAGAACTGACCCGGGTTTTCGTCGACGCGCGTGCCCGTGGAAACGGCGTCGGGTCGTCGATCGTCGAGTTCGTCGAAGGATCGGTTCGCCAATCGCGCCGCAGGACAATGCGATTGGATACGCGAGCGGACCTCGTCGAGGCCCGGGGCCTGTACTCCAAGCTCGGCTATCTGGAGGTACCGGCGTTCAACGCCGAGCCGTACGCCGAGGTATGGCTGGAAAAGCGACTGCTTTGAACAGCTTTCGTCACCGACGAGCCAGCTCGAGGACCCGTCGCTCTGAGACAGAAATCAGTCCCGCCAGATGGCCGAGAATTCGTACCAGGGACCGTCCAGGTGCGTGGCGGTGAAGTCGTCGAATCCCGCGGGCGGTCCACCTGGTGCATACGCCCAGCCCGAGGCGCTCATGAGGGAGAAGCCGCCGTCTTCGGTGAAGTAGACCTCGCCGCCAGATGTGGCGCGTGCCGAGCTGATGTCGAACGGGCCGATCTCGATGTGTTCGCGGCTACTCGAGGGCTGTGCACTCAATTCTCGCGCAACGGCCTCGAATTCGTCGCGATGGTCCAGCATATTGTCCGGTGGCAGCAGTACCAGAACAGCCGCTGCCAAGCCCACCACCACCGGAGCCGGCGCTATCCACCACGACCATCTTCGATCCTGGCCGACGACGTGGAGGGTGCGAATTGCCCAGATGAGCCCGACGATCAGCAGCACCAGGATCGATGACGCGCCGGCGAGGAGCGGATCGAACCAGGCGAACTGTCCGTAGGGCGAGGGCCACCAGTTCCTGGACACGCATACCCACGTGACGACGGCGATCGTGGTGAACACCAGCAGGATCGGCCCGGGCGGTTTCGCGGCTTTTCGAGGTGCGTTCGCCGACTCGATGAGGCGGTTCTTCAGGCGCTCGATGATGGTCGTGTTCCCTACGCGTCGGAGGTGGCATCCGCACTCAGGGTCCCACATTTGTCGATGACTTCGGGGCTAACTGCTGTGCACGGTGACGGCGTATCCGTCGGGGTCACGTAGGACGAAGGTCTTTCCGAAGGGGCCGTCGAAGGGGGCGGTCACGATCGTCACGCCGGCGGCGACGAGATTGTCGTGGAGCGCTTCGGCGTCGTCGCACACCAGCCAGAGGGCAACTCCGAGTCCCGGCTGACCACTGCCGAGATCTGTTTCGGGAGCGGGGTTTCGGACGGCGAACGGTATCGGTGAGGTGGTGAACACCACCGCGCCGGGTGGTGCCTGGGGTGCCCGGACGAGGCCCAGCTGCGATTCGTAGAAGTCTGCACTGACGGCGAGGTCACGTACCTGGAGGGAGAGGAAGCTCGGTCCGGAAACGGTCGCAACGGTCATGTCGGGTCCTTTCGGCGGTTCGTCAAGTTCTTGACGACGAGAAATGTATGTCAAGATGTTGACATGAGTCAAGTGGATGTCGACACCTCGATCGGCTACGCCCTCAAGCGGGCCACGTCCGCCCTGCGTTCGGCGATGGACGAGTGCCTACGCGATCTCGATATCACCGTCTCGCAGTACTCGAGCCTCGAACTCCTCGCGCACAAACCGGGACTGTCCAACGCCGAACTCGCGCGCGCGGTATTCGTCAGCAGGCAGGCAACCCATCAACTGCTGGCCGGGCTCACGCGCGGCGGCCTGGTGGAGATCGAGGGGGTAGGTCGAGACCAGCGTCTGTACGTGACGACCCTGGGCAGGGAGCGCCTGCGGCAAGCGTCGGCCGCTGTCGCCGCGGTGGAAAATGCCATGATTGCGTCGCTGTCCAAGAGCGAGCGAGAAGTGCTGCACCGCAACCTTGTTACGTGTGCCGAGGCTCTGGACGGGCGCGAGCGGTCGTAACCTCAGTCGATCGAGTCGAGGAATTCCAGCATCGCCGCATTGAACTCGTTCGGCCGGTCCATGTTGGCAGCGTGACCGCAGTTCTCCAAGACCACAGATCGACCACCCGAATTGAGCTTCGCGGACTCGGAAGCATGTGCAGCAGGCCAGAACTGGCTGTCGCGTCCGGCGATCATGAGGTACGGCCTATCGGTACCCGACATGGTTGCGCCAGTCCTGCGCCGCATGATCGGCCAGTAGCGCCTTCATCGGGGCCGTGTCGGGTGATGCCATCTTCGGCATCGCGCGCAATGCAAACGCGAGTTTCAGTAGTGCAGGCACCGACTTCCACTGCGGTCGGCCGTGGCCCGTGTCGGGTATTCCGCTGTCGAAGAACGACGTTCGATTGCTGTCGGTCAGACCGTAGAAGCCGTTCGACCAATCGTCGCTGTTCGCCATCTTCGGTGTCTGATCCACCGACACGATGGCTCGAACGCGGTCGGTGCCGAACTGCGAGACGTAAGACCAGATGGTGTTGGCCCCCATGGAACCTCCGATCAAGACGGCTTCGTCGACGCCCACCTCCGAGAGGAAATTCGCGATATCGCGTCCGTGCCGCTCCATCGACGCTCCGTGTGTCGGTGCATCGGAGGTGCCGTGACCCCGTCGATCGAGGGCGAGAACACGGTATCCGACTCGCACCAACGCTTTCTTCTGCAACATCCAGGTGGTCGCCGGTGCGCAGAAGCCGGCGACGAGAACCACGGCCGGGCCGGTGCCTTCGTCGAGATAGTTCAGGGAGACGGCATCGTCGGTGACAACGGTTGGCATGGTGAATCTCCCTGTGTCAGAAGAACTCGGTCAGGCGAAGCCGGCGTGCATTTCCCAGATCAAAATTTCGCTCGCCGTCGATGCTGTCACACGGTGACCTCCGGCGGCGGTGAGTCGGACCGCGTCACCCTGGGCAACGTCTCCGACGGTCTCGAACACTGCGGAACCGTCGGCGACGAAGACGTGACCGTACGGCGCGTCAGGGACGGTGACGGACTCCCCCGGTGCGAGTCGGGCGGCATGCAGCGTCGCGTAGCGGTTGCCGATCCGAACGCCGCCGCGGCCCGGCATGCCGGACGCCACCGGAACCAGCTCGCCGTTCGCCAGCTGGTCCTGTACGTCCAGCTCTTCGTAGGAGGGATCGGTTCCATCGGTGTCGGGTGGGATCCACATCTGCACCACGCGCAGCTTTTCTCGGCTGGACCGGCTCGATGCATTGGTCTCGGTGTGCCGAATTCCGGTTCCGGCACTCATGCGTTGAACGAGGCCGGGGTAGATCAGCCCCGAATTACCCTCGGAGTCAGTATGTTTCAGCGTCCCTTCCAACACCCACGTGACGATCTCCATGTTCTCGTGCTGATGGGAGTCGAACCCTTCGCCGGGAAACACCGTGTCCTCGTTGTGCACCATCAGTAGCCCGTGCGCATTGGCCGCCAGGTCGTAATTGCCGGTGGCGGGAAACGACTGCTTGGAATCGAGCCATTCGTTCCACCAGTGATGGCGTTGCGCACCGGGTATGTGAGTCACGGTCACGATGCGTGGTTCCGCATCGCCGTGAAAGTCCGCGTCAGAGCCGCGAGATCGTTCGGGTCCACCAGATCGAACATTTTCTCTCGTACTGCCTCGACGTGTCCCGGGCTGGCGGCGGCGAGCGTGTTCATGCCCGCTTCGGTGAGTTCGGCGGACATTCCGCGCTTGTCGTCGTCGCATTTGACGCGTGTGACCCAGCCGTTGTCGACGAGTCGGCTGATGGCTCTGGTGACGCCGCTACGAGTCGTGGTGACGGCGTCGGCCAGTTCGCTCATTCGTCGGCGACGGTCGGGTGCCTCGGACAGTACGACCAACAGCTCGAAGTCGGTGAAGGAGATCCCGGAGTCGCGTGTGAGTTGATTGTCGAGGTCGCGAAGCAGCAGCCGCGTCGCATCGAGGTATGCGCGCCAGGCCTGCTGTTCGTCGGCACCGAGCCACCGTGGTGAGTCCATGCCCCCATGCTAGTTGACAACGCAACTAACCGGTGTACTGTTCTCGGTAGTTGACGAAGCAACTACCTGACCGGAGGCCGAAGCGATGACCGAAACCAACGAACTGACTGCAGACGAGACACGCCGCGCGCAGGAGCACGCCGAGCAGCGGGACCGCATCCGTCAGCAGTACATGAAGCCTGCAGGTGAGCGTCCGGCGTCGTCTGCCCGCGGACTCCATCACACGGCACTGGTCAGCAGCGATGTCGAGGCGACCGTGCGGTTCTATCAAGACCTGCTCGAGTTTCCCCTGACCGAGCTCATCGAGAACCGTGACTACCCGGGTTCGTCGCACTTCTTCTTCGACATCGGCAACAGCAACCTGCTGGCCTTCTTCGACTTCCCCGGACTCGACGTCGGTCCGTACGCGGAGGTGCTGGGCGGCCTGCATCACGTGGCCATCAGTGTCGAGCCCACCCGCTGGGAGCACCTGCGCACCAAGCTGATCGACGCGGGAATCGAATTGATCGAGCACAGCGAGGTCTCGCTCTACTTCCGCGATCCCGACGGCGCACGGCTCGAACTGATCGCCGATCCGCTCGGTGAGATGTACGGCTCGCACGTTCTCTGAGAACACACCTACTTTCGAGATTCGAGGCAATGACATGACCTCTGCAGCAACCACACTCGACCTCCGCCGCGCCGACGACCGATTCAAGACCAAGATCGGCTGGCTGGACTCCAAGCATTCCTTCTCGTTCGGCAACCACTTCGATCGCGGTAACACCCACCACGGCGTCCTCATGGTCAACAACGACGACATCGTCACCCCGGGAATGGGATTCGATACCCACCCGCACCGCGACATGGAGATCATCACCTGGGTTCTGCAGGGATCGCTGGTGCACCAGGATTCGATGGGCCACTCCGGAGTCATCTACCCCGGCCTCGCGCAACGCATGAGTGCGGGCACCGGAATTCTCCACTCGGAGAAGAACGATTCGTGGCGACTCGGCGATACTGCCGGCTCGTACTCGGGCAAGCACGGCGATCCTGTTCGCTTCGTCCAGATGTGGGTCGTGCCCGACGAGCAGGGCATCGCCCCGGGCTACGAACAGCTCGAGATCGACAACGAATTGCTCAGCGGTGGACTGGTTCCCGTCGCATCCGGCATGCCCGACCACGCTGATCACGCCGCCATTCGCATCAAGAACAAGTACGCCGCCATGCACGTGGCGCGCCTACAGCCCGGGCAGGCTCCGGTGCAGATTCCCGATGCACCGTTCGTGCATATCTTCGTGGCCGAGGGTGAGACGATGCTCGAGGGAGTCGGACCCCTCGCGCAGGGCGACGCCGTGCGCGTCAGCGGAGGCGGCGGTCAGAAACTGAGCACTTCCAGTGGCGCCGAAGTGATCGTCTGGGAGATGCACGCCGCGATCGCCGGTTAATCGGTCTCTCGGTGTGGGCGGAACGAATGCTCCTCGTGGTCGAGTTCGTGTTCGAGGCTGCGCATGCTGTTGTCCGGTAGCCGGCCGGCATCGCGCCAGCAGAGCAACTCCTCTCGCTCCACATCGAGGATTCGGCGGCGCGTACTCATCGCGGCAATCTGTTCCGGTGAGATGACCGCGTCGCCGACGTCCGTCTCGTCGAGATGATCGAGTCGACGGTGGTACCGGTCGATGCGATGCTCGAGTTCGCTCCGCAGGATCTCCCGGCCTTCGTCGTCGAGGTTCTCTTCGTCGGCGATGCGATCGAGCTGTGACAGTGCAGCTTTGGCCGATCCCTCACGTGCTTCGTTTCGCAGACGCGCCTCTGCGGCGGGGTCCGCGACGACGTTCAGCTTGCGGACCAGTGGAGCGAACGTGAGGCCCTGTCCAACGACCGTCACCAGCACGACGAGAAATGCGCAGAACAGCAACAGGTCTCGGCTCTCGAACGGCTCGCCCGAGTCGATCGTCAGAGGGAGCGTGAACACCGCGGCGACGGTGATGACGCCGCGGGTGCCGGCCCAGCTCATCACCACCGCCTCGCGTGGGGACAGCCCGGTCGTGAGCAACCACAGCGGACGCAGTAGGAGCACGCCGGCCAGAGTGACCGTGACCGCGAGAGCGATGGTCGTTCCCGAGTAGGCCGAGAGGCCGCCGACCACGGTGGGCAGTTGCTCACCGATGAGCAGAAATACGAAGCCCTCGAGCAGCAGATCTATCAGTCGCCACACGGCGCTGGTCTGCAGTCGGCTGGCCCCGGAGATGGCGTGGCGGGTGTGGTGCCCGATCACCAGAGCCGCGACGACCACGGCGAGAACACCCGAGGCGTGAACTTCCTCTGCCGCCAGGTACGCCACGAACGGCGTCGCCAGCGACACGATGTTGAGCAGCAGCGAATCGTGAACGTAGCGCTGTACGAGGCGAATCAGCAGGGCGACGACCAATCCGACGACGATTCCGCCGGCCGCCGCCAACACGAACAACCCACCCGCGTGGACGAAGGTCATGTCCTGACTGGATATCGCGGCGATCGCAACGGTCAGCATCGTCAGCGCCGTCGCGTCGTTCAGCAGTCCCTCACCTTCGATGAGGGTGACGAGTTTCGGTGGGATACCGGCGCGACGACCCACCGCAAGGGCGGCGACCGGGTCCGGCGGCGCAACCGCGGCACCGAGCGCCATACCGGCGGCCAGGGTGATGCCCGGAACGAGCAACCACATGCCGACGCCCACGAGGGCAGCCGTGGCCACCACGAGGGCGACCGACAGACTCAGGATCGTCCAGACGTTGCGGCGGATCGCAATCAACGAGGAGTTCAGCGCGGCGCTGTAGAGCAGCGGCGGAATCACCAGAGTAAGCACGACTTCGGGGTCGAGAACGATGTCGGGCAACGCCGACGCCGAGACGGCCAGGCCGGCCAAGGTCAACAACGCTGCCGCGGGCAGCGCCGTCTTATTCGAGATCACCTGCGCGGCGACGATCAGACCCGTAGCAGCCAGGACCAGGCCCAGAGTTTCTATCACCCGGCTGTATTCCACCAGGTCAGGGGTTCAAACTATCTCTTCAGCCCGAACATCTTCGCAATCGTCTTCTCCATGAATGTCGCCGGCAGCAACCGTCGCGCCAGAAACACGACCGGTGCGTTGCTTCCTCTGGCGTACAAGGGTTTCGGCTTGTCGGCCTCGATGGCCTTCAGTACTACTTCGGCGACGTCCTCGGCGGAGATTCCGGTTCCCTCCTTACGATCCAGTGACGAGATCGCTGTGTGGAAGTCGTCTCGGTGGACCGAATCCGCTGCGATGTACTTGGTGCGTCGTTCGCTGATTCCGGTGTTGATCGATCCCGGTTCGACGGTGGTCATCCAGACGCCGAACGGAGAGAGTTCCAGCCGCGCGGCGTCGGAGAAGCCCTTGATGGCTGCTTTCGTCGACGCGTACGAGGAGCGGTAGGCGAGCGGAAAGCTCGCCAGCATCGACCCGACCATGACGATGCGGCCGTACCCGCGCTCACGCATGCCGGGAATGACGTTCTGCGACAGCGTCACTGCGCCGAAGACGTTCAATTGGAACAATCGCTCGATGGCGTCGGTCGGCAGTTCCTCGAAGGGCCCGGACTGGCTCTCTCCGGCATTGTTGACCAGAACATCGACGGCACCGAGCTCGGTCACGAATGCGGTGATCGACGCGGAATCGGTGAGATCGAGAGCGCGGTACTCGACGCCTGCTGCCCGTTGATCGGAGGTCATCGAATCCGGATTCCGAGAAGTGCCGATAACTCGGTAGCCGCGGGCGACCAGCGCCGACGCGACGGCCCTTCCGATGCCCGACGAAGCTCCGGTGACCACTGCGGTGCGATTCATGCCCAGATGGTACCGGTGCAGTCGGTTCGCAGCGCATGACGAAACCGCCCATACCGGCTAGTCTGTTACCCGTGCAAACGAATCCTCCCGCTTTGCTGCTCGAGCACATGTGCATGGCCTTTGGCCCCAAGATTGCGGTCGACGACCTGTCGTTGATGGTTCCGCCCGGGTCGATGTTCGGGTTGGTCGGCCCCAACGGTGCTGGTAAGACGACCTGTCTGTCCATGGCGGTCGGGCTGCTCAGACCGCAGTACGGCCGAAGCCTCGTTTTCGGGCGTGACGTCTGGGCCGATCCGATCGCGGCGAAGGAGCTGCTCGGCGTGCTACCCGACGGACTGGCATTGCCTTCCCAGTTCACCGGCCACGAGCTCCTGACCTATATGGGTCGACTGCGCGCGATGCCGGAGGACGTCATCGCGCAGCGTCGCGACGAGCTGCTGAACGCGTTGGGTCTCGCCGATGCAGGCGGAACCGTCATCGCCGACTATTCCGCCGGAATGACCAAGAAGATCGGATTGGCCTCGGCGCTGTTGCACGGGCCTCGCCTCTTGGTGTTGGACGAGCCCTTCGAAGCCGTCGATCCCATCTCGTCCACGACGATCCGCAACATCCTGATTCAGTTCGTTCGCTCCGGTGGCTCGGTGATCCTGTCCAGTCACGTCATGGCCCTCGTGGAACGGCTGTGCTCCCACGTCGGTGTCATCACCGGCGGTCGAGTCGTGGCGGCGGGAACGGTCGACGACGTCCGCGCCGGTGGCACCCTCGACGACGCCTTCGTGCGCCTCGTCGGATCCCGAGACCAGAACCCGGACGGCTTGTCCTGGATGCGCTCGTGAAGTCGGTCGGTCGCACCGTCCTGCAGATGCGAATCACGCTCTACCGCAGGCAGTTCAAGGGCGGACAAGCAGTGGTCAAGACCGTGTTCGGGTTGCTGGGGCTGGCCCTCGCGGTTCTCGCATGCGTGATGGCGGCCCGAACCGACGCATCGCAGGTATTGGTGGGCGGCACCGCAAGCCTCGGACTGACCCTGACGGGCCTGAGTTGGGTGCTCTTCCCGGTGCTGTCGGGTATCTCCGACGACAACATCCAGCCCCGCCACTTCCAATTGCTGTCCGTCGATCCTGCGCGACTGGCCCGTGCACTGCTGACCACGTCGGTGATCGGCATGGTGGTTCCGCTGACGATCGTTGCGGCGGCGTCCATTCCGATTTACGCTGCGTCCCGGTCGGTCGCAGCAGTGCCTCTGGCTCTGGTGGCCTGGCCCGCGACGGTGGTGTTCTTCGTGACGCTGTCACGGGTGGTGACGCTGGCCATGTCGCAACTACTCAAGAGTCGCCGCAGCCGCGAGTTCGCGTTGCTGGCGTTCGGCGCTGTCTTCGGAGGCCTGTACTTCCTGCAGTTCCCCATCACGCAGAATCTGGATCGTGTGCTGTCGGGTGAGGTGACGTGGCCGCTGACACTGGCCCATTCGATTCCCTTCGGCTGGGGTATCACCGGCGTCGATGCTGTGCTGGAGGGCAATTGGCTGTTGGCGATCGGCGCGGTGGTGGGATTGCTGCTGCTGGACGTCACACTGGTGTGGGCCTGGCAGCGACTGGTTCTACGCCACTTCGAGGGGCGAGTCTCGACGTCGTCGGGATCGACCCGTAAGCAGACTGCAGAGAAGGGCCGCGACGGTGCAACAGGGTGGCGGGCAACGCGCGTCGGCGCGGTAGTGACGCGAGAGCTGTCTCTGTGGCGCGGTGACATGCGTCGTCGGAGTCAGCTGCTGTCGGTGCTGATTTTCGCAGTGCTGGCCGGCATCGGCCCGCTGGTGACCGACTCGATTCCGTTCAGCGCAGCCTGGGGTGCGTGGATCGCGATCTTCATGGCGATGGGTGCGGGATCGAATTCGTACGGTCTCGACGGTGGTTCGATGTGGCACCTGGTGATGATTCCGGAGGCTCTCCCCGACGACATCCGTGGTCGGCAGATCGCGTGGTTGCTGGTCGCTACTCCCTTCGCGATCGTGCCGGTCCTGGTGGTTCGAGTGTTCGGAGATCTAGGGCTCGACCGATGGGAGATCCCTGTCGCCGTGACGATCTCGATGCTCGGAGTCAGCGCCGGTCTGACCGCCGTGAACTCCGTACGCGGTGCCTACCCGGTGCCCGAAGCTACGAAGTCGTTCTCGATGAACACACGGGGGTCGTTCACCGGAAATGCATTCGTATTCCTCATCCTCGGGATAGTGGTCCTGGCCGTGTCGGTCGTGCCCGCACTGCTTCTCGCACTGCTCCTTCCGGGAGCGTGGGCGTATCTGTCCATCCTGGTGGCCGTAGCGATCGGCTGGCTGGGGATGTGGTGGGGCGCGCGAATGGCAGTCGGCACGCTGGTTCGTGACTCCGACAGAATCCTGAACTCGGTGATCTCACGGTAGTGCGCGGATCGCCCGACACGGGTTCCCTGCAGCGAACGTATGCGGCGGTACGTCGCGGGTGACGACACTTCCGGCTCCGATCACCGAGTTCTCTCCGATCGTCACTCCGGGACAGACGATGACGCCTCCGCCGAGCCAGACATTGTCTCCGATAGTGATGGGAAAGGCGCTCTCCCAACGAGATCGACGAGCATCGTGGTCCTCCATGGGATGCAGCGCCGTCAGTAGCTGGGCCCGTGGACCGATCGAGACGTCGTTCCCGATCGTGATCGGTGCACAGTCCAACAGAATAGCGTCGTAGTTCAGAAAGCTGTTGGACCCGATGGAAATGTATGTGCCGTAGTCGCATTGGAATCGTGGCATGATCCACGAGTCCGCTCCGATGGAACCGAGTAGGTCGCCGAGCAGTTCACGTCTTTCTGCGTCCTGGTCTGCCTCGGTTGCGTTGAATCTGTCGAGCAGCTTTCCACACGACACCCGAGACGCCACCAAGTCGGGATCATTGTCTCGATAGAGTTCGCCGCGCAACATCCGGTCCCGATTCTCGCTCATGGACCAGAGGCTATCTTTGTCCCGTGATCAATGTGCTCGTGGTCGAGAGTGATTCGGACCGAAAGGCCTTCCCGTCGATTGGCGGAGTCCACTTCCGGAGCTGCACGATCCCCGAACTCGTCGATGCGGTGTCGTGGGCGGAGGTTCTACTGTTTCGCACGTTCGAGGCAGTCGACCTGCAGAATGTGTGGCCGCACGCCGACAAGCTTCGCTGGATTCATGTGTCGAGCGCCGGGGTCGATCGGGTGCTGGATCCGGTGCTGCGGGACAGTCCGTGGGTACTGACCAACTCCGGCGGCATTCTCGACCGTGCGATCGCCGAGTACGTCGCTGCGGGCGTTCTGGCGTCGATGAAGAAGCTGCCCGAAGCGCTTCGGCGGCAACGCGAACGGGTCTGGGAGCATCGCCTCACCAGTGGAATCCACAATCGAAGGGTGCTGGTCGTCGGTCCGGGTTCGATCGGCCGCGCCATCGGTCGCGTTCTCGGTGCACTCGGCATGCGTGTCGAGGCGGCCGGCACATCCGAGCGACCGGGCGATGCGGAGTTCGAGAGAATTCGTTCGGTGGACGAGTTACCCGCCTACGCAGGTGAATACGACGTGGTGGTGCTGGCAGCGCCGCTGACCGAAAAGACTCGCGGTCTCGTGGATGCGGAGGTCCTCGGGGCAATGCGTCACGACGCGGGGCTGGTCAACATCGCTCGTGGGCCCGTTGTCGACGAACAGGCCTTGTGTGAGGCGTTGGATTCCGGGGCGATCGGATGGGCTGTGTTGGATGTCTTCGAGGTCGAGCCACTTCCGGCGTCGAGTCCGCTGTGGGAGCTCGACAACGTAATTCTGACGGCGCATCTGGCCGGTGACGCCGACGACTTCGCCGATCGGCTGTGGACGCTGTTCGAGGACAATCTCGATAGGTATCGGCGGAACGAGTCCCTGGTCAATGTGGTGGACAAGCAGGCGGGCTACGTCCGCCGGTAGAAGCCGACGTCAATCTATGTGTAACACGCCGTCGCGTGTATTAGTGTCGGTGGAATGCGTGAGATAAACCATTCGGCGGTCGCGTCGACACCCCGCGACGCGGCTTTCGCCTACCTCGACGACTATCGAAACGTCCCGCGGTGGATGTTCGGGATCACGCGGTTCGAGCCGAGGAGTGAGACCACCTCCGGTCTCGGGGCGACGTACGACGCAACCATGCAGATCGGCCCCAAGTCATTGAATTCGATCGTGCGCGTCACCGAATGGATCGAGAACGAGCGACTCACGCTCGAATCGGTCGAAGGCCTGTCCAACTCATCGACCTGGTCTTTCACGGACCTGGATGAGGGCCGGACCCGCCTCGATGTCATCTTCCGTTACAGCCTGCCCGGGGGCATCGCCGGCAAAGTTCTCGGGGCCGTCGTGGAGCCCGTCGTCGGGCAGGCGATTCGGCACACCGAGTCCACATTGCGGTCGCAACTGGAATCGGCCGAACATCGGTAGTCCCGAATAATCGGTACTCTGGCTAACGTGACGGACGAGCCGGAACGACCCCGCGGATTGAGCTTCGGCAGAGTCGCCGAGGAGTACGACCGGGCTCGCCCTGGATACCCGGCGGCGCTGTACACGGATGTTCTTGCCGGCGGTGCGACCCGCGTGTTGGAAGCGGGAGCCGGCACCGGAAAAGCCACCGTCGCGTTGGCCGAACGCGGCGCTTCGGTGGTTGCCGTCGAGCCGGATTCGGGTATGGCCGAGGTGATCCGACGCCGCACCGAGAACATGGACGTCGATGTTCAGGTCTCCCGGTTCGAGGATTTCGTCTGCGCGCCGTCATCGTTCGATGTCGTCGTGGCCGCTCAAGCGTGGCACTGGGTGGACCCCGATCGAGGAGCCGCGGTGGCGGCTCGTGCGTTGGTCCCCGGGGGATCACTTCGGTTGTGGTGGAACATGCCCGGTCAGCTCGACGGACCGGTGTGGGAGTCGGTACGGGCTGCGTACATCGCCACCGAGCCGGACGCCGCACCGCTGTTGGCGCACTCCCTCGGCGTGCAATCCGAGACCGCGGTACCCCGCGCGGCCGGCTTCGGCCCCTGGTCCACGTCGACGTACGAGTGGGTTCAGCGTTACTCCGCAGACGAATTCTGCGCGATGGCCGCGACGTACTCGAGTCACCTGATTCTCACCGACACACGTCGGCAGGAAGTGCTCCGAGCGGTTCATGCGGCTATCGACAGCCACGGCCACCTGGATTATCGGTACGTCACGCAGATGATGACGGCGACTCGAGGCTAGGCCACCGTCGTGGTGCAGACGACGAATTGCCGTGCTTCGTAGGCGAATCCGCCTTCGGGGCAGTCGTTGGGGTCCGCGGTACCGGTCTTGATCTCGGTGACCTTCTCGACGCTCGTCGCGCTGGGGTCTGCGCAATCGACTCGGGCGGGCTCGTCCATTCCGGTACTCGGCACGCTCATGCAGCCGTCGATCACCCAGTCGACGTCGAGGCACAGTGCGCCCTGCTCGACACCGTTCAGAGTCTCGTAGTACGTCTGGTTGACGTCGGTGGGGCACTGCTCGTTCTCTGCGGCTTTGGCGATGACCTTGTAGTTGGACTCCATGCTGCCGCATTCGGCGTTGTCGATTTCGGCGGCCGTCATCGTGCCACCGAGCTTGACGCACTGGCCGATCTCGACGTCGATGTCGGTGGAGCCACCGGCGTCGATGCCTTCCTGTCCGGACACGTTGTCGGTGGTGGTGGGGGCTGCGGAGCTGCTGGAGGCGGTGGTGTCTGCGGCAACGGCGGTGCCGGCGTCGGACGACGAACAGCCCGCGGCGAGCATCAGCGTGAGGGCTGCACCCGCGGCGAGAAGGCCTCGAGATAGTGCGTGCATCGTGGCATGACCTTTTGGACTCGTCCAGGCGAAGGAGCATTCCTTCGTCGGCAGCCCCGCGGGCCACCGATGAAAGATTCTCGACCATCCGGGCGGTTTTGCAAAGTCACGAACGGAACACGATGCGCGCCACCCACTTGGTGTTGTGCACACCGGGAAGCGCGGGAACGATGACGCGTGCCGGGTAGCCGTGATCGAGCGAGAGATCGACGCCGTTGACTTTCAATGCCAACAGTGAATCGGGATGGAGCGCTTGATTACCCTGCAGCACAGCACGACCGAATGGGCCACCCTGTTCTATCGAGATGACTTCCGCGGACCTGGGTGCGGGTACACCTGCCAATGCTGCGAGTTCGGCCAACGGAACGCCCGTCCAACTCTGCGTGGTCGACCATCCTTCGACACAGGCGATGGGAAGTTCGGCGGTGTGCTGAGTCATCGACAGCAGCCTGCCGCGGGAGAGAACCACCGGTTCCATGTTCTCCGAAGTACTTTCGACGGACAGTGTCCAGTCTGCGCCCGTCTGTTCTTCGGTGACCCCGGCCGCCTCGGCAGTGCGATTGATCTGAAAGTCGTTGGGCCCGTCGCCGTACGAACGTCCCCGCGGAAGGAGAATTGCTGCCTTGCGTAGGACGCCGCCGACGGTCTGCCCCACCGTCAACACGGCCACGAAACCCATTCCGGCGGCGACCAATCCGAGCGCACCGCGTCGGCTCATGGTCTGGTGTGGCCGGCTCGGCGCTTCGTTGCGGGCGCGCAGGACGTCCATCAACGATTCCGATCGAAGGGTCCGCCACATCAGCGGCACCTTGAGGCCGAGGTGCACCAGGAATCCGGCGATGAAAACCCAGGCACCGAAGTAGTGAGCGGCGTAGAAGTCGAAGCCGAACACGTAGTCGTACTGGATGTTCAGCACGCCGGTCACGATCTCGAACAGCAGACCTCCGACGAGTGCCAGCAGCGACAGTCGCTCGAGTGCATGTGCCGGCGACCGCACCGGCGGCAGTTCGACGAGCTTGGGCATCACCGACCAGAGCTTGGCGATCACGAGCGGGACGATGATCAGGCCCAGCCCGACGTGCAGGCCCTGCGTCAGCTGGTACAGCCAGGCCGGGTTCGTCGGCCAGTCGAAGAACGGTAAACGCAACCACCCGACGGCACCTGGTCTGGCTTGGCCGAATTGCGGCCCGTAGGCACTGTAGGACAGCAGGCCCGTCAGAATCACGATCGGCAGCGCAACGAGCAGCACCGCGCCGAACACCGACGTCAACCACGTGCTGCGCAGCGGACTGCGAAAGCGCGCGAGCGGGTTGGGTGCGTCGGCCATGTATGGCATTCGCTGCCCGACCCGTCCCGGATGTGTGGCGGCGAGTTCCCCTTCCTGTTCCATGGCTCGGTAGAAGGCCTCGGCATCCTCGGCCGTCGACACCTTGGGGCGGCTCGACGCCCATCGGCGGAACAGCATTTCGTATCGGTCGCCCAACGCCGAGGGCAGTGCCGGATAGCGTGCCGCGATCTCGGCCGCTCGCTTGTTCAGCAAAGCCGCTCGGACAGTGTCCACTGTCGCAGAATCGAATTCGGCGGGCAGTGGCCCACCTGCCACGAGAGCGCGCACCAACTCTTCTTGACGGCGAGCCAGGTCGTCGTTCACCTCGTGTACCCGGACGTCCGTACCCCGGTGATGCGATCGAGTCCCGCGGCATCCGCGATCGAATCCAGTTCTGCGAGAAGCTCGGCCTCGGGTGGATAGTGACCGTCGCGTTCGAGCATCAGGGGCGTGCGATGCCCAGCCGTCGCAAAGGTTCGTAGTAGTTCGAGGACTTCGTCGGGCACCGGCTCAGTGTGGGTGTCGTGATAGATGCCGCCGCGGACCGTGCCACCGGCGATGTGGCAGTAAGCAATTCGATCCAGCGGCAGGCGTTCGAGTTCGGTCCACGGGTCGCGGCCCCGATTGAGTGCGTTCGCGTACACGTTGGCGATGTCGAGCACCAGGCTCACGCCGGTCCGCTCGACGAGTTCTGCCAGGAACTCACTCTCGGTCAACTGGTCTTCCGGCCAATCGAACAGGGCTGCAATGTTTTCCACCGCCAGTGGAACCGGCACAACATCCTGCGTTCGTGCGATGTTTCGCGCGAGCGCCGTCAGGGCTTCGTGGGTGCGCGGCACCGGAAGCAGATGACCGGCCTCGATGCCGTCGGCGCGGACGAAGGCGATGTGCTCGCTCACCAGTGGGGATCCGAGCATCGAGGCGACTCGTGCCAGTCGGTCGATACGGTGCTGCTCCACCGGCTCCGCACCGCCCAACGACAACGAGATTCCGTGCGCGACGACGGGAACTCCCAATGCGACGAGGCGATCGGGTGCCTGCTCACCGATCGATTCGGCGATGACCTCGCAGAACGCCAGCCCCGGCAGTTCCGAGACGATGCCGGATATCTCCGAGCGCCAACCGATTCCGAGCCCCACGGGCACTGCGTCGACGTTCAACCTCCACAACCTCCGCCGCCGCATCCCCCACCGCCGCCACCGCAACTGCTGCTGCCGCCGTCGCCTCCGCTGCCACCGCTGTCGCCGCCGAAGCCGAACGACGCGGCCCCACCGGCCTGAGCGGTGCCGTAGCTGAGCGCACCGGCCATCGCTGGATCGAGCATCAGCAGGGCGCCTGCTCCGAAGATGGCTGCCGACATTCCAGCGCGAGTCGGCCCGTATGCGGTGAAGGACGGTCGCGCGCGGGGTGAGAGGTAATCGTTCTCGGCGCGGAGCCGGCGTAGTTCGGTATCTCCCGCGGCTGTCCGACGGCGTCGACGAAGCAGAACCGGCACGGCCGCGAACAGGACGAACACGATCGCGACGAGAAACCAGACGGGCTTGCCGTTCGCGGTGCCGGCGACGATGCGGGCAATTCCGACTGCGATGACGAAGACCACCGGGAATACCCGTGTGACAGCGGAGCCGCGTGCGCCGTGCAGCAGACCCTCGTCGACGAGAGTGCTCCGCAGTTGCGCGCATGTGCCCGACATGTTCGCCACCAGTCGGGAGCGAACCAGGGGTGCTTTACCGCTACCGAGGCGTTCGAGAACGGTGCGGGTGAACCAGTCCAGCTGTGACCGCTCGATGGCGCTCAGCTCGCGGCGCTTTCTTCCTTGCGAGTCGATGATCTCGGCACCGCGAAGTATGGCCAACGATGCCATCACTGCCTGAGAGTCGCTGGTGAGCACACCTACTTCGGGTGGTGTGAGCACGCGGCCTGCCGACGTCACCGGGGTCGATCGGTGAGCGGCTATCCAGTTCCCCGCCATCGTCAGGAGTATCGCGAGAACTGCCGCGAGCAGGTACCAGCGGAGAAAGTCTGTGCTGGGGATGCCCCAGGTGTCCGAACCGCTCATGGCCACACCCACTTTCCGTCGGATCCAGCATCTGATGCTCAGTATCGGGCCCGTGGGCGAGAAAGCAACCCCGACGACGTCCCCGCGGGGACGGGTGCGTCGGTCTCCCGCCGTTCTTGTCGGTGCCTCGTCGTACTGTCGCCGAACATACATTCGACGAGTGGGGGCATTCATGGTCGAGACTGCAGACATCGAGACGGAGATATGCGCGCTGGCGGGCCAGATCGCGGCTGCATCTGCGCAGTATCTGATCCTGGTCGGTGAGTTCGATGCTCGACGCGGGTGGGCCGCGTGGGAGACGAGGTCCTGTGCGCACTGGTTGTCCTGGCGCGCGGGAGTCGATCTGCACACTGCCCGTGAGCAGGTACGGGTGGCCAAGGCGATGCGAGAGCTGCCCCTGATCACCTCTGCGTACCTGAGCGGCGCGGTGTCGTATTCGAAGGTGCGCGCGATGACCCGTGTCGCAACAGCCGACAACGAAGCGTCACTGTTGCAGAAGGCGCTCGATGCACCCGCCGCGCACATAGAACGTCTCTGCCGTGGTCTGAAGAAGGCGATGCGGCCGACCAGGGGCAACGGTGTCGACCTCGATCCGTGTGTGGGACGGTGGCGCTGGGACGACGAGGACGGCTCGCTCGTGGTGACGGCGCGCTTTCGGCCCGAGGACGGCAAGCGATTTCTGGCCGCCGTGACCAGGGCCGAGTACGAGCGCACTCGCACGGAGGTGGAATCCGAGGGTGACCGGTCGGCCCCGGCACCGCCGAACCCCGTTCCTGCGCTCGTCGCAATGGCGGAGATGGTGTGTGACGCCATCGATTCTCCGGTCGTCTCACCTGCCGCGGACGTGTTGGTCCACCTCGGAGACAGCACCGAAGCAGGGTGCGATCATGCTCATTTCGACGACGGACCTGGTCTGGACGACGAAACTCTCGCTCAGGTGTTGTGTTCGTCGGTCATGCGAGTCGTCGGTCACGGCCGGTTGGGAAAAACTGTGCGGTGGAGTACCACGGCCAAAGCTCCGAGTCGAACCCAGTTGCGTCAGTTGATCATTCGCGATCGATGCTGCTCGGTGCCCGGGTGCAGGCGCACCCGATTTCTGCATGCTCACCACGTCACCTACCGCTCGCGGGGAGGCGCGACCTCGCTCGACAACTTGGTCCTGCTGTGCGGCGAACACCATCGAGCACTGCACGACGGCTACTTCCTCATCGAATCCCTCGGCCACCAACGATTCACGTTCCGGCACCCATCGGGAGCAGAGATGGTTCATGCGCCGGCGCTGTCCAGAGACACGGAGGTCCTCCGGCGGCAATATCAGCACATCGAACCCGACGCCATTGTCCCGAACTGGGGCGGGGAAGGCCTCGACCTGAGCTACGCGACCGACGTTCTGATCACCAACTGGCAGCAGGCTGCATGAAACGGGGCCGTTCAGGGCAAGTTAGTGTGACGAAGAGACTCGGACAAGAAGCGGTGGGATATGAGCGTCGACAGATCGATGGCGGACGAACAGTCCTGGCCGGTGGAACCATGGCCGAGCTGCGAGGATGCAACCAGGCCTGAGAACGACCCGTTCTACGCCGCGCCCGAGGGTTACGAAGCAGCTCTACCGGGGACGATTCTCAAGGTGAGGCCTGTCGAGGTCGCGATGTTCGGCCACGTGCGACAGCGAGTCGACGCATGGCAGCTGCTGTACCGCACCGCTGATCTTGGCGGTGTACCGCAGGCCAGTGTGACGACGGTGCTGCGGCCGCAGAATGCCGAACCGGTGTTGCTCTCGTACCAGTGCGCCATCGACGGCGTCGCGTCCTCGTGCTTTCCGTCCTACGCGCTTCGACGCGGCTCGAAGGCCCTCGGCGCAGTTCCTCAGTTCGAGTTTCTGCTGGTTCTGCATGCCCTGCGCCGCGGATGGACCATCTCGATCCCCGACCACGAGGGACCGGACGGACATTGGGGGTCGCCGCAGGAACCAGGATTCTGCACACTCGACGCGATCCGCGCGGCGCTGTCGTTCGAGTCGTTGGAACTGCACGAGAGCACACCCGTCGCATTGTGGGGATATTCGGGCGGCGGGCTCGCGACGTCGTGGGCCGCGGAGATGGCCCCCGAATACGCACCGGAGATCGAGCTCGTCGGTGCCGCCCTCGGCTCCCCCGTCGGCGATCCGGGTTCTGCGTTCACCAGGCTCAACGCGACGCTGCACGCGGCTCTGCCGACGCTTGTTGTCGCGGGACTGCGACGCACCTACCCCGATCTCGATCGTGTGGTGCGTCAGTACGTCAGCGAGGACGGAATGCGCATTCTCGATTCCGTCGAATCGATGACGACCGTTCGCGCCGTCAGACGGCTTGCCCGGCACGATCTCGACAACTACATCGACATTCCGCTCGCCGACCTACTCGCCCTACCCGAGATCGTGCAGGTGTTCCAGGACATCCAGCCCGGTCGCACTGCTCCGTCGGTGCCGCTGCTGGTCGTGCAGGCCGTGCACGACCAGATCATTGCCGTCGACGACGTCGACGGCCAGGTCGATCGGTATCTCGAAGCCGGCGCACACGTCACCTACCTGCGAGATCGATTGAGCGAGCACCTGTCGCTGCATCCGCTCAGTGCGCCCCTGACCCTCGATTGGCTGGCCGATCGCTTTGCCGGCCTTCCTGTTGCCGAACCCGCGACCAGAACGGTGTGGTCGACGGCGTTCTCGTTCGCGGCTGTACGGGGCTTGATGTCTCTGACCTGGACAACCGTCCGAGCATTGACCGTCGGCGTCAGGGCGTAGCTACTCTCGGTGCGATGCAGCGAACCTGGGTACGGATTCTCACCGGAACGATCGCGACGCTGGGCATCGTCACCGGACTCGTCGCGATGGGGGCGTACTACACCGACACCCGCATCAACGTTCTGATCGCGCTGGCATCGTTCGTTCCCCTGATGCTCGTCGCTGTCGTGGTCGGTGCCGTCGTCGCGCTGATCGGTAGGCAATGGATTCTGGCGGCGGTGTCGGCGGTCGTGTTGGCAGCAGCCGCTGTGGCGTACGCACCTCTGTACGTGGCCGACGCGGCATCCCAGGACGACGCGAGCGGCAATGCCGTCCGGCTGCGGGTGATGCAGGCCAACCTGATGGTGGGCAGCGCCGATCCGTCGGTCGTCGTCGGATCGGCACGCGACAATGCCGTCGACGTCGTGACGATCCAAGAGCTGACCGATGCGTCGGTGCTCGGGCTGCGGGATGCCGGCATGGAGCAACTCTTTCCGTACAGCTACCTGCGAGCGTTGCCGACGGGTGGTGGAGGTGCCGGAATCTACAGTCGCACACCGCTGTCCGACAACCGCGAACTGGATGGCTTCGGGCCGGTGAACCTGGCCACCTCCGTCGACGTTCCCGGATCGGAGCCAGTGACGCTGCTGGCCGTCCATCCCGGCCCCGCATACGTCACCCCGGCCGATATCTGGACTGCCGAATTGGACACGCTCCGTAGCGATCTCGAGGCGGTGTCTGCGAGCGGTCCCGTCATTGTCAGCGGTGATTTCAACACCACGTATTCGCACAAGAAGTTCAGGAACCTACTCGATGCCGGATATTCCGACGCTGCAGCACAATTGGGGATGGGGCTGATACCGACCTATCCCACGGACAAGGGCACTCCGGCCGTCGTCGGCATCGACCATATTCTCACCAATTCCGGGCACGCCCGATCACTGGAAAGAATCGACCTCCCGGGATCGGACCACCACGGTCTGATCGGGGAGATCGAGTTCTCCGGAGTCAGCTGACGCGCGCCGACTGCTTGCGAGACTTGCCGCACTGCAACAGAATTCGCACCTTGGCTGGAGTTCCGTCGAGTGAGGTCACGATGTCGTCACGGGTCCGTGCTGCGGCGTCGGAGACCTGCTCGAGGGACGTTACGGCTGGGTCGAGCGTCGCGACGATCTCGACCACGCGCTGCCCCCTGTCCGAGACAGAGCGACCGGAGGCCGAGACGATTCCATCGTGACCTGCCAGCGACTTGGCTGCACTACGGGCGGCGGTGCCGAGGTCGACGCTGAGCCTGCCGTCGACCTGCTCTCCGTCCACGTTCGTGACGTCGGCCGACGTGGATCCGAAGGCCACGGTCCCGACCGATCGGCGCGGCAGGTGCGCGAGCAACCACCACAGACCCAGCAGGATCAGCACGACAGCGGCTACGCCGAGAGCCCAGGGCCACCAACCGGCGTCGACGGCGGTGTCGACGAACGCGGCGTCCAGCCGCTCGCGGCCGGGAAGCTCGCCGCGTTCCCACGCGATGGCTCCGCCACCGAGAGCGATCAGAGCCAGCCCGACGACGGCTGTGCCGGTGCGGTCGAGCGATGCGGTTGCACGTTTCACAGCTGCTGTCCTTTCATGAGGCCTGTCCTGTCGTGCGCACTCGGGTGCGCACCTTGGGTGCCGACGCGAGTGGGCGGAGGGCGTCGTCCACGGACGTCACGACCGCGGATTTGAGAGCCGAGGTGTCGGTACCGGCCACGGTGGATACGGCGACGGTGACCTTCTTGTTGCCCGCCTTGGCGGACGCGGTGTCGACGCCGACACTGTCCAGGGCGGCAGATCGCGCGACGGCAGCGACGTCGCCCTTACGAAGCCAGACGCCCTGCTCGGTGAGAGCACGGTGGGTGCGACGACGTGGGCGAATTGCCACGAACACGAGAACGAATCCGATGACGACGGCGGCGATACCTGCGGGCAGCATCCACTGCTGAGCGGTGAGCCCGTCGAGGTTCGATGCGGCCGGGCCGACCCACTCGGAGCCGTCGAGAGCGCCCAGCTTCAGCAGCGCCTCGCGGCCGAGTACGACTCCGGCGGCGATGAGAACGAGAGCGAACAGGACGGCCGGAACAGCTGCGGTGGGGTTGGCCACCGGCTTCTTGCTTGCTTGCTCTGTCACTGCACTCTCCCTTCTTCGCTGGTGGGCTCGGCCGGTATGCATTCGACGGTCACGTCGACTCGGTCGACGGTGTAGATACCGAGTTCGGACAGGTCTCTGGCCACGGCGGCGCGAACGTTCGCAGCCACTTTCGCCAACGGTGAGGGCCAGGTGACTCCGACTGAGACCTTCGCTCGCACGCGCTCGCCGGTGATCGTCACATCGGCCTTCGGCAGATCACGCCCACCGAGGAGGTGCAGTCCGGGCTGGCGGTCGGTGACGGAGTCGGTGCCGCGGGCCGCCAGAACGGCCAGGCGTTCGACTGCCTTGTGCTTGATCTCCAGGGAACCGCGATCGCCGGGGTCCGCGAGTGACCCCGAGGTTGCTGCCGGTGTCCCGGGGGTCGTGGGGGCTGCTGCTGTGTCAGTCACGACCGCGACCACGCATGATCGAGTTCAGATCCAGTTCACCGTCGATGTAGCGGCCGACGAAGAAACCGAGTCCGCCGAGGACGATGGCGATGAGGAAGCCGGTGAAGCCGCCGGCTGCTGCGGCGATGGCCAGCAGAAGTCCCACGAACAAACCGATGGTTGCAGTGGTCATGGTCTTGATCTCCAGTCAGAGTGTTCGGAATCCGAGGTGTCGGATGTCGAGGGTTCAGATGTCGAAGTAGTTGCGTCGAGTGACGCGTTTGCGGAGCCGGGCGATGCGTTTCGGCAGTGTGCGCAGTGGCGTCGGTACCGAGGACGAGCGGAACGCTGTCGGTGCGCTGGCAGTGTTGATCGGAGTCGACGGAAGTACGGCGAACCGGCGGTCGACTTCGGCGAGCTCTGCCATGTACCGGGCGGGATCACCACCGATGTCGGGGTGGTGTTCTCGGGCCACAGCGCGCCGGGCCGCCTTGTACGCGGCGGCCCGGTCGCGCGCTGAATGCTCGTTCACCTGGTCAGACTCGCACAATTCAGACCCGCACGACATCCTCGACTGTGACGTGCACGGGCCCGTCGACCATTGCCGCGACGGTGCTGCGCACTGCCTCGGCGGTCTCCCGTACGGCGTAGCCGAACTGGAGAGTGACGTGTACCTCGGTGCCGTCGTCTGCGATCCGGATGCCAGCGACGCGGCGTCCGGGTAGATAGGTCGCAGCCTCGCCGAACATGCCGCCGTGCAGCCCGACGACACCGTCGATCGCCTGTACGGCGTCGGCGATGTCCTCGGACTTGTCACGGTCCGTCGGGTTCGGGTCGGTCACTGCACTCGGGTGGAGGCGGTCTCGGTGGTCTCCTCTTCGTCCGAGCCGTCGTCCAGGTAGATGTCGTGAACGACGATGTTGACCTCGGTGACCTCGAGGCCCGTCATGCGCTCGACGGCGTTGATGACGTTGCGACGAATGCCTGCTGCGAGGTCTGCGATCGAGACGCCGTAATCGGCGACGATGTCGATGTCGACCGCTGCCTGACGCTCGCCGACCTCGACCGAGACGCCCTGCGACTGGTTGACGCGGGCACCGGGGATACGCTCGCGCAGGGCACCGATCGCGCGGCTCGCTCCGCCGCCGACGGCATGTACGCCCTGGACCTCACGGGTGGCGATGCCGGCGATCTTCGAGACGACGGTATCGGCAATGGTGGTGCGGCCCTGCGAGCTGACGAGCACGGAATCCGACTTCGTGGTGATGTCGGTCTTGCCTTCGCCTGCTGCGGATACGGTTGCCTTGGTGTCCGTCGTGGAGCTCATGACTGCCTCTCTTCGCTGAGTAGTGGTGCACAGTGTGTGTCAGGAGTTGGTCGTAGCTCGATCACCGAAACGCACGTACAAATAAAGTGACCTACGTCATAGATTACGTCTGGGGGCCCGATGGAGTGGAGAGATGCGTCGGACCGCGTACTCGTCGGCGCAGCCGCGCTCGGCGAGACGGATGCGTTCGAGGAGATCGTGGGCCGATACGGACCGGAGATGTTTCGGTACGCCCGAAACATGCTGTCCGATCAGGGTGCAGCAGAGGAGGTGGTGCAGGACGCGTTCGTCGCAGCGTGGAAGGGACTCGACAACTTCCGGGGCGATTCGGCTCTGCGCACCTGGCTGTTCTCGTTGGTCTCGCACAAAGTGATAGATCATCGCCGGCGTCGCAGCGTTCCTCCTGCCGAAGACTGGGTATTCGAGCGCAAGAGCACGGGCGCGGGCAGTGATCCCGAGGCGGACGTCGAAGCAGACAGCTTCATGGCCGAATTGGGTGTGGCACTGGCGGAGTTGCCCTATCGGCAACGGGCCTGCTGGTTGCTTCGGGAGGTCGAGGGCCTGACCCATCCGGAGATCGGCGCGATCATGACGTTGTCCGCAGGAGCAGTACGAGGTCAATTGACCAGAGCACGAGCAACATTGAGCGAAAGGTTGGCGACATGGCGAACCCGGTAGAACCGAATGCGGTTCTCGCGCGTGCTGCCACCGAGCTTCGGGAGGCACCGCAGGAACCGAACTGGGTGGACATCAGCTCGTCCATCCTCGCGAAAGTGCGCAATACGACGCGTCGCACCTGGCCGATCGACAGCGCCTTCCCGGCGGGTTCAGCGGCCGATCCACGGGACTCACTGCGGATCAGCGATCACATCGTCAAGACGACGTTGCGCCGTGCTCTCGCGGGCGTACACGGTGCACAGCCCACCGAGATCGACCTCGATCTCGAGGATCACGCCTGCACAGGTCTGTTCGTCGCGGTGATCGGCGTGTACGGCGACGATCTGCAGGCGGCAGGCGAAGAACTGGCATCGATCGCCATCGACGTGGTTACGGACCTGCTCGGCGTCACCCTCGGCAGGGATGCGGTCGAAATCCGCGTCGACGACATCGAGGAGCGCTAGCGGATCGCGATCGGCCGAGGAGCGCTAGCGGATCGCGATCGGCCGAGGAGCGCTAGCGTAAAAACTCCGTCATGACCGCAGGTCGTGAGCGTAGGAAAGCGTAAGGAACGCGTTTTCGTTCGCTGGTGGGATCCAAGATCGAGCAATGACCGAATTGCTCTGTCTCACGGTGGCCGCGTTCGTCGCGGTCTACCTGTTCGTCGCTCTTCTCGATCCCGAGAGGTTCTGACGCCGCCATGAATCCTGCTCTGCTTGCCGGTCTTCAGATCGCTGTGGTCATCGTCGTGTTGGCGGCGGCGTACGTGCCGCTCGGTGACTACATGGCCCGGGTGTTCGGTTCGACCCACGACACTCGGGTCGAGAGTCTGCTCTATCGGGTGGCCCGGGTGAACTCGTCGTCGGAACAGACCTGGGTCGGCTATTCCACCAGCCTGCTCGGGTTCTCGTTCGCCGGGGTCGTATTCCTGTTCGTACTGCAGCGAATTCAAGGTGTGCTCCCGCTGAACGGTGGCCTGTCGGGGGTGAGTCCGGCGATGGCGTTCAACACTGCGGCGTCGTTCGTCACCAACACCAACTGGCAGTCGTACGTTCCCGAGACCACGCTGTCGAATCTGACGCAGCCGCTGGGGCTGGCGGTGCAGAACTTCGTCTCTGCTGCAGTCGGTCTCGCGGTGGCGATCGCCGTCGTGCGCGGCTTCGTTCGGGTGTCGACGGGCGGTGAGCTCGGCAATTTCTGGGTCGACCTCACGCGCGGGACGCTCCGTATTCTGCTGCCGCTCTCCGTGCTCGTCGCGGTGATCATGCTGACTCAGGGCACCGTGATGTCGTTCTCGTCCGGCTTCACCTCCACCGGTCTCGATGGGCAGACGGTCACCAATGCGCTTGCGCCCGTTGCCTCGCAGGAGGCGATCAAGGAGATCGGCACCAACGGTGGTGGCATTCTGGCGGCCAACTCGGCGCACCCGTTCGAGAACCCGACACCACTGACCAACATCGTGCAGATCATCTCGTTGCTGCTGATCCCGGTGGCCCTCACTCGTACGTTCGGCACGATGATCGGCAACCGCAAGCAGGGTCTGACGCTGCTGGCGGTGATGGCGACGCTGTGGGCGACGTTGTTGGCGGTGACGTTGTTCGCCGAATCCGGTACCCGTGGAGTGGCAGCAACGGCCGCGGGCGCGATGATGGAAGGCAAGGAAGTTCGCTTCGGCATCCCGGCGTCTGCGCTGTTCGCGGTGTCGACGACCGGAACATCGACCGGCGCAGTCAATTCGGCCCACGACAGTATGTCTGCGCTGGGCGGCGGAGCGGTGTTGCTGAACATGCTGTTCGGCGAGATCGCGCCGGGTGGCGTCGGCACCGGTCTCTACGGATTGCTGGTGCTTGCGGTCATCGCGGTCTTCGTCGGTGGCCTGCTCGTCGGCCGGACCCCGGAATTCCTCGGTAAGAAGCTGGGTCGACGGGCCATCACGATGGCCGCGCTCTCGGTTCTCGTGATGCCGATCCTCGTGCTCGTCGGAACGTCGATCACGGTGATACTCGAATCGACGACGAGCTATCAGGGCAACCCCGGCATCCACGGATTCACCGAGGTGCTCTACGCCTACGCCTCCGCTGCGAACAACAACGGCAGTGCTTTCGGCGGCTTGACGGTGACGAGCGACTGGTTCCAGATCTCCCTCGGTATCGCGATGCTGCTCGGCCGGTTTCTGCCGATCGTCTTCGTATTGGCCCTGGCCGGTTCGCTTGCGACGACCAAACGCAGCGCGCCCAACGCCGGCACCCTGCCCACCGATGGACCGTTGTTCGGCACGCTGCTGATCGGTACCTCGATCCTGGTCGCGGCCCTCACCTTCTTCCCCGCACTTGCTCTCGGACCCATAGCAGAGGCCATGCAATGAACCTGTCACTGAACACCGCTCTACCCGGCGCGTTCCGCAAACTCGATCCGCGTCACCTGGCCCGCAACCCGGTCATGTTCGTCGTCTTCCTCGGCTCGATCGTCACGACGATCCTGTCGATTGCTCAGCCGTCGGTGTTCGCCTGGTTCGTCACCGGCTGGCTGTGGTTCACGGTGCTGTTCGCGAACCTCGCCGAATCCGTCGCCGAAGGTCGCGGCAAGGCGCAGGCCGCCAGCCTGCGAAAGGTGAAGCAAGACACCACTGCTCGACGACGCACGGCGTCGGGTGCCGAGTTCGTGATCACCGAGGTGGCCGGTGCCGAATTGAAGGTCGGCGACGAGGTCGTCGTCTCGGCCGGTGAGGTCATTCCCGGCGACGGCGATGTCATCGAGGGCATTGCAACCGTCGACGAATCCGCCATCACCGGTGAGTCGGCTCCCGTGGTCCGTGAATCCGGCGGCGATCGGTCGGCCGTCACCGGCGGCACCATCGTGCTCTCCGATGAGATCGTCGTGAAAATCACTGCAGCGCAGGGCGAGACGTTCGTGGATCGGATGATCGCCCTCGTCGAGGGCGCGGCGCGGCAGAAGACGCCGAACGAGATCGCCCTGAACATCCTGCTCGCGTCGCTGACCATCGTGTTTCTCTTCGCTGTCGTCGCCATCGGTCCGATGTCGAATTACGCGGGACAGCAACAGGATCCAATCCAGCTGATTGCCCTGCTCGTCTGCCTGATCCCCACGACCATCGGGGCACTGCTCTCGGCCATCGGTATCGCGGGCATGGACCGGTTGGTGCAGCGCAACGTACTGGCAATGTCCGGCCGGGCAGTGGAGGCGGCAGGCGACATCGACACGCTGCTGATGGACAAGACCGGCACCATCACCTTCGGTAACCGCCGCGCCACCGGTCTGCATCCGGCGACGGGCATCGACGCCGCCGAATTGGCTCGCGCAGCTCGGCTGTCGTCGCTGGCCGACGGCACCCCCGAGGGGCGCAGCATCGTCGAACTGGTCGAGCGAGACTTCGAATCCGTCACGGCAGAAGGCGAATCCGAGCGCGGCGAGTTCGTGGCGTTCACGGCGCAAACTCGGATGAGCGGGTTGGATCTACCGGGCATGGAGATCCGCAAGGGTGCAGCGGATTCGGTCTACAGTTGGATTCGCGACGGCGGCGGGACGGCCGATCTGGACGGCACCGTGCACGACATCGCCCAGAACGGCGGCACGCCGCTGGTGGTCGCGGTACGCGAAACCGGTTCTCCCGCTCGCGCTCTCGGCGTCGTCGAACTCTCGGACGTCGTCAAACCCGGCATTGCCGAACGGTTCGCTCAGCTGCGGGCCATGGGCATCCGAACGGTGATGGTCACCGGCGACAATCCGCTGACCGCCAAAGCCATTGCTGCCGAGGCAGGCGTCGACGACTACCTGGCCGAGGCCACTCCCGAGGACAAGCTCACGCTCATCCGGCAGGAGCAGGAAGGCGGCAGGCTCGTTGCGATGACCGGCGACGGTACCAACGACGCCCCGGCTCTCGCCCAGGCCGACGTCGGCGTCGCGATGAACACCGGCACCTCGGCCGCCAAGGAAGCCGGCAACATGGTGGACCTCGATTCCGATCCGACCAAACTCATCGAGATCGTCGAGATCGGCAAGCAGTTGCTCATCACGCGCGGAGCTCTGACGACGTTCTCGTTGGCCAACGACCTGGCGAAGTACTTCGCGATTCTGCCGGCGATGTTCTCCACCGTCTATCCCCAGCTGGGCGGGCTCAACATCATGCACCTGGCGACCCCGGAATCGGCGATCCTGTCCGCGGTGATCTTCAACGCGCTCGTCATCGTGGCGCTGATTCCGTTGGCACTCAAAGGTGTTCGATACACCCCGGCATCCGCGGCTGCGTTGCTGCGGCGGAACCTACTGGTCTACGGCGTCGGCGGCGTCATCAGTCCGTTCGTCGGTATCTGGCTCATCGACCTGCTCGTTCGACTCATTCCAGGGATTGGCTGACCATGCGTTTCGTACAGGGATTTCTCCGTCAGGTCGTCGCCGGCTTCGCAGTGCTGCTGGCGCTCACCGTGATCCTCGGCATCGCGTACCCGGCTGTGGTCTGGGGCATCGGCCGCATCGGCACCGACTCCGCCGAGGGGTCGCCGCTGCGTGACGCACAGGGGTGCGTCGTCGGCAGCTCGCTGATCGGCGTCGATCCGCAGGTGGATCCGGGAGAGCCGGATCCGTTCTTCCACACCCGCGTCACGGGCTCGGTATCGGACGACGACGCGTTCGCGCCCGGTGATCCGGCCGCGGCGCTGCCGACCAATCAGGGCCCGTCGAGCGAGGTACTCGCGTCGTTCGTCGAACAGCGCCGAGCCGCCATCGCAGCCCGGGAGAACGTCGACCCGTCCACCATTCCGGCCGACGCCGTCACCGGCTCCGGATCCGGTGTCGATCCCGATATCAGTCCCGCCTACGCGGCCCTCCAGGTCGCCCGGGTGGCCCAGGTCAACGGAGCGCCGGTGAGCGAGGTGGAGGCTCTGGTCGACGAGTACACCCGCGGCCCGCAGTACGGTGTACTCGGTGCCGAAGCGGTGAATGTCCCGGAGTTGAACCTGGCACTGCGGGACGCATACCGGCCGGGTGAGGAGACAGGCTGTGGCGGACAGGGGTGAGCTGCGGATCTATCTCGGTGCCGCGCCCGGCGTCGGCAAGACCTTCGCCATGCTCGGCGAAGCTCGTCGGCTGCAGGATCGCGGACGTGACGTGGTCGCGGCCGTTGTGGAAACGCACGGTCGGGCGCGAACCATCGAGGCACTCGAGGGCATCGAAGTTCTGCCGATGGCCACCGTCCGTTACCGAGGAGCCTCGGCGCAGGAACTCGATCTCGACGCGGTCCTGACGCGCCGCCCCGAGGTGGTGCTCGTCGACGAGCTGGCGCACACCAACACTCCGGGCAGCGTCCACGACAAGCGGTGGCAGGACGTCGAAGTGCTGCTCGACGCGGGCATCGATGTCATCTCCACACTCAACGTGCAGCACCTCGAATCTCTGAACGACGTGGTGCAGCAGATCACCGGTGTTCCGCAGCGAGAGACGGTTCCCGACAGCGTGGTTCGGGCCGCGGACGAGGTCGAGCTGGTCGACATCACACCGGAGGCGTTGCGGAGCAGGCTGCGGCACGGCAACGTCTACGCCGCCGACAAAGTAGACGCCGCGCTGAGCAACTACTTCCGCGGCGGCAACCTGACGGCTCTGCGTGAGCTAGCACTGCTGTGGATCGCCGACCAGGTCGACGCCGCATTGGTGAAGTACCGCAAGGACAATCGCATCACCGACACCTGGGAGGCGCGCGAGCGGGTGGTGGTCGCGGTGACGGGCGGCCCCGAGTCGGAAACCCTGCTTCGGCGGGCGAGTCGGATCGCCTCGAAGTCCAGTGCCGAACTGATGGTGCTGCACATCGTTCGCGGAGACGGCCTCATGGGCGTGTCCGCACCGCAGATGGGTTCCGTGCGCAAGCTCGCCGCCGGCCTCGGTGCGAGTGTGCACAGCGTTGTCGGGGACGACGTGCCCACCACTCTGCTCGATTTCGCGCGCGGAGTGAACGCCACGCAGTTGGTGATCGGTACCTCGAGAAGGTCACGCGCCGCCCGCATTCTCGACGAGGGTATCGGCGCGGCCGTGGTGCAGAACTCGGGAAAGATCGACGTGCACATGGTCACTCACGCCGAGCAGGCCCGTCGGCGGAGTCTGCAGGTCGATTCGGGGCGTCGACGGGTGATCGCCTGGCTGGCCGCGGTTCTCGTGCCTTGCTTGGCCGCTGCAGTGCTGAGCACGGTCGGTCCCGATTTCGATTCCAGCGGTGAGAGCGCCCTGTTCTTCATGGTGGTGCTGTGTGTGGCGCTGCTCGGAGGTGTTGCCCCGGCAGCACTCTCGGCGCTGATCGCAGGATTTCTACTGAACTATTTCTTCACCACACCCAGATACAGCCTGACGATCGCCGAGCCGGACAACTTCGTCGTGACAGTCGTACTGCTGCTGGTCGCTGTCGCGGTCGCGGCCCTGGTGGATGCGGCTGCTCGGCGGACGCGTCAGGCACGCCGGGCGACGCAGGAAGCCGAACTGTTGACCCTGTTCGCGGGGTCCGTCCTGCGCGGTGCCGATCTGGGTGCGCTGCTCGAGCGCGCACGGGAGACGTACCGCCAGTCCGGCGTCGCATTGTGGGACAACCAGTCCCGATCCATCGTGGGCAGCTCGGGCGAACACCCGCCTACCGATCGCAACGGGGCCGACACCGAAATCGACGCGGGCGATTTCACGCTGCTGCTCGTCGGCGAACGCACCCGCGCCCACGATCGCCGCGTCCTCGCAGCCGTGGCCAACCAAGCCGCGGGCATGGTGCGCCAAGCCCGTTTGGCCGAGGAAGCCAGCCGCGCCAACGCACTGGCCGAGGCCGACGCGTTGCGTCGAGCATTGCTCTCGGCCGTCAGCCACGATCTGCGGACGCCGCTGTCGGCGGTCAAGGCAGCCTCGTCGTCGCTGCGCAGCACCGACGTTCAGTTCTCGCCCGAGGACACCGACGAACTGCTCGCCACCATCGACGAGTCGGCCGACCAGTTGACGGCATTGGTGACCAATCTGCTCGACTCCTCGCGGCTGCAAGCCGGTGTGGTCCAACCCAGTCTGCGTCCCGTCTTCGTCGACGACGTGCTGGCAGGCGCGCTGGTAGGGGCCGACGAGCGCGTGCGGGTCGAGGTGGGCGACGTCGAAGTGCTCGCCGATCCGGGTCTGCTCGAACGAGTGCTCGCGAACCTGGTGGCGAACAGTGCCCGCTACGCCCCCACCGGCGAGATCACCGTGCGCGCCGCAGTGCACGGTGACATGGCCGCCATCTCCGTCGTCGACCACGGCCCCGGCATCACCGTCGGGGCCGAAGCGACCATGTTCGACGCGTTCCAACGCCTCGGCGACCGTGACAACTCGGTGGGGGTCGGACTCGGCCTGTCGGTGGTGCGAGGATTCGTGCGGGCCATGGGCGGTACCGTCACGGCGTCGGACACCGTCGGCGGAGGGCTGACGATGACGGTCGAGTTGAAGGCGGCGAGCAGGTGAAGGTACGGGCGCTCGTCGTCGACGACGAACCACAGATCGTGCGGGCGCTGCGGATCAATCTGAACGTCCGCGGATTCGAGGTCGTCAGCGCGGCTACGGGTGGGGAAGCACTGCGGGTGGCCGCGAACTTCCACCCGGACATCGTGATTCTGGACCTCGGTCTGCCCGACATCGACGGTATCGACGTCATAGCAGGTCTGCGCGGATGGACCGATGTGCCGATTCTGGTGCTCTCGGCGCGCACCGACTCGGCCGACACAGTCGAGGCACTCGATGCCGGAGCGGACGACTTCGTGACCAAGCCGTTCGGCATGGACGAGCTGTTGGCGCGGCTCCGCGCGGCCCTGCGCCGCGGTCCGCAATCGGTGCCGGACCCCGTCGTCGAGACCGCGGACTTCACCGTCGACCTCGCTGCCAAAACCGTTGTTCGGCAGGGCGAGAACGTGCACCTGACGCGCACCGAGTGGGGGGTGCTGGAGTTGCTCGTCCGCAACGAAGGAAAGCTGGTGTCGCAGAAGGAGATTCTGCGTACCGTGTGGGGGCCCGGGCATGAACGCGAAACGCATTATCTGCGAATCTATCTCGGCCAACTACGGCAGAAGTTGGAACGAGACCCGGCGGCACCGGTACATCTGATCACCGAAACCGGCATGGGCTATCGATTCGTGAGCTGAGCGCTACCCGCGCCCGCACCTATCCACCCAGTACCTCACCTTCGCGGCGTGGGTCCGCTCCGCCGATCCAGCCACCGTCGGTGCGTTGCAGCGCGCTCAGCCCGCTCGACTGGTCGGCAACCGAGACCTGGTGGCCCTTCTCGCGCAGCGTCACCACGACCGGATCGTTCTCTCCGGTCACGTTGGGATGTTCGCCGCCGTAGTTGGTGGACGGGGTGTTGGCCGCCCCGAAGTCGACCATCGACACCGCCTGCTGCGGGTCCATTCCCCAATCGAGCAGTCCTACCAGTGTTTTGACGACGAACTGGATGATGACAGACCCGCCGGGTGAGCCTGCGACGAGAACGAGATCTCCGCGTGTGCCGTCGTCGCCGCGGTCGAACACCAGGGTCGGGGCCATCGAACTGCGCGGACGCTTGCCGGGCTCGACACGGTTGGCCATGGGAGTTCCGTCCTCGGCCACCGGCGCGGCGGAGAAGTCGGTCAGCTGATTGTTGAGCAGGAAGCCGTCGACCATGTGGAACGAGCCGAAGGCCGACTCGACAGTTGTCGTCATCGAGGCCGCGTTGCCCTCGCCGTCGACGATCGAGATGTGGCTGGTGCCGTGCTCGGGATCGGTGGACGAGGCGAACTGCACCGGTCCGAAGTCGCCCGGTTTCGCGGTACCCATCGACTTGCCTTCGTCGATCAGTCCTGCTCTGCTGCTGAGGTACTCGGGGTCGAGCAGGGTGTCGGGCGAGCCGCCGGGTAGGGGTACGAAATCCGGATCGGCGACGTACTTGTCGCGATCGGCGTACGCCAGACGCTCGGCCTCGGAGATCAGATGCACGGCCTCGGCGGTCGGCTTGCCGCCGTTGGCATCCATATCCGTCGGGGCGTACTGCGCCAGATCGAAGTTCGACAGAATGCCCATCGTCGACGCCACCGCGATGCCGCCGGAGGACGGCCCCGGCATTCCGCAGATGTCGTGATCGCGGTACGGCGTGCACACTGCGGTACGGGTCTTCGGCTCGTAGCCGGCGAGGTCGTCCACCGTGATCTGCCCCGGGGTACGGCCGGCGGTGGTATCTGCTGTCGCGTCGACGATCGCCTGGGCGATGTCGCCGGTGTAGAAGGCATCGGCACCGTCGGTTGCGATGGTGGACAACGTCTTCGACATCGCCGGATTGTTCAGCACCGTGCCGGCAGGCTTACCGGTTCCGTCGGGCTGCAAGAAATAGTCCTTGGACGCCGGGTCGAGTGCGAGCTTCGGTGCCGAGTCCGCGATGGACGAGGCCATGCGCGGGCTGATCTCGATTCCGTTGTCGGCGAGCTCGATCGCGGGTCGGAACAGATCCCCCCACGGCTTGTCACCGTGATCCTCGTGCGCCTGCTCGAGCATGCGCACAACGCCCGGCACGCCGATCGATCGGCCACTGGACCGCGCATCGGGTTGCGGCACAGTGCGGTTGACGTCGTCGATGTACCGCAGGTAGTCGCCGGTGGCACTCATCGGCGCGGTCTCGCGGCCGTCGTAGCTCTGCACCTCGCCCGACGCGGCGTCGTAGTACATCAGGAAAGCGCCGCCGCCGATTCCCGACGACTGGGGTTCGACGAGCCCGAGCACGGTCTGCGCCACGATGAGGGCGTCGGCCGCGGTGCCGCCGTCGCGTAGTACCTCGCATGCGGCCTCCGTGGAGACCGGGTTGGCGGTGGAGACCGAGTACGACGGCGTCTCCACCGGAGTCATGTTCGACCGATATCCGGTCGCCACTTCCGGATTGGTGGAGATGTCACCCGAGCCGGTGCTCGGGGTCTTTCCTACCGGGGTGCCGCCACTGGCACCGAGTACGCAACTGTCCGCCGCGGCGGTGTCGGTACCGGCGTCGTCGCTACTGCTGCACGCGACGAGCGGCACCAGCAAGAGAGCACAGGCGAGGGCGGTGTAGCGAACAGGGCGCATTCCGGTTGCAGACACCGCTCGACGCTAACACCGTGGTCACCGTTGCTGCGCGGATTCGAGAAGCCAATGCGCGATGGGGGCGGGCCTGCCGTACAGATAGCCCTGCGCGAAACGGCAGTCGAGTTGCTCGATGATCGCGGCCTGTTCCTCGGTCTCGACCCCCTCGGCGACGGTCGTCACGGAAAGCGCGGACGCCATGGCGGTGATGGCGCGAATCAGCTGGACGTCGGAATCGGAGACGCCGATCTCGTGGACGAAGGACTTGTCGATCTTGAGCAGCGCAATCGGCATCTTGCGCAACCGGTTCAGCGAGGAGTAGCCGACACCGAAATCGTCGAGCACGATGAGTACGCCCATGGCGGCGAGCCGATCGAGCACGGTCTTCGCTGCGCCGACGTCGTCGATCAGAACACTTTCGGTGATCTCGAGCGCCAGGTCCGCACCGGCGACGCCGAAGGTATCGAGCACCCGTTGGACGATGCCCGGCAGCGAGTCGTCGCGCAGCTGCATCGGCGAGACGTTGACCGACATGGTGACGTCCTGCCCGTTCGCGCGCAGTGTCACCAGATCGGAGATCGCGGTGCGCAGTACCCACTCACCGATCTCCTCGATGAGATTGGTCGATTCGGCGATCGGGATGAACTCGTTCGGCGTCCGTACTCGGCCCTGCCAGTTCCAGCGCACGAGCGCCTCGTAGACAACGGTCTTGCGGGACTTCGTCGCGACGATCGGTTGGTAGTAGACCTCGAGTTCTCCGCGCCGGATCGCGCCGCGAAGTGCGGTGGCGGTCTCGATCGCCGATGTTGCTCGCGCACGCAAGGACTCGTCGAAGAACGCGTAGCGAGACGCCCCGAGAGATTTCGCGTGATACATCGCGGTGTCGGCCTCGCGGATGGCGTCGTGCAGTCGTTCGGCGTCGGCGATGCCCACCGAGGCCGAGACGTAGGCGGTGGCAGCACTGAGCGGGAACGGCTCACTCAGTCGTTCGATGATGCGGCGCGCCAACAGTTCCGAACCGGAACGGTCGCGGCGGGTGAGCACCACGAACTCGTCGCCGGCATAACGAACGACGGTGTCGGCGGCACCGACGGCCGCGCGGATGCGACGTGCCGCGGCGACGATCAACTCGTCTCCGACGCGGTGGCCGTACGAATCGTTGACCATCTTGAAGTTGTCGAGGTCGACGAACAGAGTGCAGGTGCGTCCGGGTCGCTGAGCGCGTTCGTGTCGGGCGTACTCCGCGTCGAGCGTCGTGCGGTTCGGCAGTCCGGTGAGCAGGTCGTGTGCCGCGAGGTAGCGGGCATGCTCTTCGCCGGTCTGCACTCGGGCCAGGGCGCGTTCGCCGCGGAGGAAAGCGCCGACCAGGATCGAGGCGAGCAACAGCGAGCGGACGATCAGGTCGCCGGTGGAGACCGCCGAACCGAGCAGCGGCACGGTCGCACAGACCACCAACAACAACACCACGAAGACCACCCGACGGCTGCTGTGGGCGGGTGCGGGGGTCTGCCGGTGCGACACCGTGCGCATCGACGGGTCGAGCGCTGCCATCGCCAGCGACAGGTACGCGAACAGGTAGATGCCGTCGAGCAACCCCGAGGACGGAGCGTCGTCGGTCGTCGCCGCGAAGGCGTAGGACACGTCGCCGACGAATGTCGCCACCAGGGCGAGCAGCGCCCAGAACAGCGCGGCGGAGCGGGGTTTCGAGGAGAAGAGCAGATATGTCGTCAACGTGATCAGCGCCGCGTCGATCGCCGGATAAATCCCGTTCACCACCGTCGACACGGACGAACGCGGCAGGTCGAGGGCCGGAGAGATCAGCAGCAACCACGACAGGAACAGTGTGCCGAGGAAGATCAGGCCTGCATCGACGAGTGGGGTGATGTCGTCGATCGATCGGCGGTCTCGGATCCACCGAGACAGGGCGTATCCCACCAGGGCGTACCCGGTGAGAGTGAACAGATCCGGAAGCAGCGAGAACGATCGATCCAGCGCGTTCGGGTCGCTGCGAAACGAGACTCCGAACATGAACAGCACCGAGGCTCCGAACAGAGCCCACCAGCATCGGGCGTCGCTCGGGCGGTAGCGACGAATTGCCGCACTGATCGCCACGACCGATCCGACGGCGACGACAGCCAGCACGCCGGCACGCACGTCGGCACTGCCCTGGACGAACACCGTCACCGCGACGACGGCCACAGCAGCCAAGAACGCGGTCCGCACCGACGGCACGGCGAAAGGTGCAGCGGCCTTCGCATTCATCGAAGGACCCCACTTCCCCTCGCGTGCGGACTCGCACCGTCCCGACTGACGCCATCATCGGTGAATATACGTCTTTGCCTGCACAAACGGTGATCAGGGTCACTATTTGCCCTCGAACAAACCGCGACTCCACCGACCCTCGGGGAACAGGCGTCAACCAAGGGTTGACGATCGACGACCGTCAACCTAAAGTTGACGCATGACAGAATCGACGAAGATCACCAATCCAGTCCGACTCGACGACCTGATCGCCGCCATCGAGAAGGTGCACACCGACGCACTCGATCAACTCTCCGACGCGGTGATCGCCGCCGATGCGCTCGGCGACATCGCCGACCATCTGATCGGCCACTTCGTGGATCGAGCGCGTCGGTCCGGTGCGTCCTGGACTGCCATCGGCGCGTCCATGGGCGTCAGCAAGCAGGCGGTACAGAAGCGGTTCGTGGCCAAGGGCGGCGACGACCCTGCCGAGCTCGACGCCAGCCAGGGCTTCTCTCGCTTCACTCCGCGCGCACGAAATGTGGTGGTGGGGGCGCAGAACGAAGCCCGGGCGACGAGCAACGACCACATCACCACGGGCCACTTGATCCTCGGCCTGCTCGGCGAGCCCGAGGGCTTCGCCGCGAAGCTGCTGGGTGCGCAGGGGCTCACCGACGAGCAGATCCGCGCCGCGGTGACGGCGACGCTGCCCGCACCGGCCGATCCCCTGCCGGCGCTGATTCCATTCGACGCCGGTGCCCAGAAGGCACTGGAATTGACCTTCCGTGAGGCGCTTCGGTTGGGACACAACTACATCGGCACCGAGCACATCCTGTTGGCGTTGCTCGAGAACGAGGATGCCACCCTGACCGAGCTCGGGGTCCGCAAAGACGCCATCGAGAGCGGACTGGCAACCGCGCTGGGAAGCTGATGAACCGCCGTCAGGAGGCCATTGCTTCGGCCTGCTCGACGGCGAACCGAACGTCCTCCTCGATGAGATCACCGTTGATCGCGGCACCGGCCTTCACGCCTGCCGCAGATGCCGCGACGACGGTGTCCATGGGTGCCGCTACGTTGCCGGCCACCCACACTCCTGGCACGGACGTCGCCCCGACCGGGTCGGCCTCGATGTAGGTGCCCAGGACGTGCCCGTTCATCACCATCTCGGTTGTCTCGAGTCCCAATGACTCGAGAACGTCCGCGCGGGAAGTGAAGTTGGGGCCGACGACCACGGCGTCGAGCGCGACGGCGACGCCGTTCGCCAACGTGACGCCGACGATGGCGTCGTTCTCGACGTCGACTCGCGTGATCTCTTCTTCGACCACGACGATCCCGCGGGCGCGCATCCGCGTCAGCTCTTCGGGGCTCAATTCCGTTGCGGTGTGGGTGAATACGGTGACATTCTCGGACAGTTGACGCCACATCTGGGCCTGATGTCCGGACATGACGCTGCCGATGATGCCGATCGCCCGGTCTCGGACTTCCCATCCGTGGCAGTACGGGCAGTGCAGTACGTCGCGGCCCCAGCGCTCGGCGAGCCCGGGGATGCTGGGAAGAATGTCGGTGAGACCGGTGGTGACCAGGAGGCGACGGCCTCGAACGACGGTCCCGTCGGCGAGGGACACCTCGAACCCGGAGTCGGTCCGCGCAGCCGAGGTCGCGCTGCCGTCGACGATGCGGACGCCGTAGTGCTCGGCCTCGATACGGCCGAGACGAACGAGCTCGAGCGGAGATTCGCCGTCGCGCGTCAGGTAGTTGTGGGAATGGGCGGCCGGAGCGTTGCGTGGATCGCCGGCGTCGACGATCGCCACGGATCGGCGGGAGCGTCCGAGAGCGACGGCTGCGCTGAGCCCCGCGACTCCGCCGCCGACGATTATCGCGTCGACGGGGACATTCTCGACGGGGGCTGGGTGTGCGTTGTCTGAAGTCATGTCTGCAGTGTGCGGACAGGACTGCATGGTTGGCAAGAAATATTGCCAGGACAGCAACTTGTCGAAGGCGAAAATACCGCTGCTCCGACTCGCGCAGACAAAACGAGGTAGCTGCCCTGTTTGTCCCCGCGTCGGCCGAACCGACGGTTGCCATCGGTGGCAGTAAGCGCGGATCTACCGCTTGAACAGGCCGTTCGGGTGCGGTCTACTGATCGGCAGGAAGAATTTTGGGGGCGCAATGGGGAATTTCGAAATCGGAGATACGGTCGTCGCACTCAGAAATCTGGGACGCGTGCGTTGGCGAAGCGGCATTCCGAAGGGAACCGTGGGGATCGTCGTAGGCATCGACTGGCTCGGCGACGCCCGAGTAGACTTCACCGCCGACCCGTCGATGCGAGCGCGCGGAGAAGCGGTGGAGCACATCGTGGCCGACGGTGACGTCCGGACGGTGCGGTCGGCGCCTCGCCGCTTGTTCGGCTAGCTGCCGTCGGTTCGCTCGTCGTCGGTGGCCGGGCCGGATTCGATGGCCCCGCCCTCGCTGGACCAGTCGTTGGTGTCTGCGTCCGCAGCCGGGTCGGACTGCACGTCCTTGTCGGCGTCGGGGGCAGAGTTCTCGTCGTGCTTCGGATCAGTCATGTGTGCGGTGTACCCGTGCGGTGCCGGACGAACCGTCGGCACCGCACGGATGGCGAACTGCCGGTCCTACAGTCCGAAGGGCAGCGTTCCCGGTGCCAGCTCGAAGCCGCTGCTACCAGCAGAAATGGAGCCGAAGCCGGCCAGGATCGCGTTGATGAAGTTGGTGATCATGCGATGTTCCTTTCCTTCGATGTGTAGACGTACTCGTGGGACAACCCGGTCGAGGTTACCGGCCGCGGTAGCGTCGAGCCTGTGAGGAACCCTGGGATCTACGTCGGGATTGCTGTTGCCGTGAGTCTGCTGGCGGCGTGTTCTTCGCCCAGTGCACCCGACGCCGACGTCCCGGACGCCCCGGCTTCCGCCCCACTGAACTATGTGGCGCTGGGTGATTCGGCGGCGTCGGGGCCACGTATCCCGGAGCAGGTGGGCGTACCAGGTTGTGAGCAGTCCGACTCGAACTACCCGCACGTCGTCGCGGCTCAGCTCGAGGTCGCGTCGTTCGTCGACGTCACGTGCGGCGGGGCCGTGACCGAGAACCTCGTCTCGACGCCGCAGAGCACCTCCAGCGGGGATCAGCCCGTCCAACTCGACGCGGTGACGCCCGAGACCGATCTGGTGACGGTGACGATCGGAGGCAACGACATAGGGCTCGTCTCGACCGCGGTGGGCTGCCTGACGTTCGCGAATTCCTCGACAGGCAACGTCTGCAAGGACCGGCTCACCGCCGGCGGCGTCGACACCGTCGCCGCCGCCATCGCGGACAAGGCTCCGGGCTGGGGCGCGATGCTCGACGCGGTGGCCGAGCGTGCGCCCGACGCGCGGATCCTCGTCGTCGGATACGGAACGTATCTCCCCGACGGCGGCTGCTTCCCCACTCAGCCGGTTCTCCCCGAGGACGCCGACTACATCCAGAGCAGCATCACCGCCATGAACCAGGCGCTGAAGACACAGGCCGAGGAGCACGGGGCCGAGTTCGTCGACACCGAGGCACTCAGCGTCGGCCACGATGTCTGTGCGGCAGTCGATCAGCGGTATTTCGAGGGCGTCATCCCGGAGAACCCCGCTGCGCCACTGCACCCGACAGCAGCCGGCATGGCCGCCATCGGTGACGAGATTGCCTCGATCGTGCGAAGCGAATAGGTGTCCACGGGAAGGTAACTGGCTCTACCCGGGCGTTCGACTATCGGGAAGTGTCGACCGTATGGTCTCGTGGTCCGCAGTATTCGGCGTGTTCGCCGTCGCCCTCGTGTTGGTTCTGACACCGGGTCCCAACATGATCTACCTCGTCTCGCGCAGCATTTCGCAAGGCAGGCGGGCGGGGATGGTGTCCCTCGTAGGTGTGGCTGTCGGCTTTCTGGTCTACCTGACGGCCACCAATCTCGGCCTGGCAGCGGTGTTCACGGCCGTGCCCGCGTTGTACATCGCGGTCAAGCTCGCCGGCGCGGTCTACCTCGGTTGGCTTGCCGTGCAGGCGCTACGCGGAACGGCCTCCGCCTTCGAGGCGACTGCACTGCAACAGGATTCGAACCGTCGACTGTTCGCGATGGGTCTGGTGACCAACCTGCTGAACCCGAAGATCGCGATCATGTACATCTCCGTGATTCCGCAGTTCGTCGATCCTGCGGCTGGCCGCCTTCTGCTGCAGGGCTTCACACTCGGCGGCGTACAGATCGCCGTAGCGGTGGTGATCAATCTGGTGATCGTGGTTCTGGCCGGATCGATCGCCCGATTCCTCGCCGTCCGGCCCACCTGGCTGAAGATGCAGCGCTACCTCATGGGCACCGTGCTCGGGCTACTGGCTGTCCGCGTCGCCACCGACGGCAGCAGGCCCGTTCCCGCGTGAGCAGTACGTACGCCAACCGCCGAATTCGGTGATGTCGGTGCCGTTCTCGGCCGCGTCGTGGGCGCAGCAGAACCCGGTGACCCAGCGTCCGTCCGACAACTCGACCGGACCGAGGCCCATCGGCGCGGGCAACCCGGCGAGGAAGGTGCCGAGCGCAGCAGCGGACATCCGGTACAGCTCTCCGGCTATGGGTGCGCCGTCCCCTTCCCGCCGCACCAGACCGGGCTTGGGCGGTGTGGTGTGCAGATCCACGAGTCGATAGTCCGCAGACGTGGTCACCTCGCCGCTGAACCGTGCGCCCCGATCGGTCAGCTGGCTGTGTACCGGGAACCCGCGTAGGTGTGCCCCTACGGCCAGCACCTCGATGCCGTCGTCGATCAGCGAGGGTGACGGCGCTTCGCTCAGCCGAGCAGCGAGGTCGATCGCGATCTGATCCTCGAACGCAGGGACGACGAACATCACTCCGAATGGAGTACCGTCCGGCGTCGGGGCACCGGGAACGGCCACCGCGGCCATGTCGAGCAGATTGCAGAAGTTGGTGAACGTACCGAGGCGACGATTGATGGCAATCGGATCCGACTGCACCGCAGCGATACTCGGATGCTCGGTGGTGGTGGGCAGCAGTAGACCGTCGACGTCGCGTAGCAGTTCGCGGGCAGCCGTCTTGGCCTGGGTGAGTGTGCCCAGATCGTCCACGTACCGGTGCGCGGACGGGCCGGCTGCAGAGCGGACGATGGCATCGACCGTGGGATCGGCACCGTCCGGCGCGGTGTCGAGAAATTCTCCGACGGCCGAATAGCGCTGCGCCACAATGGCTCCGTCGTACAGCAGTGTCGCCGCATCGAGCAGCCCCGAGATATCGACCTCGATGTGGGTGAAGCCCTTCTCGGCCAGGCCTGCGACCGTCTCCTCGAATGCCCGACGGTATGCCGGGCTCAGCGATACCAGATCCGTGGCACGCGGAACGGCGACCCGGGGTTCCGGTGACGCGGCCAGTCGTACGTCGGCGGGCCAGGCCCGGCTGCGCGGATCGGTGGTGGTCGGACCGGTCATGACTTTGATTGCTGCCGTGGCACTGTCGAGATCGTGGGCCAGAACGGTGACGCAGTCGTAGTCGGCGCAGGCGGTAACGACGCCGGTGTTCGGCACGATCCCCAGTGTCGCCTTGATGCCGACGAGTCCGTGGAACGCGGCGGGGACTCGCCCGGATCCGGCTGTGTCGGTGCCGATTCCGATGTCCGCGATCCCCAGTGCCACCGCCACCGCCGAGCCGGAACTGGATCCGCCCGAGACCAGCGTGGGGTCCCAGGCACAGCGCACTGCTCCGTAGGGGCTACGGGTGCCGACCAGTCCGGTAGCGAATTGGTCCAGGTTGGTCTTGCCGAGTATCAGAGCGCCCTGGCTCGTCAGTCGCTCGATGGCGACGGCGGAGATTGCTGGTGTGTAGGCGAATTCGGGGCACGCCGCAGTAGTGGGCAGACCGGCGACGTCGATGTTGTCCTTGACCGCAACCAGCACGCCGGCGAGCGGCAGATCTGCACCTGCCTCCAGTGCGCGTTCGAGCGCCACGGCCTCGGCCAGCACGTCGTCCTCGTCGCGCAGGGTGATCCACACCTCGGGTCGGTCGACCTCCGCGATTCGCTTGTAGGCCTGCAGAACTCGTTCTCGTACCTCAGGCAGCATCGATCTTGCCTCTCTTGTCGAATTCTCCGGCTGCCGACCACGCGTCCCGCTCGGCCCCGAAGGCCACGGCCTGAGTCGCGCGGAACTCCGCGATGGACTCGGCGTTGGACTCGAGGAAGTTCTCGTGCTCGGCGAGCGAGAACTCACCGTCGGTGATCTCGACTCCACCGCCTCGGCCTGCTGCCAGATCGGCGCGCAGGTCCATCAGCTCCTCGGGTTCGACCGAGTACCAGGAGATTCGGTCGAAGAACCGCAACAGCCACGGGGTGCCTTCATCGAACGGGCCTCCGCTGTACGTGGCACTGTGGTTCCACACCTGCGTGGTTCGGCCGACGAACTGATATCCGCCGGGACCTTCCATGCCGTAGATGCAGAGGTATGCCCCGCCGATGCCGACGGCATTCTCCGGCGTCCACGTGCGTGCCGGGTTGTACTTCGTCGTCACCAACCGGTGGCGCGGATCCAGCGGAGTCGCCACCGGGGCACCGAGGTACACGTCACCGAGCCCGAGCACCATGTAGTCCGCCGCGAAAACGGTGTCGAAAACGTCTGCGACGGAATCGAGTCCGTTCATCCGCCGGATGAACTCGATGTTCCAGGGACACCACGGGGCGTCGGCACGCACGCCGTGCATGTACCGCTGGATCGCTTCCCGGGTCGACGGGTCGTCCCACGAGAGCGGGAGCCGAACCTGGCGGCTGGGCACCACGAGCTCCGAGGCTGCGGGCAGATCGTCCTCGACCTCGGCGAGCAACCCCATCAGCGAATCGATCGACAGTACATCGGGATTCACCTTCACCTGCAGCGAGCGGATGCCGGGCGTCAGATCCAACAGGCCTCGGGGCGCGATGGCTTCGACACGCTGATGCAGCGCGTGAACCCGTGCTCGCAAGGTGAGGTCGAGTTTCATGTCGCCGTACTCGACGAGCACGTTGTCGTCACCAGATCGCCGGTAGGTGACGCAGGTATCGGCGTCGCGCCGAGCGATGACGCCGTCGTCCCCGTCGCCGCCGGCGGAGAAGACTGCGGGCAGTGATGCGCGCCGAGCGAGGCCGAGCGATCCCAGCGGCGCGGTGGCTGCAGCCCGGACCGGCACGAATCGGATGGTGTCGCCGGGACGAAGCTGGCCGAGCTTCCAGCGTTCGGCCGCGACAACGGTGACAGGACAGACGAATCCGCCGAGACTCGGGCCGTCGGGGCCGAGCAGGATCGGGGTGTCGCCGGTGAAGTCCAAAGCACCCACGCTGTAGGCGTTGTCGTGGATGTTCGACGGGTGCAACCCCGCCTCGCCGCCGTCGGCGCGAGCCCACTGCGGCTTGGGTCCGATCAGCCGAACTCCGGTGCGATCGGAATTGAAGTGCACCTCGTAACGGGTCGCGTAGAGGGTGTCGATGTCGTCGCGGGTGAAGAACTCGGGTGCTCCGTGCGGGCCTTCGGTGACGGCGATGTCCCAGTTGGACGTCAGCACCGGCAGGTGTTCCATCGGGATCGGTCCGAGGACGGCTGAGTTGTCGGAGCGGCCGGCCAGTCCGATGATGTCTCCCTCGCCCAGGATGCCGCCGCGATGTCCGCCGAACTTACCGAGCGTGAATGTCGCTGCGCTGCCGAGGTAGTCGTCGACGTCGAGGCCACCCTGGATCAGGACGTACACCCGCAGACCGTGTCCGGTGGTGGTGCCCACGTCCAGTGTTGCTCCGGCAGGTACCAGAACCGGTCGCCACTGCGGGGCCGGTCGGCCGTCGATGCGCACCGGCACTGCTGCACCGGTGACGCAGACGTAGGTGTCGGCGTCGAACGTCAATGCCGGTCCGGCCATGGTCGATTCGAGGCCGGGTGCGCCCTCGGGATTGCCGAGCGCGGTGTTGCCGAGCCGGAACGACAGATCGTCCATCGGTCCCGACGGCGGCACGCCCACCTTCCAATATCCGACGCGTCCCGGCCAGTCCTGCACGGTCGTGATCATGCCGGGCCGCTGCACGGTCATCTTGGCGGCCTTACTGTTCACAGCGGTCATGATCGCGTCACGATCATCTGCACTGCGGTGGGCTCGAACCCGTTGCAGGGGTTGTTGATCTGCGGGCAGTTCGAGACCAACACCAGGGTGTCGATCTCTGCGCGCAGCGAGAGCGTCTTACCGGGGGCCGACAGACCGTCGACGATGCCGAGGGTGCCGTCGGCGTCGACGGGGACGTTCATGAAGAAGTTGATGTTGGGGGCCAGATCTCGCTTGCCGAGTCCCCACTTGGAACCCTCGATGAGGAAATTCTCGACGCACGCGTGCTGGTGCTGGGTGTGATGGCCGTAGCGCAGGGTGTTCGATTCCTTGGAGCACGCACCGCCGACGGTGTCGTGGTTGCCGACCTCATCGTCGATGATCGTCATCAGCGGTGTCGAATCATCGCTGCGGAGAACGGTTCCGGTGGTCAGGAACAGGTTCTGTTGCGCGGTGACGGTCGCGGCCGCGGAGTATCGCAGTGAGTGATCGTGTGCGGCGTACAGCAGGGTGTCCACGGCCTGATTGCCGTAGAGGTCGACGATGGTCAGGACGTCGCCGGCCTCGACGATTGCCGACCAGGGGCCGAACGCGGGAGCGATCTCGTCTCTCACTGTCACCGTGTTCACTGTGCTGGTAGTCATTGCGCTGCCTTCCATGCGTTCTCGGTGTTCTGCACTGCTCGCTGGTATTCCGGCTCGGTGTTGTCGAGTGTGAGCAGCTCCTCCGGTGCGCGCCAGGCCAGTACGTCGAGTGTCGTCGTGTCGTACTCGGGACTGGGGTTCAGTGGGTGAGCGGTGTTGGCGAGCAACACGATCACCGGCAGGTGGATGAGCAGATCCACCGAGCGGCCCGGTCCGGCAGAGCCGGTGCTGACGAGGCTCCCGTCCGCGTCGACGGTGACGCCGTGGAAGAACGACAGCGATGGTCCGACGTCACGCGGCTCGAGTCCGTGCTTGGCCGCGGCAAGGGTGAACAGCTCGCGTCCGGCCGGAGCGGACGAATGCGGTCCGCTCACTCCGTATTTGGCGATGTTCGTCGCCGTGGACGTGGTACCGCACAGCGCGTCGTGGTGACCGGAGGTGTCGGCGACGATGGTCGCCAGCACGCGGCCCTGATCGGAGAGCAGGGGGTGGCCCGCGCTCAGGTACGCCTGCCACGGAACCTTGACGGTGTCAGCGGTGTTGAGACGCTCCCACGGTGCGTCGACGCGAAAGAGCAGCAGGTTGGCACAGGCGGCACCGTCGACGTCGACGAGGCGCAAGCGGGTTCCGCGAGCCAGAACCTTCGTGGTGTAGCTGCCGCCGGGCACCGATTCTGCCCACGTCAGTTCCGACACGCCCTCCGGTGCTGTGGGGGCCGGTGCGAGGGTCGCCTGGGACCGCGCGTGTTCCTTGGCCGAATGGGTGGTTGCTGTGCTCATGGTGGTTCAGGCTCCGATCGTGACGGGCTTCGGGTGGGCTTTGCCGCGGGGCAGGCAGGCGATGCCCACGACGATCACTGCGAGGACGGTCAGGGGTGCGGCCCAGCGCAGCAGCGGGAATTCGCCGGTGGGGTCGAAGATTTCGGCTCGTGGCCACGAGAGGTTGACCACCATGAGCCCGCCGTAGAGAACTGCGGCGATGTTGACCGGCAGGCCGAGTCGGCCGAGGGTGAAGAGCTTCTCGCCGTCGGCGTCGTGCATGATGCCGCCGTGCGGCCAGCCTTTGAGTCGCTGGATCAGCAGCGGGACGGTCACCATCATGTAGGCGAGGTAGATGAGCACGATGCAGACGCTCGACAGGGTCGTGAAGATCGCGGAGTTCCCGACGTTGACGGCGAGGATGGCTACGCAGGCGAGGCCGATCAACACCGAGGGTGCGATGGGAGTTCCGGTGCGCGAGTTGACCTTGGCCAGTGCAGCGGATGCCGGCAGTCGTCCGTCGCGGGCCATGGAGAACATCAATCGGGAGGCTGCGGTCTGGATGGCGAGGGTGCAGATGAACACGGCGATGGCGACGTCGACGAGCAGGACCTTGCCCCACGGCGAGGTGAGAATCGAATCGATGACGTACGGAAGTCCCTGCGTCGCAAGCTGACCGTCGGTGAGGCTGGGAGCGGCCATCAGTGCGCCGACGATCATCAGGCCACCGCCGAGAGCCGATGCCGAGAGCGCGAGGCGGATGGTGCGCGGTGCGACGCGTCGAGGATTGCGGGTTTCCTCGGCGAGCTCGCCCGCCGAGCCGAAGCCGACCATGACGTAGGCGGCCATCAGACCCGAGACGATCCAGGCCCCGATGTAGCCGGGATCTGCTCCGGTACTGCCGGTATCGAACACCACCTGCGGGCCGCGCTCGGCGTGAGTGAAGAAGACCAGCACGAGGGCGATGACACCGACGATCTCGCAGGTGACTCCGATGCTGTTGATGCGCGACATCCAGTTCACGCCGATGCAGTTGATGGTGGTCGTGAGTACCAGCAGAATCGAGCCCAGCACAACGGCATTGGCGGCACCGCTCGGCGAGGTGAGTGCCGTGTCCTCGCCGATCAGTTGGAACCCGCCCCAGATGCTGGGCAGCACCACCTGCAACGCGATTGCGGCGGCGGAGGCGGTGACGATCTGCGCGATGATCATGAACCACCCGGCGAACCAGCCGACCAGTTCACCGCCCATGCGCCGGGACCAGTGGTAGATGGCCCCCGAGATGGGGTAGCGCGCGGCGAGTTCGGCGAAGTTCAAGGCGACCATGAACTGGCCGAGGAACACCAGCGGCCAGGTCAGGAAGAAGGCCGGGCCGCCGAAGCTGAAGCCGAGGCCGAAGAGCTGGAAGATGGTGGTGAGGATGGAGACGAACGAGAAGCCGGCGGCGAACGACGCGTACTTGCCGAGGCTACGGTGCAGCTGCTGGTCGTACCCGAGGGCAGCAAGATCCGAATGGTCCGTCGTACGAACCGGTTCGGATCCCGCGCCGGGGGCCGGCAATGTTGTCGAGCTCATGTTCACTCCTACGGGCGAGGTGGGTGGTGAGTGACCGCCCGCTGCATCGCCGAGGCGGGTTTCTGTCAGTTGATAGTTTTCGGCACCGCCGTTCCCGGGCGGTGTCCGTCGTGAAACAAGCTCGTTTCGTCTATTTCGATCAGATGACAGAAATCTCACCGTCACGTGGACCTGACAAGATGCAGTCATGACCGGCGCAGGCAGACCACGGCTGAGCACAAAGAAGCGGGCAGGAGACACCGCTCGCGAGGAAATACTCGACGCTTCGGCCGAGCTGTTCACCACGCGCGGATTCACCAACACCTCGACCCGCGTCATCGCCGACGCCGTTGGATTGCGTCAGGCCTCGCTCTATCACCACTTCGCCACCAAGGACGACATCCTCGACGCACTTCTCAGCGGCACCGTCGACGCGCCGTTGGCCGTTGCGCAGCGAATCCGCGATTCCGGAGCCGAGGCGCCGACCCAGATGTACGCCCTCGCCTACTTCGACGCCGGGCAGCTGGCCGCGTCCACCTGGAATCTGGGTGCGCTCTATCTGCTGCCCGAGTTGCGCAGTGAGCGTTTCGAGGCCTTTCGCGATCACCGCTACACACTGATGAGCCTGTATGCGGCCATCGCGTCGGACACGCTGGTTGAACTCGGTTCCGAGCGTCGGCCGGGCACCGAGGACCTGCCGTTTCGCCTGGTGGAGACCGTGGTCAACGCGCGAGCGGATCGCGAGAACGGACGCCGCGACCCGACGGTGGATGCGGCGGGGATTGCCGTGGCCGCCCTGCGGGTGCTCGGTTGGACCGCGGATGTCACCGCGTTGCACGAGAGTGCGGAAGCCCTGCTCGAGACGGTCGTCGGAATAGTCGAGGATTCTCGCTCCTTGCATTCGACATGACATCGATAGCAATAGTCGGAGCAGGTGCAGGTCTCGGAGCAGCAGTGGCGCGTAAGTTCGGCGCACAGGGCTTCTCGGTCGGCCTGATATCCCGCAACCGGTCCCGTGTCGACGCACTCGCTGATCAGTTGGCGGCCGACGGTGTATCCGCCAAGGGATTCGTCGCCGATGTGCGCGATCCGGCCTCGATCGCCGCAGCGCTCGAGCAGGTCACCGAAACGCTCGGCCCCATCGAGGTGCTGCAGTACAGCCCGCTTCCGCAGAAGGACTTCATGCGGCCCGTGCTCGAGACCACCCCGGCCGACATGGTCGGTCCGGTCGAGTTCTCCATCTACGGACCCATCGCCGCCGTTCATCAGGTGCTGCCGGGAATGCGCTTCCTCGGCAAGAACAAGGGCACGATCCTGTTCGTCAACGGCGGCTCTGCCGTGAAGCCCGGTCGTACCGTCACCGGCACATCCATCGCGTTCGCAGGTCAGGCCGCCTATGCGCAGCTGCTCAACGAGGAGTTGGCCGCGGAGGGAATTCAGGTGTCGCAGTTGATCATCGGCGGTGCCATCGACGGTAGCGATCCGCAGAAGAGCCCGGAGGCTCTCGCCGAGCAGCTGTGGAGCCTGCACACCGAGCGCGACAGGTTCCGGGTTCAGGTCGCCACGGACTGACTAGGCTTGCCGGCATGACATCGTTGCCCGACTGGGCTCAGAGCCTGGACCTGGCACCCCACCCGGAGGGTGGATGGTTCAAGGAGACCTGGCGCAGCGAGGTCACGATTCCACAGGCAGCTCTGCCCGACGGTTATCCCGGCCCGCGCGCGGCAGGGACGGCAATTCTGTTCCTGCTCATGCCCGGTCAGCAGTCGGCCTGGCACACCGTCCGCGGCACCGAGATGTGGCTGTATCACCGCGGTAGTCCGGTGCAACTCGACCTCGGCGGCGACGGGGTCGAGCCGGGGTCGGTGACCTCGCTGCTGGTCGGTCCCGACACTCCGCAGCAGATCGTGCCACCGTCGGTGTGGCAGCGGGCGCGTCCGATGGGCGAGGAGCCGAGCTTGGTCAGCTGCACCGTCACCCCGGGATTCGATTTCGAGGACTTCCGGCTCGAGGACTCCCATGGGTAGGAAGCGTGAGTCCGCTGGAGGGCTGAAGCCCGGCCTGTTCGAAATCGACTCGGGCACCTGCGAACTGGTGCGCGATACGTTCTCCGACGACGGCTGGGTCGTCAACGTCAACGACGTCCCGAGCTCGCACATCGACATGAACGACCCCACAGTCCTCGAGTTCGAGTACATGCGGTGGATCTCGGGACTGGTTCGAGCGCAGTGGGATTCGACCTTCCCGCTGCGGGCGCTGCATCTCGGGGGCGGGGCCTGCACGCTGGCGCGCTCGTTCACCGCCGAATTCCCCGGTGCGCGTCAGGTGGTCGTGGAGCTCGACGGGAAGCTCTCGGAGCTGGTTCGTGAATGGTTCGACCTCCCTCGGGCACCGCTGCTGCGTATCCGCGTCGGCGAGGCACGGGCCGTCACCGAGACGCTGAGCGAGAACAGCCGAGACCTGATCGTGCGAGATGTGTTCGCCGGAGCCACAACTCCGGCCCCGCTGCTCACCGCCGAGTTCACCGAGCATGTTCGACGCGTTCTCTCGCCCGGCGGCATGTATGTCGTCAACTGCGGTGATCGACGCGATCTCTCGCTCGCGAAGCAGGAGGCGTCGACCATCGGAAGTATCTTTCCGCACACGGCGATCGTCGCCGATCCGGCGATGCTCAAGGGCAGGCGCTACGGCAACATCATCATCGCCGGCAGTGACGTCCCGATCGGAGACTCCCCGGCTTTGGCGCGGGAACTTCTCGGCGGAGCAGTTCCGGCGCATGTGTGGTTGACCGACGAGGTCACGACTTTCGCGCGTGATGCAAAGATGTTGCGGGATTGAAGTACTGGGTTCCAAGACCCGCTCACAGCACGTCCTGCGCGAGTGTCATCAGGCGACGGTGCGCATCGGCTCCGGCGCGGCCTATTTCGTCCTGCGGTGCGCTGATCAGGACGTCGTTCTCGACGATCGTTCGACCGCCCACCATCAAGCGAGCAAGCGGTGGCGTCTGCCCGTAGGCGAACGCGACCACAGGGTCGTCCACGGCCGAGTAGAAACCATCGGTGCGCCAGATGGCGATGTCGGCCAGCTTGCCAACCTCGAGCGAACCGATCTCGCTCTGCCGTCCCAGTACCTTTGCACCGCCCAGGGTTCCGATCTCGAGTGCCTGACGCGCGGTCAGTGCTGTCGGACCGTACTTGGCTCGCTGCATGTACATCGCCTGGCGGACCTCGCCGGCAAGCGGCACCATCTCGGCCGAAGCGGAACCGTCCACACCGAGGCCGACGGGTGCGCCGGCCGCGAGCAGGTCCGAGATTCGCGCGATGCCTGCGCCCAGACGTGCATTGGAACTCGGGCAGTGCGCAATGCCGGTGCCGGTGGCCGCCATCTTCGCGATGTCGGAGTCGTGCAGGTGTACCGCATGGGCGAACCACACGTCGTCGCCGAGCCAGCCGACCTGCTCCATGTATTCGACCGGGGTGCAGTTCATCTGAGCGATGCAATGCTCCTCCTCGTCCAGAGTCTCGGCCAGATGGGTGTGCAGCCGAACACCTTTTGCGCGGGCGAGTTGTGCGGACTCGACGAGCAGTTGCTTGCTGATCGAGAACGGGGAGCACGGCGCGACGGCGATGCGGAGCATAGAGCCGAAGGAGGCGTCGTGATAGGTGTCGATGGCCTCGGCGGTAGCGGTGAGGATGTCGTCGAGCGTTTCGACCACCTCGTCGGGCGGCAGACCGCCGTCGGAGACACCCCGGTCCATCGAGCCGCGGCACGGCTGAAATCGGACGCCGATGCGCTGAGCCGCGTCGATCTCGGCGGCGAACAGGTCGCCTCGGCCCTTGGGGAAGATGTAGTGGTGATCGGTACTGGTGGTACAGCCCGATTTCGCCAGCCACCCGAGCCCGGCAGCGGCAGCGCCACCGACGACCTCGGCATCCATCTTCGACCATGGCTTGTACAGCGCCACAAGCCATTCGAAGAGCGTGTTGTCCTTGGCGAGACCTTGAGAGGCCCACTGATAGAGGTGGTGATGGGTATTCACCAGTCCAGGCGTGACGAGGCAGCCGGACGCGTCGATGTTCTCTGCCCCGGCGAGGACCGGTGCCGAGCCGGATCCCACGGCGGTGATCTTCGTTCCTTCGATCACGAGATAGCCGGAGGGAATCTCGTCGCCGACAATGGGGGCGATATACGCATTGGAGATCACGGTGGTCATGTGTCGTCGGCCTTTCGAGTTGCTGCGACATCGTAAGCCCGCCGGAGCGTCGGCGCAGCGGAGCGGGTCTAGGGTGACGGTATGGCTCTCATTGCACAGTTGGATCTGACGTTCAAGCCCGAATCCCTTGCCGAAGCACGGGCGCTGCTGCGGACCGTTCTCGCGGACACCCGCGCGTTCGAGGGGTGCCTCGGCGTCGAGGTGTGGGTCGACGAAGAGAACGAAGCGCACGTCGTCGCGCATGAGACGTGGGAATCGGCGGAGGCCGACGCGAAGTACCGCGAGTTCCGCGCCGGACCGGGCAAGATCGTCGAATTGCCGCCGCTGCTCGCCGCAGCACCGTCGTTGACTAAATTCACCGTCGATTCCTCGGTGTAGCGGATTCGTCGATCCGGCCACCGGCCACGGTGGCCGGTTGTGGTCGACCGGTGAGGAACCCCTGCACCATGTCGGCACCGAGATCGGCCGCCACCCGCAATTCCGCGTCGGTCTCGACACCCTCCATGATCACGCCGGCACCGATCTGTCGGGCGAAGTCGATGATCGCCGTGGCCGCGGCGCGACGGAACGAGTCCCGGTCGATTCCGTGCACGAGTGCGTAATCGATTTTGAGGGTGTCGGGCCTGAGCTCGACGATGTGGCGCATACCGGCGAATCCGGCTCCGACGTCGTCGATGGAGATTTGAACCCCCGCGTCGCGCAGCTTCTCGATGGCGCGGGTCACCGCACGGTAGTCGTCGACACGTTCGTGCTCGGTGATCTCGAGGTGGAAGGTTCGGGTTGCCAGATGCGGACGCAACCGGTCGAGTAGGTCGGTCGTGCGGATGGTGTCGGCCGACGCATTGAGCGACACGAACGGCCCCGGTGGCAGCAGATGAACATCCGCTAGTGCCCGTTCCAGTGCGGCGCGTTCGAGCCGTGGACCGACGCCGGCCTCGGCTGCGTCGCGGTACCACGACAGGGGCGATCCGTGGCCGAACGGGAACCGCGACAGTGCCTCGTAGCCGACGGTCGAACCGGTGACCGTGTCGCAGATGGGCTGAAAGAAGATGTCGGGACCGCCGGATTCGATGAGCGCATCGATTCTCTGCCTGGCCTGTTCGCGGGCGTCCGCTGCGGACAGTCCCGTCTCCGGAAACTTTCCCGAGGTCCGTGCTTTGAAGCGATACATCTCGATGTCGGCGAGAGCGATCAACCGTCGGACCAGTACGTGTAGGCCGGTGTCGGCGGGTGGCGTCTCCACGGCCGAGCCCACACTGGTGGTGAACGGCGGGCCGTCGAACGATTCCTCCAGCGATGCGCGAATCCTGTTGTCCGATTCGGCGATCGACTCTCTGGTTCCGACGCTGACGACCACGAACTCGTCGCCGCCGAGTCGTGCGACCGCGGACTTGTCTCCCACCGCACAGGACAGGCGACGGGCGACCTCGACGAGCACTGCGTCACCGGAGGGATGGCCGAACCTGTCGTTGATGTGCTTGAACCGATCGATGTCGAGGACGGTCACTCCGACCGCTTGCTGTGCGCGATCCTCTGCCGGGGACAGGCGCAACGAGTCGACGGTATCGAGCAGCCCACGTCGGTTCCACAGGCCGGTCAACGGATCTCGCAATGCTCTCGCCGCGCTCGTTCGCAGCTGACCGATGTACGACTTGATCATGAAGGGTGCGGCGTAGAGGGATCCGATGGTGACCATTCGAGAAGTGGTGGACCATGGATCGGCGCCCTCCGAGACAGCCAGAGCGGCGAGGCCCGCAAGGGTGAGTGCGCCGATTGCCAAGTGAATCAACATGACACGATGCGAGCTCGCGACGACGATGAACGCTGCGACGATCGAGAACATCGCGCAGCCCGGCATCGCGTCGAAGTGGGTTTGGAAGGCGAAGAGAACGGTCACGATGCCGACGTCGGCGTAGAGGATGTAGACGATCGCCATCCTCGGGGATGCCCACGGCCGGACGTACCAGGCAATCGCCACCGGCACCGTGGTGACGGACGCGAGGAGGACGGCGATCGACATGGGGTCGGAGAACTGACCGGCGGGGACCATCAGGGCCCCGGCGAGGCCGAATGTGAGCGTCATTCCGCTGATGAACAGCCGCACCCAGCGTTCCTCCGCGGTGGGTGCGAAGTCTCCCGGTTCGGAAATGGTGACGCCCTCCGTAGAACCAGCCACTAACCTGCGTGAACGCTAGCACCCACAACTGGTGCCGTAGTGGGGATACAGCCGTTCAGACCATGTCGTGTTTGGTGAGCCAGCGCAACGTCGGCCAGCCGAGAAACACCGGTAACCAGCAGGTCAGTACGCGATAGAGCAGCACGGACGGGACTGCGATGGAGGCGGGGAGACCGAACGCGGCAAGCCCGCCGATGAGGGCTGCTTCCACGGCCCCCACACCGCCCGGCGTCGGGGCGGCCGAGGCCAATGTGCCACCGATCATCGTCACCACTGTCACCGTCACGAACGTCGTTCCGCCGCCGAACGCCTCGACGCTCGCCCAGAGGGCGAGCGCAGCACCCAAAGTGGTTGCGGCACAACCCAGGATGATGATCGAGAACCGTTTCGGGTCGCGGGCGAGTTCGCCGAGCTCGGTGAGCACTTCGGCAACCTGGGGCCGGACGGCCACTTTCAGCCACAGTCGCAGCTTGGGCACGAACATGAAGGTTCCGACGACTCCGAATGCGACGCCGGCGATGAGGTACAGGACGGTGTTGCCCGGCACCATGTTGGACAGCCCCGACGACGTTCCGGCGACGACGCTGAAGAAGATCAACAGGCTGACATGGGTGATCACCTGAACCGACTGTTGCAGTGCCACAGCGGCCGTCGCGCGGACGGTACCCAATCCACCCTTTTGCAGAAAGCGAACGCTCAGGGCCAGGCCACCGACGCCCGCAGGTGTCGTGGTCGCGGCAAAAGTATTCGCTACCTGCATGATCGTCAGATTCCGGAAGCTGACCTTGCCGAATGCGCAGGCCCACAATGCGGCACCCGCACCGATGTAGGTCAGTGCGGAAACGGCCAGACCGAGCAGTGCCCACCACCAGTCGACCGAACCCAATTCGACGACGAACGCGGGAACTGCACTGATGAACGGGTATGCGACGTAGACCAATCCGATCAGCAACACGAGCGAGATGATCTGGTTGCGGCTGAATCGAGTGACCTGCTCGGCCTCGATCCTCGCGGCACCGGTCTGTTCGAGCACTTCGAGCCGGACGGACTTCATCGTCTTTCCTGCATCGGCAACCGACTGACGCACACGAAGGGGGATGGCGGACTTGGTCAATCGACCGGACGCCGCGATCACGACGTCGATTCCCAATACCTCGACGGCGGTGGCCACGGCGCGATGGGAGCCGAAAAGGTCTGCGGTGGTGAGCAACAGCTGTGCGACGTCGGATTGCATCTGCGCGTCCGACGCGCCGAGTTCTGCGTGCCCGAACCCGCAGAACAGTGCCGCGCCGTCGTGGAGCCGCAGTTCACCCCGATGCAGGTCACCGTGCGAGATCTGATTCTCGTGCAACGTGTTCAGAGCCGACCAGAGAGCTCTGAGCGCGGCATCGTCGAGCTCGGCCTCGATGGGGTCGCCGATGGGCTGGCTGTGCGCGTACAACGTCCAGCCGCGGTCGAGTGCTGCTACCGCCAACGGGTCGCTGCCTGCGGCGTTCATACTCTTGATGGCCAGGCCCATCAACGCGCGATGCTCGACGGCGCGGCGCATGGACGCATGCAACGGCGCCGTCTCGCTGCCGCGGCGGGTGATCCATCGCCAGAACTGGCGTAGCGCACCGCCACTGCGTTGGTTCTGTCCGTAGAGCTCGACCACCACATCGGCGTCCGGGGTGTGTGCGTTCAACACCAACGGGCCCGGGCCCGCGGGGCGCACGACGGTGAAGCTGCGGACGTCGACGCCCCGGCTGCGGAACAGGCGCACGGCCGCGTCGAGTGGAACCTCCAGTGCCGGAGTGCCGACCAGCAGCACGATGATCGCACCGACGAGCCAACCGACGGCAAGCCCGAGCAGCGAACGGGCCGGGACCACCGTGGACACGACCAGGTGTATCGGTACGAAGGCGAGCAACAGTGCCCACCATGCTCGACGCCACCGCGCGGGCAGGCCCGGGCCCGACACCGTGAGTGCCGCGGCGAGCATGGCGATCCAGCGCGAATCGTCGAGGAATTGTGACAGGAACGTGTCGAGTCGCTCGGGCACGTCCAGGTCCCACGTCGGAGTCGAGATTCCGGTACCGGTGATGGACAGAGCCAGCGCAGCGATCAGAGCTGCGGCCGCGTACCCGGCCAACAGTTTCCATTTGCGTCCGGCGATCAGCCCGATCAACACTCCGAACGGGAGGGCGAGGATCGCGACGCCGTACACGATGTAGACGGCGTTGGACTGATCGGGGCTGAGCACGCCGACGATGTTGGACACCGATTGTTCGAGTGCGTCCCACTGATTTCGGGTGATGAGCGAGCCGGCGATGACCAAGCTCAAGAACACCGAGGCGGCAACGACCCGAATGATGTCACTGGTTCTTCTCACCAGCGGCTGCAGCAGGTTTCCCGCTACGGGAACGTCCCGCCCATCCACGCGCATGGGCTCAACTTACCGTGCGGTACGTCGACGGAGTTCGTTGCGCACGGCGGGCCATTCGGATTCGATGATCGAGAACACGACGGTGTCGCGCAGTGAACCGTCGGCCATGCGTTGGTGATTGCGCAGAATGCCGTCCTGCTTGGCTCCGAGTTTCGCGATGGCCGTCCGCGATTGGAGGTTCATCCAGTGGGTGCGGAATTCCACCGCGATACAACCGAGCTCCTCGAAAGCGTGCGTCAGCAACAGGAGTTTGCTCGACGCGTTGGTACCGGTTCCGTGGGCGGAGCGCGCATTCCAGGTGTACCCGATCTCGACGCGACGGTTGTTCGCATCGACGTTGCAGAAGGTCGTCGCGCCGAGAATCTGCCCGGTATCGTTGCGCCGCAAAGTGAATGGAAGCATGGTTCCCGCGTCGAGCAGTCCCAGCCGGCGATCTATCTCTGCGGCCATGTCTTCCGGTTTCGGAACGCTCGTGTACCAGAGGTTCCAGAGCTCGCCGTCGCGGGCGGCATCGCACAGCCCCTCGAGGTGGTCGCGGCTCAGCGGCTCGAGGGTCACGAGGTCGTCAGTGAGGGTCACCGGTTGCAGAAAGGACATTGGCCGACGATACGTCCCGGCGTGGTGTTCGCAACAGCGAGAAGATCACCGCCGCGGTCACGACGAGAGCTACGACGACGATTGACACGACCTCGGTGTAGGCGTGCGCGTAGGCGTCGGCAAACCCGGGGCGTCCGGCTGCCGCGGCATCGGCGTCGACTCGGTCGGGTAGCTCGCCGCGGACCAGGACGGTCACCAACCAGGCATATCCGGCCACCATCAGGGCCTCGCTGCCGATGCGAAACAGGTTCAGCACGCCCGCCGCGGTACCGCTGCTGTGCGGCGGCACTGCAGCCAATGCCTCGCCGTCCACCAAGCCGATCGGGAGTCCGAATCCGAGCCCCAATGCGATCATCGGGACCACGACGGCACCGAGCGGGACACCTGGTTGCAGCGCCAACATGCCCAGGTTGCCGAGGACGAGGCAGCCGAGGCTGACCAGCACGACCCGAGTGGGGGTGATGGCGTCGAACATGCGGCTCAGGCGGGCAACGGTCAGCGGAGCGAGCAGAACGGGGATGGTCATGGCCAGCATGAACACTCCGGCAAGCCCCGGCGTCAGCGACGCGACAGCGCTCAGTGCAGCGGGCAGATACGTGAGCAGCGTGACGAATCCGATGGCCCCGGCCACCGGAACGAGGCACAGGGCCAGGAATCTGCGGTTGCGCAGCAGCGAGAAATCGAGCAGGCGGTGCGCCGTCGATTCGGTTCGCAGAGCCGGCAGAGCGACAGTTCCGATGGCCGCCGCAGCCAGGACGACCGCCTGGGCGGCGAACACGCCCCGCCACTCGAACGCCGCGACGAGCAGCCCGGAGATGGTGGGCCCGAGTGCCAGACCGAGACCGTTCACGGTGCCGAACAGTGCGAACGCGGTTGCTCTGGCCGCGCCGTGGAAGTGAAGCGAGAGAATGGAAGTGGAGCCCACCAGAACTGCTGCGGCTCCGATGCCCGCGAACACCCGCGCGACATCGAGTAGGTACAACGACGGCGCGACGGCGCTGACCGCACTCGCGACGGCCGTCAGCACCACCCCGATGCGGAACGACGTGCGGTGACCGATTCGGTCCGACACCGCGCCCCAGACGACGGTGAACAGCGCGAACGCGATGTTGAAGCCGTTGACGACCCACTGCAGAGGCGTCGGATCGGTGCCGAGGTCGCCGGCGATGACCGGAAGGGCGAGTGCAGTACCCGAGATGGACATGGGTACGACGAATTGAGCCGCGAGTACGACCGGTAGCACTGCCTTCATGTGTCCCCCTGAACCGTAGGTACGATGGTTCTCGTACTAGACCAGGTTTCAAGGTACGGCGCAAGTCGTACCTTGTAGGAGGAGCGCATGGCGGACAAGGACGGGCATCCCGAGCCCGAGGAAATGCAACTGGGTGCGGTGATGTCCGCGTTGGCCGATCCGTTGCGTCGCCAGGTGGTCACCGAACTCGTCGGCGACGACGAGGGAGCCGAGCGGACGTGTATGTCGTTCGAGCTCGGTGTCACCAAATCGACTCTGACGCACCATTTTCGAGTGCTACGCGAGGCAGGCCTGGTGTTCCAGGTCGATCGCGGAAACAGTCGCAAAGTGACGCTGCGTCGCCACGAGCTCGAAGAGCGATTCCCCGGTCTGCTCGATCTGATCGCCAACGAAAACCGGTAGCCCTGCACCTTCTCCGCGTCCTACGGTGGGCGGCATGCACTTCGCGATGATCGGCACGACGGCACCGAGTCACATCTACCCCTCGCTCGCCGTCGTCGCCGAATTGGTCCGCCGCGGGCATCGCGTCACCTACGTCGTCGGCGAGTCGTTGCGGCACTTGGTGGAACCGGCTGGAGTCGAGGTGGTGGCGTTCCCCTCGATACTTCCCGACGGTCAGGGCTCTTGGCCGGACGACCCGGCCTCGGCGATGCAGGTGTTCCTCGACGAAGCGATTGCGTCCTTTCCCGTGCTCACCGCGTTCTACGACGACGATCAGCCGGATGTGATCCTCTACGACATCGGCGGCCTGACCGCCCCGATCCTCGGCGTCCGGTACGGGGTGACGGCCGTGCAGCTCTCCCCTACGTATGTCGCCTGGGACGGCTACGTCGAGGATCTCGGTGACGGGATGACCTCTATCCGCGAGTCGACAACCGGCGTTGCGTATCGCGAAACCTATGCGACCTGGTTGCGAGAGAACGACATCGACGCCGACCCGTGGGACTGGATCACGTACCCGGAGCACTGCCTGTCGTTGATCCCGAAAGTGATGCAGCCGAACGCCGATCGAGTCCCCAGCTCGGTGCAGTTCGTCGGCCCGTGTCTCGATCCGGTGCGACTGCACGACCGATCGTGGCCCGCGCCCGAGGGGCCCGTTCTCTACGTATCGTTCGGCACCGGGTACAACGAACGCCCCGACTTCTACCGGCTGTGCATCGAGACGTTCGCGAACACGGACTGGCACGTGGTGATCTCCATCGGCCGACGCGTCGACCCCGCCGTACTTGGGGAACTGCCCGCGAATGTCGAAGTCCACGAACACGTTCCGCAGCTCGCGGTGCTCGACGCCGCCACCGTGTTCGTCACCCACGCCGGAATGGGTGGGTGCACCGAAGCCCTGTGGTTCGGCGTACCGACAGTTGCCCTACCGCAGGCGGTCGACCAATTCGGCAACGCGGCGATGCTCGCCGAACTCGGCGCAGGAGTGCACATCGACTTCGACGGGATGACGGCGACAGGACTACGCGACGCCGTCGAACAAGCCCGGGGACTCGCGCCGCGCGCACGTGAGATCAGCGCAGAGGTGCGCGCGCACGGCGGCGTCGACCAGGCCGCGAATGCGATCGAGGCATTCGGTGTCGATGCCGGCGGCGCGGCTACGTAGCCAGCGTCGCCAACTCCTCGAACGTCTCGGCGTACGTGTCGCGGACCTGATCCCAGGAAGCCGTCATGTCCACACTCTCCGGACCGGCGATCGGCAGCGCATAGCCGTACTGCGAGCGCGGCACCGGGCTACCGGGCAGAACGAGTACCTGCGTGAACGCTGCAGAGTCAGGATTGAACGTCAGAGTGTGCGAGGCGACGTTGCGGCCCCAATCCTCCGACGGCCACGACAGGAAGATCACGTGCCGAGGGCTCTCGGCGGGATCGGTGTACGAGACGTAGCTGCCGTAATGATCTTCTCCCAGAGACATGATCTTGTATGCGCCGTTGTCGGTGTAGATCAACAACGCCTCGGCGAACGGCTTCTGATCGAACAGTGCCGTGTACCTCAGCGCCTGAACGAACACGGGTCGGCCCAACGGAATCGAGATTGCATCCTGCTGTGTAGTCACGAGAATCAAAGGTACCGATTCAGTCCTCCAGAACGCTGACGCTCACGCCGTAGGGCAGGAAACGAACCCGTCGACGCGGGTCGGTGTTGTCCTTGTGTGCCCGCAGCGCATCGAGTTCGGTGGCGTAGAGCTGATCGATCTGCGCCGAGCCGGCATCGTCGACGCTGTAGATCGCCCACACTCCGTCACCCTTCTGGCCTGTGGTTTCCGGCTCCGGCGGGGCCTTGGGTGCTCCCGTGTTGGCGAACAGCGAGCCGACGACCTCGCGCAGGCCCTCGGTTGCTTCACGCGCGAACTTGTCGAAGTCGTCGGATCCGAATCCGAAGGGTCCCTGGTTGGCCATGGCGCTACCTCCTGAGTGAAACTCCAGTATGCGCGTTTTCTCCGAATGGGCGAGCAGCTACTGCTGCAGTCGGGCCCCGATGGTGTTGTGCAGAGCCCGCAGTGAGTTCTGACCGAGCGAGACCGTCTGAGATTCGATGTGTCGCAACAGATGGGTGTCGTTCAGAACCTTCTCGCTCGACTGGATCAGCACCGTGCCCGCGCCGGTGAAATCGAACTGACGCTCTTCCCCACTGTTGGCCCCGAGGAATCCGCGTGCTGCGCCGAGGAAGTTCTGCATCCAGTCCGCGTCGAAGTGATGCGAGGGTGACGGGCAATCTGCCCATCCGACAAGCGCTTCCGGGTCGATCCGCAGCGGCGGCTCGGCGAACATGACCGTGCCGTTGGAGGAGGCGAGGAACTTCCCGGTACCGAGCAGGGTCAGGAAGCCGGGCACGATGGACTGCTTGAGGTCGAGAGTGGGCTCGAACGCCAGCAGATTCGCGGCTCGGATCGTCAGGTTGCCGTCGTCGAGGTCGTAGCTGTTGATGTTGAAGCCGCGGTCGCCGAGGATGAGCTTGCCCTGGCCCTGCGCCAGAACCCAGTCGTTCGAGTACAGCGGAGACGAGAAGCGCGCGGCGACGATGGCGGGCATCGACGTCTGCCCGAGCGGTTCGAAGCGAATGTTGCCGTAGTACGCGATCATCGCGCCCTTCGACGTGAACCACGGCTGGCCTGCGAGTTCGACGCAGAACGCGTAGTCGTTGCCGGGCACGTTGTCGTTGACCGGCAGGGTGTACGGGGTGTGAATCTCCAAACTCATTGCCGCTCCCTAGAACTTCTGCTCGGACGCCTGCACCCACACGGTGCCCATGCCGGTCATCTTCAACTGGATCGCCTCGCCGCTGCCCTTGCCGACGGCGTCACGCCACCCGACATTGGCGGAGATGTCGACGTTGATGTTGCCGATGTGGCACACGTACGCCTGCGGATCGATCACGACCATGGGGTTGTTGGGCCCGACCTGCAGCGGAGTCGCGCCGCCGTGCGAGAGAACCGCGACGCTGCCCTGGCCGGTGAGTTGCGTCGTGAACAGACCCTGCCCGGTCATGGCACCGCGCACTGCTCCGCGAACGCCGCCCTGGGAGGTGAGCGCAACGATGGAACTCTGCAGGTAGCCGTCGTGCACCAGGAGCCGGTCGGCCTCCACTGTGAGCATGGACGAGCCGTCGAGATGGATCACTTCGACGTACAGCCCGGCGTGGCCGTAGAAGACCTCGCCCTGACCCTCGGCGGCCATCATCGCCACGTGCTCGCCTGCCATCATGCGGCCGGCCATCCCCGCGACGCCGCTCATGCCGGGCATGGCACCCGCGCCGCCGCCCATGGAATGCGGGACGAACCGGACGTCGCCGGTGTAGTAGAGCATCGATCCGCGTCGAGCGAGCACGCTCTGATTCGGTGCCAGAACGGATTTGACGACTTTGCTGTTGACGAGTTCGAGCGGCACGTCAGCGCTCCTCGGGTTGGATGTAGACGACACCCTGGCCGTCGAAGCGGAGGGAGAACGCCTCGCCACTGCCGCCGCCGATGGCGGAGCGCCACGTGACGTCGGTGACGAAACTCTGGTTGAGCTGTCCGCGATGGGCGACGAAGGCATCGGGGTCGACGACGAGCGGATACTGCGGATCGACGGCGAGCGCGATGATCGGCCCACCCTTCGACAGCAATGCCACCGTCCCCGAGCCGCTGACGACGGTGGTGAAAAGCCCCTGCCCCGACGTCGCACCACGAAGGTCGGAGAACTTCACGTCCGTCTTCAATTGACCTGTGAGAGCAAGTAATTGAGACGATTCGACGTGCAGGTTGTCGCCTTGCACCTCGACGAGAGTGATGTCCTGGGCGTCGACCGCGAAGTACACGGTGCCTTTGCCGGACACGTCCATCAGCGACAACGACTCGCCGGTCACCTTTTGTTTGAGCGCGGCGCGGAAACCGCCGCCGCCGCCCATGCCTGCGCTCTTGAAGGCGACATCGCCTTCGTAAGCAACCATCGAACCCGACATCGCGCGCAGAGAGTCACCGGTCAGGTCTGCGACCAAAACACGGTGCCCGTTCATCCTCAGCTGAGCCACGGGGGAACTATGCCATCGCTCGCGCCCCCGCGGCTACTGCTGGAGAAAAATCTAGACGAGCGGCTTCAGAGCCTTGCCCGCCAATTCGACGGCACCGGGCTGATGTCCGTTGGTGATCAGGTTGATGATGACGCCGTCGATGCCCTGATCGAGGACGCGCTTCTGCACCTGCTCGGCGACGTCGTCGGGGGTTCCGCAGAAGTGGCGATCGGTGGCCTTCGCTGCGTCCTCCTCGGAGAGATTCGTCAGATCGAGGCCCTGCTTCAGCACGAACTCCCGCTGCAACTCCTTGGCCTTGTCGCCGTCCTCGTCGATGATGACGAAGGCGAGGAAGCTCGTCTCGAGATCCTTCGGATCGCGGTCGACTTCCTCGCAACGAGCCTGAACGGCCGCCATCTTGCGGGGCAGTTCGTTTGCGTCGCAGATGATGTTGAGGTGATCGGCGAACTGTGCGGCCAGGCCGAAGGTCTTCTTCTCGCCGCCACCGCCGAGCATGATCGGCAGGTCATCTCGGATGCGGGGCTCGTTCATGGCGTTCTCGACCTGGTACCACAGGCCGTCGAACGTGGGACGCCGGCCGCGCAGCATGGGTTCGATGATCTGTAGGGCCTCGTCGAGGCGCTCGAATCGGTCGGTGAACGTACCGAATTCGAGTCCGAAGCTCTGGTGCTCGAGTTCGTACCAGCCGGCACCGATACCGAGAATGGCCCGGCCGCCGCTGACGACGTCGAGGGTGGTGACGGTCTTGGCCAGGATCGCCGGGTTGCGGTACGTGTTGCCGGTGACCAAGGCGGAGAGTTGGATGGTGTCGGTGGCCGTCGCGAGCGCCGACAGGGCGGAGTAGGCCTCGAGCATCGGCTCGTCGGGCTTTCCGATTCCGGGGAGTTGGTAGAAGTGATCCATCACGAACGCAGTGTCGAACCCGGCCGCTTCGGCCTCGCGCGCCTGCGCGATGACCTGGGGAAAGAGTTCCGCGACCGAACCGTCGTAGCTGAAGTTGGGCATCTGGTAACCGAGGCGAATAGTCACGGCTGCCACGCTACTCGGATATCGGCCCGCAGCACGTGGGACAGCGCGATAATTCGTCCATGACCACCATCGATCTGGCCCGAGCACCGTTCTCCGGATTCGCCGTCGACGACCTGCCGGCAGCTCGCGCGTTCTACGCGGACACCCTCGGTCTGGAGGTGACCGAGAACGAGATGGGGATGCTCGAACTTCACCTGGGAGCGGCGACGGTACTCATCTATCCCCGGCCCGGTCACGTGCCGGCGCAGTACACCATCCTCAACTTCCCGGTGGTCGACATCGAGGCCGCAGTCGATGCATTGATCGCCAAAGGGGTGGTGTTCCACCAGTATCCGGACATGGGCACCGACGAGAAGGGGATCTTCCGGCACGGCGGACCGCTCATCGCCTGGTTCACCGATCCGGCGGGCAACGTGTTGTCGGTGCTGCAGGACTGAACTCGACCGCTCAGGCAGCCGGGGTTCCTTCCGCCAAAGCCGTTGTCGCGGAACGTCGTACGCCCCGGGGATCGACCCACTCGATGACGGCGACATCACCGGGGTGACGTCCGATGAGGGCCTGGGCCAGATCCGACGACGAACCGACACCGGCACCGTCGAAGGCGACGATCACATCGTCGCCGGACAGTCCGATTGCCGAGGCCGGAGAATCGGTAGCCACCGTCACCACCTCGGCACCCATCGCCGGCTTGTTGTCGAACACGGACACATCTCGCACCGACACCCCGAAATACGGGGTCGGGCCCACATGAACCGTCCCGCCGGACTGCCCCGCGACGACCTGGTCGAGCACGGCAGCAGCCTCCGAGATCGGAACCGCATACGCCTCGGGTGCCTGCGGGGGCCTGCTCTCGGAGCCGGTGCGCGCCTCGTCCGAGAGGCCCGCTGTATTGACGCCCACCACACGACCCCAGGCATCGAACAGTGGGCCACCCGAATCACCCGCTCGCACATCGGCATCGACTCGAATCATCCGATCCAGAGTGTTCCGCGAACCGTCCACCGAACTACGGGTACGCACCTGCTGATCCAGAGCCGTCACCGCACCCGGGGCAGGCACCAGAACACCTGCGCCAGCGGCATTCCCGACGGCAGTGACCGCATCCCCCACCTCGGGAGGTGAGTCCGAAGCGAACTCGACCACCGGCAGGTCGGCCGCGGAAATCAACTGCATGACCGCCAGATCACGAGATTTGTCGTAACCGAGCACGGTGGCGTCGTAGATCAGTCCGTTGCCCATGTGCACGGCGCTGATCTCGGTCGCGTTTTCGACGACGTGGAAGTTGGTGAGCACTAGGCCGTCCGGGGCGACGACGAAGCCGGTACCTGCGACGCCGGAGTAGCCGGCCGTGGCGGAGATCGTGACGACGGTGGGGTTCACTCGCGCCGAGAGGTCCTCGAGAGTGAGCGGGGGCGGCTCAACGACGGGGACAGGCGTGACCTCGGGGGCCTGCAGCTGGACGTCGGTGCCGACAATTCCGGGACTCAGCACTCCGGGACTCAGCGGCGTGGCGAGGAACCAGACACCGGCGGCGACCAGCGTCAGTACCCACGCTCGCCCACCCGACTGCATGAAAATCGATTATGGTCCGATGCCGAGCACCGTGCCAGTCAGTCTGCGATCACGGCTCGGGGAACGTCGGCGCGCAGTGTGAAGTCGGTGACGAATTCGCCGTCCTCGGGGCCGTATCGATTCTTGATGTCGTAGCTCTCGACGTCGAACGCGTCGAGGGACGGCGAATGGGTGGTGACGGCCATCGAGCCACCGTCGACGTCGAACTGGAGCAGGCGTTGGAAGCCGGTGCTGCGTTCGCCGTCGACCTCGAAGTACTGATAGTCGGCCAGCAGCTGCACGACGGAGCGGTCGGTCTCTCCCACGTGCTCGTCCACGACCGCGACCTGGCCGTCGACGTGCCCGGACAGGACGAGGAAGACGGTCTCGTGTGGAACGACCAGTCGATTCCAGATCTGCTGGCCGGAGCTCGACCCGATGTCGCCGAACCCCATCAGTTTCTTCTCGCCGAGTTCGTCGAGGTAGTAGTGCGTGCCGATGACGACATTGCGGTCGGGGTTCTCGTCGAGAACTCGTTCGGCCCACTGCATGACCTTTTCCGGCGGGTTGTAGCCGATGTACAGCATCAAGAATTTGGCACCCGCGATGTCGACAAGGTCGTAGTGCGCCGAATTGTCCTCGTCGGTGAACGAACCGCCCCAATAGGGTTGATCCCGATAACGCTGAGGGCCGAAGTACTCGTTGTAGAGCGCGTGGTTCTTCTCGTGCTCTCCGGGAACCAATTTGCCCGCGACGTTCCAGATGTTGTCGTGGTTACCGGGCAGAACGCCGTGGGCGATGCCGGCATCCTCGAGGATCTGCATCGATTCGCTGGCGGCCTCGAACTCCTTGCGCGCCTGAGTATCCGGACGCCCCGGGCTGATCCAGCTCTGAATCAGGTCGCCGGTGTGCATGCTGTAGTCGATCTTCAGCTCGTCGGCGTTGTCGGCGGTCCACTGCGTCATCTCCGAATACACACCGGGATCGTCGCGGGCTATGTACTGCGTGTCGGTGATGTGCTGGAGCGCGAAATCGTACGTGCTCGGATCGGCGAAGCTGCTGTCGGGGCGCGCGTTGGTCTCGGCGAACGAACGATCCGCTCGGGGACTGTCGATGACCAGTACTTCGACAGTGCCTCTCTCGGTGGAGATCTCGGCACTCAATTCCACCGAACCGCCGGGCGCAACCGGGTCGGCCGTCGCAATGGCCGGACCCCACGTGTTGCCCGACTCGTTCCACACATGCAACGCCAGATCGTTCGTGTTCACCGATCTGCCCGACCATGTCAGTGTCGCCGTGTCCGTACCGGGCGCGAACGTAGCGGTGTAGCGGAGGTAGGGGTATTCGTCCCACCCCGAGGTACGCATCTCCGTCGTCGACGACTCGACTCCGACCTCGTGAGTCGGCGGATTCGGTGCGTCTGCGACACCCGCGACCATGGACGTGGTGATCGCTGCGGGAACCGTCGTCAATCCGATCCCCGGTACCGCAGCCGCCTGGCGAGGCGTCGGCTGGTCGCGGCGCTCGGCAGCCGCATCGGCACCGGTGAGGGCGAGCAGCACACAGGTCAGCGCCAGGGAGCCGAATGCCGATGGGCGCTTCATGCCATCGAGGCTACCGATACCAGCGCCGGAGCCGCGGAAACCGCTGAGCTGCCCGGCTACAGTCGGCTCATGTCCGCGCAGCTTCGCCCTCGGGTTCTGATCGGTATCTCCGGCTGGACGTACGCGCCGTGGCGAGGGGATTTCTACCCGAGCGGTCTCGCGCATCGCAAGGAGCTCGGGTACGCGTCCGAGCACCTGACGTCGATCGAGATCAACGGCACGTTCTACGCGATGCAGAAGCCGTCGAGCTTCACCAAGTGGCACGACGAGACTCCCGACGACTTCGTGTTCTCCATCAAGGGTGGGCGGTACGTCACGCACATCAAGCGGCTCGTCGGTGTCGAGTCGGCATTGGCGAATTTCTTCGCCACCGGGGTCCTCACCCTCGGTGACAAGCTGGGGCCCTTCTTGTGGCAACTCCCACCGAATCTCGAGTTCGACGCGCAGAAGATGACGGACTTCTGCGCCCTGTTGCCCAGAACTGTTTCTGCTGCAGTAACTCTGGCGGAGTCGCGGGACGACAAACTGGCCGAGGATCGAGTGCTGTTGCCGGCTGCGTCGTCTCGGCCACTGCGGCACTGTATCGAAGCCAGGCATGCAAGCTTCGCCTCCGACGAGGCAGTGGAACTGTTGCGCGAGAACGATATTGCGATCGTGGTTGCCGACACCGCCGGAAAGTACCCGTACATCGACACCCCCACAGCGGATTTCATGTATGCCCGACTGCACGGAGACGAAGAGTTGTACGCCAGCGGCTACACCGACGACGCTCTCGATCGATGGGCCACCAAGATCTCCGAGTGGACGTCGGCGGGCCGGGACGTCTTCGTGTACTTCGACAACGACATCAAGGGCTACGCACCCTTCGATGCCATGAAACTCATCGAGCGCGTCGGTAGCTGAGTATTCGTCTCTCTAGGATCGAAGCTAGAGGAGCGAATACTCGTGTAGCTACTGACTCGATGCAGGTAGAGCCTCTGCGACACGTGAAAGGCTGCGCGCCGCCGCGAGAATTGTCTCCACCTTGTCCGCCAAGGCGTCGCCCTCGAATGTCTCCACGCGGCCACCGACGCTGATCGACGCGACGACCACCCCGTCGCGTCCGAGAATCGGTGCGCCCACCGCCGCGACGCCGGCCAGGTAGTCGGAGTTGCTCAGCGCGTATCCCTGCGTTCGGATCCGGTCGAGATGATCCATCAACTGGTCGGGTGACGTCAGTGTTCGGCTCGTGTATGCAGCAAGCTCTCCGCCGAGCCAGCGGTCGCGAATGCGAGCGGAGAACGCGAGCATCGCCATCGGCCCGGCCGTCGCGTGATACGGAAGAACGGATCCAATCGAAATGCCCGCTACCACAAGGGGATTGCTGCCCTCGTGGCGGTCGATGCACACCGCGCCCTCGTCAGCGGGAACCATCAGATAGGCGGTGTCGCCGAACTTTTGGGCGATGTCCGACAGATACGGCTGGGCGGCACCGCGGATGTCGAGCTGTGTCAACGCGGACGATCCGATCTCGAACATCGGCATGGCGATCCGGTACGAACCCTCCGCTGTTCTGTCCACCCAGCCGGCATGGATCAACGTCGTCATCAGACGATGCACGGTCGTCTTGTTCATTCGACTCGCCGTCGTCAGGTCGTTGAGCGTCCACACAGGATGCGTCGTGTCGAAATGGTCGAGCAGAGCGCATGCCTTCACGACGGCACCGACGATGTCGCGGCCGGCCTGGGCGTCGGACTCGGTGGGAACTGCCACGAGTTGTTCCTTCCGGTCGGGTGGAGCGTCGTCGCCATCCTACGAACCGACGCGCGATGCGCTATCGATCCACGGGTATTGACTTGTGATCCGAGCCACTCTAAATTCGGAAGGCGTTCCGCAATACGAAACGGAGAGTGCTCGTGACGATGACTTTGAGAGGCCTGACCGAACAAGGCCTGGTGTATGCGCCCGGCGTCTGGGACGGGTTGACGGCCAAGCTGGCCGAGCAGGCGGGCTTCTCGGCGCTGTGCGCGTCCGGCTTCGCCGTATCGGCTGCGCTCGGACTGCCCGACGCCGAGCTGTACACCATGACCGAGAACCTGCAGGCCGTCCGGACCATTCGCGAGGCATCGTCTCTGCCCCTCGTCGCGGACATCGACACCGGCTACGGAAACGCCGTCAACGCCGCGCGCACCGCGACGCGGTTCGCCGAGGCCGGCGTCCAGGGTGTGTTCATGGAGGACCAGCTGTCGCCGAAGAAATGCCCGATCTGCGTCGGCGAGCCGGTGGACTTGATCTCCGTCGAGGAGGCGTCGGGCAAGGTTCGGGCGGTGCGTGATTCCATGCCGGACGACGTTCTGCTCATCGCACGCACCGACGCACGTGGCGACGAGGCGATCATGCGCGCACAGGCCTACGTCGACGCCGGAGCCGACATGATCATGCCGGTGACGAAGACGTTCGAGACCGTCGAGCAGTGGGAGAACTGTCACCGAGCGGTCGGGGTTCCGCTGATGGCCACGCTCACCGCGTCGACCTGGACCGAGCGGGAGTTCACTCCGGAGGTTCTGGCACAGATCGGAGTGCGGCTGGCCCTGCTGCCCACTCAGGTGCTGATGGCCGCAACCGGTGCCGCACGCGAGACTCTGCGTCGCCTGGCCGCAGGCGAAGCTCCCGCCGACGTCAGTGCCGACGCGCTGCAGCACCACGAGTTCGTGGACCTCATCGGTTTTCCCGAAGTCGAAGCGCAGCAGCGTAAGTACCTTCCTGCGGAGGCGAATCGATGACATCGGCCGCGTTCACGATGGTCGAGAAGATCCTCGGTAGGACCTGTGGCGGTGATCCAGTGCGTGCCGGTGAGAACCACGCGGTTCGACCGGCTCGGATGATCGCGTACGACTTCCCCGGGTACACCGATGTGATGTTCCGGCAGATGCGCGACGACTTCGGTATCACCTCACTCGAGGACCCGTCTCGGTACGTCGTCTTCATCGATCACATGTTGACCAAGCGCAACGACCGGGAACAAGAAGTACACCAGGTCACTCGAGACTGGTGCGAGTACTACGGAATCGAGCTGCACGGGGGCCGCGGCATCGGGCACCAACTCACCGCCGAACTCGGCCTGGCCATCCCCGGTGACTTCCTCGTCCACTTCGACGGCCACATCAGCGGAATCGGGGCGTTCGGTGCGCTGGGCTGGGGTATCCGCCGCGATCTGATCGAGGCATGGGTGACCGGCCAACTCTACGTGGACATTCCAGCGACCACGCGGTTCGACCTGTACGGAGAATTCGCGCCGGGAGTGGACAGCCGCGATCTGGTGCACACCATCATCGACCTCGTCGGGGCCGACGGGTGCGCACACCAGGTGATGGAATTCGGTGGCCCCGGTGCCCGGTCGATGAAAATCGATCACCGGCAGGGGTTGTGCGGCATGGCGATGTTCACCGGAGCCGTGTCCGCGATATTCGAACCGGACGAGACCTCACTCGCCTACGCCAACGATGTTGCGCGACAGTCGTTCACACCGGTCCACCCTGACTCCGATGCGACCTACGCAGCCCGGCACACCATCGACCTCGCCCAGATCGTGCCGCAGGTCGTGCAGCCCGGCTCGGCGCGTGCAGCCAACACCCACACAGCAGCCGAACTCGCCGGCACTCCGATCACCAAGGCGTTCATCGGATCCTGTGCCAGTGGACGAATCGAGGATCTGCGGGCCGCGGCACTCGTGCTCGACGGACGCACCGTGGCTCCCGGTGTGGAGCTCAATGTCGTGCCCACGTCGCAGAAGGTGCACGATCAGGCCGAGCAAGAGGGGCTGCTCGACGTACTGCGCGCGGCGGGTGCGCACATTGCAGTGTCGAGCTGCGACTTCTGTTTCGGCTATCAGAAGCCGTTGGCGGCGGGCGAGAATTGCATATCCACCGGCGTGCTCAACATCTCCGGCCGGATGGGTAGCTCGGACGCCAACATCTACATGGGTTCTCCGTACACCGTCGCCGCCAGCGCGCTGGCCGGCACGATCCAGCAGGTGGGCTCGTGAGCGCCTACCCGCCCCCGCCCGACGTCATCTCCGGCCGAGTTGCCTGGGTCTTCGGCGACGACTTCGACATCGATCTCGTTGTCGGCGTTGCGAATATCAAGTCGTACGATCCCGAACACCTGAGGTCGGTCTGCATGACCGCATACGATCCGGGTTTCGTCGATCGTGTTCGGCCGGGCGACATCATCGTCGGCGGCCGCAACTTCGGGTACGGTCACCCGCACTATCCGCCGATGGTGGCTCTGCGCAACGCCGGTATCCAGGCCATCGTGGCCGAGTCGTTCTCGCCGGGATTCTGGCGCGGAGAGACATTCAACGGAGTACCCCTCATCACCATTCCGGAAGTCTCCGGCGCGGTCGTCACCGGTGATGCCGTCGAACTCGATTGGCGACGAGCAGCATTGACCACTGCCGATGGTCGATCGATGGTGGGCAGTGCGCCCAGCCCTCGTACTGTCGCAGTCATCGAGGCCGGCGGATCGTACGAACTACTTCTGGCCGAACACCGAAGCAAGCAACCACTCACAGGACAGGGAACAGCGCGATGACGAACGTCGACCAGCCTTCTGCGGTCACCAGCGCACCGAAAGCCGACACCACCACCGCGCGCCGTGCCGCGCTCGCCGGTGGCGTCGGCACGCTCATCGAGTATTACGACTTCGCCGTCTACGGATTTCTCGCCGTAGTCATTGCGCCACTGTTCTTTCCGTCCACGAGCCCCGGCGTGTCCATCCTCGCGACCCTGGCAGTATTCGGCGTCGCATACGTTGCACGTCCGCTCGGAGGCATCTTCTTCGGCCGCCTCGGCGACAGAAAGGGCCGTCGGCAGGCTCTGGTCGTGACAGTGGTCTGTATGGGTATCGCGTGTGGAGTCCTGGGAATGCTGCCCACGCACTCGAGTGTGGGCGTGCTGGCACCGATTCTGCTCGTCATCATCCGACTCGCCCAAGGATTCTCTGCAGGAGGTGAAATCGGCGGTGCAGCAACCTATATCGCAGAGTCTGCACCGCCGAACCGTCGCGGCTTCTTCGGATCGTTCACGCCGATCGGTTCCACCCTCGGGTTTGCGGTCGCCGCAGCCGTCGTCGGAGTGGTCGCCCTCATCACCACCGACGACCAGATGTCGTCGTGGGGCTGGCGCATTCCGTTTCTGCTTGCACTTCCCCTCGCTCTGGTCTGTCTGCGAGTGCGGCTGAAGCTCGAAGACAGCCCGGAGTTCGAGGAAATGGCGGCGAAGAACGAGGTCGCGAAGAGCCCGTTGAGCGATGTCGTGAAGAAGCAGCCGTGGTCGGTGTTGCGCGTCGTGGGCATCGCCATCGCCATGAACGGATCCGGCTACATCGGTCTCACGTACTTCAGCGTGTACCTGATCAACGACCTCGGATTCTCCAAGGACTCGGTCTACTGGACATCGGCGATCGCAATTGCGTTGGCCTGTGCGACCTTCCCGCTCAGCGGCATGCTCACCGACAGATTCGGTCGCAAACCGGTACTGCTCAGCGGCTACGTTGCGTATGTCGTCATTGCGTTGCCGGTGTTCATGATCCTCGGTGCGACGTCGTCGATCATCGTGGTGGGCTGTGTGTACTTCGTCTACATGGTTCTCAACGGAGTCGTGCAGGTACCCGCCTTCCCACTGTTCACCGAGCTGTTCCCTCGGGCGGTTCGATACACCGGAGTGTCGTTGGGCTTCAACATCGGCACCATCGCCGCAGGCGGAACGGCACCGTACGTCGCCGCTCAACTGGTGGAGTCGACCGGTAACGCCATGTCACCCGCCTACTGGGTCATGGGTGTCTGCGTGATCGGCGTACTCACGGTGCTGACCATCAAGGAAACCGGACGCGAGAAACTCCCGGTGTAGTGCGGCGTAGATGCCGGCCGTAGTTCGGGACTCGCCCCACCACGTGCGCTCGACGTGGTGGGGCGTCCCGCGTGTGTGCGGTCGAGGGACGCAGCCGACCGGGGTGACAAACGCGAGCGCACTTGCCAGATGCGCGCAGAATAGCGACGTGATCGGTGTCTAATTTGTGCGCGTCTGGCAAACGCGCGCGCGTTTGCGGAAATGGGGGCCGCTACCCCAGTATTCCGCACTCTTGCGTCAAAGCTAGATATGGATAGGCAGCGCTACGGAGCGCAGAGTCGACGCACGGCGGCTTCGATTTTCGACGCCCGACGCTGAATTTCGGCGTCGTCGGCAGGCTCGCATTGCAGGCTCGGCGCGGTCATCCACGCCGAGGTGATGCCGAACATCATGGTGATCAGATCCTCGACGGTGAAGGCGTCGGAGATCAGTCCGTCTCGCTGGGCGTCGGCCATGGCCCTGTGTCGCTCGGCGATGACAGAGTGGATGTCGTCGGTGCCCGAGGTCGCCATACCGCCCTGAAGCTGAGTCCACAGCAGGAGGCGGTGTTCCTCGGGATGCGCAGCGAGGTGCAGGTATTCGCGCGCTGCGTATCCGCCGAGGTCGTCGACGGCAAAGGGCACTTCGTCGATGAACCGCGCGAACCCGTCCTCGACGACGGCCCGGAACAGGGCTTCCTTGTCCCCGAAGTAGGCGTACAGACGTTCTTTGCTGGCCTTGGCCGCGGCCGCGATCCGATCGACGCGGGCCCCGGCCAGCCCGTGTACCGAGAACTCGTCCCGGGCGGCGACGACGATGCGGGCGCGGGTCGCACTGGCGTCAGGTTTCATGGCGGTCACCATACCCCCAACCAACTAGTTCGTTTGACTATTGGCTCTGGGTCGCCTACCTTTTTGCTCGGGACATTTTTCGTGCCCAGAATCAACGAGTACGAGTGGGGTAGAAACATGTCGCAGCTCTCCGAGCGCGAAGCGCCGGATCTGAATCCGAACTACGAGCGCCGATGGCTGGTGCTGTGCATCGTCGCCATCACGCAGCTCACGATCGTGCTCGACGGCACGATCGTCAACATTGCGCTGCCGCAGGCTCAGCTGGACCTGGGCATCAGCGACAGCAGCCGCGCCTGGGTCATCACCGCCTACGCGTTGTCGTTCGGCGCACTGCTGCTGCTCGGCGGACGCATCGCCGACTACTGGGGACGCAAGCGCTCGTTCATCGTCGGCATGGCAGGCTTCGCCGTTGCCTCCGCTATCGGCGGACTCGCTCAGGAAGGCTGGCAGCTGTTCATCGCGCGCGCCGGCCAGGGTGTGTTCGCTGCGCTGCTCGCCCCGGCAGCACTGGCCATCCTGACGGTGACGTTCACCGACACCAAGGAACGCGCCAAAGCGTTCGGCGTCTTCGGCGCCATTGCCGGTGGCGGCGCAGCGGTCGGCCTACTCCTCGGCGGAGTGCTCACCGAATACGCGAACTGGCGCTGGTGCCTGCTGGTGAACATCCCGGTCGCAGTGTTCGCTATCGCCGCAGCGGTGCCGCTGGTGAAGGAGAGCAAGGCTCACGGAGACACCCGCTACGACCTGCCCGGCGCGATCCTCGTCGCTCTCGGTCTGGCATCGCTGGTCTACGGCTTCACCGAGGCCGAAGACGGCTGGGCGACGGTACCCACCATCTCGTTCATCGCGCTCGGCCTCGCTCTGCTGGCCGCGTTCGTCGTCGTCGAGTCCAAGTCCGCCAACCCGCTGCTGCCCTTGAGTGTGTTGCTCGACCGTGACCGCGGTGCTGCGTACATCGGCTCGGCCGTCATCGGCGCTGCTCTACTCGGTGGCACGTTGTACCTCACGTTCTACTTCCAGATCGTGCTGGAGATGAGCCCGGTGATCGCCGGCGTCGCGTCGCTGCCGATGACCGGCGGCATTTTGATCACGGCCGCGCTCGCTTCTGCACTCGTGCCGAAGATCGGACCCAAGCCGCTGATGGCCGTCGGTCCGGTCGTGTCCGCAGTCGGCCTGCTGCTGCTGACCCAGATCGGCGTCGACACCTCGTACTTCACGCACGTCCTGCCGGGCGTCGTACTTCTCGGTCTCGGCCTCGGTCTGCTGATGGTCCCGATGCAGAACGTCGCACTGATCGGCGTTCCCGATCACGACGCAGGTGCCGCATCGGCGTTGATCAACGCCACCCTGCAGGTCGGTGGTGCACTCGGTGCTGCGGTGTTCACCACCGTCTACACCTCGTCCAAAACCTCGTACCTGTCCGAGAATCCGGCACCGACTCCGCCCGCCGGAGTTCCCGCGGAAGCTCTCGCCGGCCAGGAAGTGCCCAGCGACGAGATGTTGGCCGCGCTGCCGGAGCCGATCCGCAACTTCGTGCTCGCGACCATCGACCACGCGTTCTCGGCCGAGGTCTCCGGCTACGCCTGGGCATTCGGTACCGCCGCGATCCTCGTCGCGCTGGTGAGCCCGGTCGTGTTGCTGCTCGTCCGCGCGAAGAAAGACGACCTGCCCGTCGGCGACACCCCGGTACACATCGGATAACGCAGGCACGAACCGAGGACCCCGCTGCTCAGCCGTCGAGCAGCGGGGTTCTGCTCTTCGAAGGCATCGTCAGTCCGGGTCGATCGCTTCGGCCTGCGCGGTGAGCAACATGTGCAGCAGCTCGGGAGGCAATGCCATCGGAGGCATCGCGCCGAGAGTGATGGAGTTGTCGGAATCGCCGTTCAGTTCCTCCACCTCGTCGTGCAGGCTTTCCATCTTCTCGTCCAGTGTGTTGGCCGTCTCGGCGGCCTCGGTCAGTTCCGCCAACAGGGTGGGCGGAATCTGGCCGCGGTACTTGTAGAAGATCTTGTGCTCGAGGCTCGCCCAGAAATCCATGGCAATCGTGCGGATCTGGAGTTCGACCAGGACCGGTTGGACGCGATCGGACATGAACACCGGAATTTCGACGATGAGGTGCAAACTCTTGTAGCCGTTGGCTTTCGGGTTCGCGATGTAATCCTTGACCTCGACGACTCGAACGTCGGTCTGACTACTGAGCATGTCCGCGATGCGGTAGGTGTCGGAGATGAAGCTGCACGTGATGCGGACACCGGCAACGTCGAAGATGTTCTCGCGAATGGCGTCGAGCGTCAGTGCGCACTTCTTGCGCTGAGCCTTGTCGACGATGCTCTCGGGCGTCTTGAGTCGCGACGAGACATGCTCGATGGGGCTGTAGCGGTGGATGTGGGTGAATTCCTGCTTCAGGATGTTGATCTTGGTGATCAGTTCGTCGATTCCGAACTTGTAACTCATCATGAAGCGGGTGAAATCGTGCCTCAGCTGCACCAGGTCGACGACGGCTTCACTGTTGCTCATGCCCCCGATTGTCCACGATCGCCGGACGTGACCGCGCCGCGCGAGAATCGAAGCTGGCGTCGCTGCACGTGGCACCGAGTTCTGGGGTGAACCGCACGAGATTGCACCTCTGGCACTGATGGGTACGGTGATGCCCCCGCTCACACGAGCAAGCACGTGAACCCACCAATACCGAACCGGCGACAAGCGGATGGCCGTTGGTGCAGTGAGTAGGTGCTCGTTCTGCCCACCGATCGCCGACGCGGTAGAGCGACCCGGCAACCGGGTCGGTGTCGCGCTCGTCGGATGCCATCGCGCGCAACCGCCTTCGACACTGTCTACCGCCCGATATGGACCGCCCGAAGTGGCTCCGCTGGCCGCATCGCCAACTCCGGGGGCCCGCTCAGACTAACAGAAATCGAACGTATGTTCTAACGTGGATGTCAAAACCACGTCTTGCGGCCACCGACTGCGCGCCCCATCGAACCGAGCAACGTCAGAACCGCGCCGACGACCACCAGAATGATGCCGATAGTCGTCAAAATTGAAATGCCGGCGAAATAGCCGATGAGGGCGAGGATGATTCCGAGAACGATCATGACTACTCCTGGTGCCAAAGTGAGCCCACTATCGACGAATTGTCGATGGGACCGAACCTACTCGGGCGCGTGGACGATTGCTCACAATTGTCGCTATTTTCCGGCATCCACTTTCGCCGCGAGGAAAGCCTCCGGATCGATCAGATCCGCCTGCCCCACGATCGATCCCAGATCCGCGATGCGCTCGATCCCGGTGAGCACCATCTCCTCCTCGACGGTGCCCTCGGCGTAGCCGTAGTAGCAGGTCGACGTGGTGTGGTTGTGGTCCTTGTCGATGCGGTTGGCGCGGCCCTCGATCTGCCTGATGTCGATGGGTGTCCACCGAGGATCGTGAATCAGCGTCACGCGCGGTGCGAGTGTGGAGACCGTCCCCTCCGGGAGCAGTAACTCGTTGGTGTGCAGGTTGATCGCGCTCGTGGTGGTCGAGACGATGACCGACGCGTCGCCGGTCTGAAAACGGCGGATCGACGCCTCCTGCTCGGGACTGCTCATGCTCCCGTCGACCACGGCGACCTCGAGCCCCTCGTCTCGAAGTGTCTGGGCCAGAGCAGCGACCGACTCGCGGTAGAACATCGAGACGAACACCTGATTGCCTGCCTTGACCCACGTCCGGACTTGATCCGCAGACGCGGGAATGCGCAGGTACGAGCACTTCTGGCGAAATCGCAGCGTCGCCGCACGGGTACTCGGATTCTTCTGCAGCACTCGCTTTCCGCCGACGGCCTTCCAGATCGGCAGGCCGACTTCCTTGCGGTAGTCCACCCACGCCGAGTTGTACAGCCGCTTCTGCGCGGCCGTGAGTTCCTGGCCGAGGGGCTCCCGCGGAGTCGGCGGTGACGGTCGTGAAATCGACCACGGCACAGCGCCTCCCGACAACCAGCCGTGCACAGACGCGATGTCGCGGGCTCGCGTCGTCGCGTCCTCGGGCTCCCACCGCCACGTGGTCAACCCCGTCGTCGCCTTGCCTGCCTTGACGGCGAAGCCGGACTCGATGAGGAACTCCGCCCACTTCATCGTCACGGCATAGCCGAGATACTCGTCGTCACCGAGGATCTCGACGCCGCGGCTGCGTTCCACGGCACGGGCCATGTACGCGAAATGCAGCGGCTGATAGCCGGGAGTGGCAGACATCCACACCACGGATCGAGCCGCCTCCTGATACCGCCAGAGGATCTGCGACTGCTGCGACTCGATGTTCATCAACGCATGCGACTCGTCGGCGATCACCACGTCGATGTCGAACCGCAGCTCTCCCAGCGAGATGGTCCGCTTGTTCTGCGTCCGTTTACGTTTGCCCAGATCGGTCTCGGGGGGAACCGACAGCAGTTTCTTGGTGGACTGATAGGTGATCAGCAACCAACGCTTGCGGTCGGACGGCTCGATGTCGGCCTCGCTGTCTGCAATGGTGCGACGCCACCCCGGCAGCGCACCCTTGGGTGCCACCACCAGAACCGTGCCGATCTCGGCGGCCGACATCTGCCGCACGGCCTCGCACACGGCCAACGTCTTTCCCAGACCCGTCGAATCCATCTGCGCGAAGTACGGGAAGCCGGCGTCGAGCGCGGCCAGATGGCGTCGGACCGATTCGAGTTGGGTGTCGCGAGGCTGCATCGCCCGTTCGCGCACCTCTTCGTCGCGCCAACTGTCGTTCGCGTCGTCCTCGAGCCACCGCTGCAGGCTGTACGGCATCGATTCGTACGGCTGCAGGTACTCGGGCAGTTCGGTTCCGTAATACGCGAACACGCGCGGTCCGGGGTACCAGCGCGCTCCCGCTGCGCCCGCCGCGGACCGATCCTCGAACGGCACGTCCAACACCCACACGCGCTCGCCGGGATCGGGCACCCGAAGATCGGGGGCGGCGGACTTGCGGGGCGACGTCTTGCGCGGGGCTGCTCTCTTGCGAGGTGCGGCCTTCTTCGGGGCAGCTTTCTTCGCCGCAGGCTCACCGTTCTTCGCGGCCGCGAACTTTCGCGCAGCGCTGCTCTGCCCGGCCTTGACGGTGCGGGCAGTGGTGGATCGGGCAGTGCGTTTACGAGGTGGCATCGGATCCAGTCTGTCGTACGGTGTGCACGAACACCGTAAAGGAGCCCTGTGACATACCCGAACGACCCGCGCGCCGTAGTTCTCGTCCACGACCGGGACCCGTCCCTGGCGCGTCGCGATATCGGCACCCTCGCCGCCGAATTGCGCACCAGGGGTTTCCTGTTGGACGTGCATTCCTTCGACCACAGTCCCGATGTCGCACCACCGACGCTGTCCGACGCGCAGGTGGTCGTGGTCATGGGCTCACCCGACGCCGCGTACGACGACACGCTGACCTGGCTCGCGCCGGAGATCGCGTACGTGCAGCAGGCGATCGATGCGCAGGTCCCGGTTCTGGGTGTGTGCTTCGGCGGCCAGTTGCTTGCTCGCGTGCTCGGCGGATCCGTCCGCAAGTCCGAGTACCCAGAGTACGGATTCGTCGACGTCGAGACCTCCGATACCGAGCTCGTCGCCTCGGGCCCGTGGATGGAATTCCACGGCGACACGTTCGTCGCGCCGCCGGAGGCCACGGTCATCGCCCGCAACGCGGCTGCGCAGCAGGCCTTCGTCTGCGGCCCGCACCTCGGGTTGCAGTTCCACCCCGAGATAGACCTCGACACCTACGATGCATGGGCGGCGGCGTGGCAGCGCGACGGCGTCGAACACGCGGTGGACGTGCACCAGATCAGGCAAGACATTGCCGACTCCGAAGCAGCAGCTCGCAATCGGTGTTCGGCCCTGCTGGACGCATTTCTCGCCCGATCCTCGGCGGTGCCCCGGTAGGGTCGAACGATGACCGAGGCCAGGCCCAGCAACTTCAGCGATCACCAACTCGGCATCTACGCCGCGGGGATGTTCGCTCAGCAGACACCGTCGATCACCACCAACCTGGCAAGGCTGGAGGACCAGGCTGCCGAGAAGCTCTCGCCTGAGGCGCTCGGCTACATCGTCGCCAGCGCGGGCAGTGGCTCGACGGCGCGGGCGAACCGGGCCGCCTTCGACAGGTGGGCCATCACGCCGCGGATGCTGCGCAGCTCGGCCTCGCGTGATCATGCGTGCACCGTGCTCGGCACCGACATGCCTGCACCGCTGCTGATCGCTCCGGTGGGTATTCAGACTCTCGCCCATCCCGACGGTGAACTCGCGACGGTTCGCGCGGTTGCGGAACTCGGTGTGCCGTACATACATTCGACGCAGGCATCGCATTCCTTCGAGCAGATCGCCGAGGCGGGCGGAGATGCGCCGCGCTGGTATCAGTTGTACTGGCCGACGGACGAATCGGTACTGCTGAGCTTCCTGCAGCGCGCGAAGGACACCGGATTCACCACGCTGGTGCTGACGCTCGACACCACGTTGCTGGGCTGGCGGCCCGCCGATCTCGACCGCGGGTACCTCCCATTCTTGGCGAACCTCGGCATCGAGAACTATCTGAGCGATCCGGCGTTCCAAGCCGGACTCGCTCAGCCCGTCGAGGAGAATCCCGTTGCGGCCGCCATGCATTGGGCGCAGATGTTCCCCAATCCCGGCCTGTCGTGGAAGAACCTGGCGTTCCTGCGCGAGCATTGGGACGGTCCCATCGTGCTCAAGGGCATCTGCACCGTCGGCGACGCCCGAGAAGCGGCCGCCCACGGAGTCGACGGCATCGTGGTCTCCAACCACGGTGGACGTCAGATCGACGGTGCCAGGCCGTCTCTCGACGCATTGCCGTCCATCGTCGAGGCTGTGGGCGACGAACTGACGATCCTGTTCGACTCCGGTGTGCGCACCGGTGCCGACATGGCCAAGGCGCTGGCGCTCGGTGCCGATGCGGTTCTCCTCGGCCGCCCGTTCCTGTACGGTCTCGCCCTCGGCGGGCAGGAGGGTGTTGCGCACGTATTGCGTTGCCTGCTGGCCGAATTCGACTTGGTGACCAGCCTGTCCGGCCATACCGGCGCGGGCGAGCTCGGTCGCGACTCGATCGAGGCGTCCTGATGGAGTGGACGAAGCATGCCATCTGGTGGCACCTGTACCCGCTCGGCTTCACCGGCGCTCCGGTGCACGGATGGGACGGTGAATCCCAATCGGATCTGCACCGGCTGAACAGAATCGAGAAGTGGCTCGACTACGCAGTCGAGCTCGGTGCCTCGGGCATCGCCCTGGGGCCGATCTTCGAGTCGGAGAAGCACGGCTACGACACTGTCGACTACTACCACGTCGACGGTCGGCTCGGCACCGACGAGGATATCGATTCGCTGATCGCTGCGGCGCATTCCCGCGGTCTGAAAGTGATGTTCGACGGCGTCTTCAACCATGTGGCGCAGAGCTTTCCGAAGTTCCGTGAGGCCCTGGCCGAGGGCCCGGATTCCGAGGCCGCGGAGTGGTTCCACCTCGACTGGTCCGGCGACGAGCCGACGCATCGCAACTTCGAGGGCCACGACGAACTGGTCGCGCTCAACCACGAGAGCCCGCACGTGCAGCAGTACGTGGTGGACGTGCTGTCGCACTGGCTCGAACGCGGCGTCGACGCCTGGCGGCTCGACGCGGCCTACGCGGTACCGCCGCGCTTCTGGGCCGCGGTGCTGCCGAAGGTTCGTGAGAAGCATTCGGACGCATACTTTCTGGGCGAAGTCATCCACGGTGACTACGACCGGATCGTCTCGGCCTCCACGTTGGACTCGGTGACGCAGTACGAACTGTGGAAAGCGATCTGGAGTGGGCTGAGCGAGCTCAACTTCTTCGAGCTCTCGCACGCGTTGGAGCGTCACAACGGCTGGCTCGACGCCTTCGTGCCCGCCACGTTCGTCGGTAATCATGACGTCAATCGCATCGCCAGCGTCATCGAGGACGAGCGACATCTGCTGCACGCGTTGGTGGTTCTGTTCACCGTGGGCGGGATGCCGATGATCTACTACGGCGACGAACAGGCCTTCCGCGGTATCAAGGAAGATCGCGTCGGCGGTGACGACGAGGTCCGTCCCGAATACCCCGACACCTCCGAGGATCTGGCACCGTACGGCTGGCCCGTCTACCGAGTGCATCAGGAGCTGATCGCAGTTCGGCGCCGCAATCCGTGGTTGTACTCCGCACGCACCGAGACACTCGAGCTCACCAACACCGCGCTGCTCTACCGCGTGTACGCGGACGACAATTCCATGACGGTGGCGCTCAACCTCGGCGACGAGGGCATCGACTACCCGGCCCAGGGCAGCGAAGTACTGGCCGGTGAGGCGCACCTGAACGACGGACGGGTAAGCGTTCCTCCCCACGGCTGGGCTGTCATCGGCTGATCGCTGCATATGGTTGTGTTCGGCTGTCTACGTCGAGCGCAAGAAAGCAGTAGAGAGACCTACAGGTACAGTCGACCGCGACACGGGGTGCCCGTCAGGGCTGAGATCACACCCGTCGAACCTGATCTGGTTAGGACCAGCGAAGGGAATGTCGTGATGTCTCGGTATTTCCTGTCCCTCGTGACGGTCCCGACCTCGAACGAGAGGCGTAGCGCATGAGACTCGACGAGCAGACAGTGTTGATCACCGGCGGTGGACGCGGGCTGGGAGCATCGATCGCCGCGGCGTTCGCCGGCCAGGGTGCACGCGTGGTGATCGACTACCGCACCAGCAAAGATGCCGCCGAGGCGTTGGCGGACAGGCTCGGCGACCGTGCATTTGCTGTTCAGGGCGACGTGACCGACGAGAGCGCGGTGGCCTCGGTGTTCGACTCGGCCCGTGCGCATTTCGGCGCCCCGATCACCACCGTCGTCAACAACGCACTGGCCGATTTCTCGTTCGACGGGGATGCTCGACCGAAGGCCGACACCATCACCTGGGATCGGTTCGACGCTCAGCTACGAGGCAGCGTTCGCGCGGCACTGCTCACCACGCAGGCGGCCCTGCCGGGAATGCGTGAGGCGGGCTTCGGCCGAATCATCAACGTGGGCACCAACTTGTTCCAGAACCCAGTGGTGCCGTACCACGACTACACCGCCTCCAAGGCCGCACTGCTCTCGCTGACCCGCACTCTGTCCGCCGATCTGGGCGCAGACAACATCACCGTCAACATGGTCTCGGGTGGACTGCTGCGCACCACCGATGCCAGCGCCGCGACCCCGGCCGAGGTGTTCGACTTCATCGCGGCCTCGACCCCGCTGCAACGCGTCACCACGCCCGAGGAGTTCGCCGACGCTCTGCTGTTCTTCGCCTCGCCGTGGGCGCGGTCGGTGACCGGCCAGAACCTCGTCGTCGACGGCGGCCTGGTCAAGAACTGACATGCACCTCAACGCGTTTCTGTACGGCTGCGGACATCACAGCGCAGCGTGGCGGCACCCCGATTCGCGAGTGGAGGACCTGGGCAACATCGCGTACTACGAGGAACTTGCGCAGCTGGCCGAACGGGGCAAGTTCGACGCGGTGTTCTTTGCCGACGGGCATTCCGTTCGCGATCCGGCCGGCGCAGGAACCTGGTTTCTCGAACCGATCACGGCGCTGTCGGCCATGGCCAGAGCGACCACCCACATCGGTCTGGTCACGACTGTGTCGTCGACGTTCTACACCCCGTTCCATGCCGCGCGCATGCTGGCGTCGTTGGACCACATCAGCGGCGGCCGAGCCGGCTGGAACGTCGTCACCTCCATGTTCGACGCCGAAGCACGCAATCACGGAATGGACGCCATCCCGGCTCGGGAGGAGCGCTACGCACGCGCAGCAGAGTTCGTCGATACTGCACTGGCACTCTGGGATTCGTGGGAGCCCGATGCCCTGACGCTCGATCGCACCGGGATGTACGCCGACCCGGCCAAGGTGCACTCGATCGACCACGACGGCAAACACTTTCGAGTCGACGGCCCGCTGACGGTGCCGCGGTCGCCGCAGGGCAGGCCGGTTCTGTTCCAAGCCGGGGCGTCGGGCCCGGGCCGCGACCTGGCGGCGAAGTATGCCGAGGCGATTTACGCCGTCGCCTACGATCTTGTTGCCGCGCAAAGCTATTACGACGACGTGAAGACGAGAATCGATCGAGCCGGTCGTGGCAGCGCGGCAGTGGGCATCATGCCGGGTCTGGTGACGTACATCGGATCGACGATGGAGGAGGCTCGCCAGAAGAAGGCCGAACTGGACGTCTTGCTGCCGACGGAACAATCCCTGGCGATGCTCTCGACGTTCACCGGGCAGGATTGTGCTGCTTGGGAACTGGATGAGCCGGTGCCGCCGCTCCCGCCGGCGGCAGAGTTCGCCGGACCGCAGGGCCGCTACGAGACGATTCTGCGCATCATCGAGAAGGACCGGCCCACCGTGCGTCAGTTGCTGGGCACCCTCGCGGCCGGTGGCGGGCACGCCACGATGATCGGCACACCGGATTCCATCGCCGACGAGATGGAATCGTGGATCGGCCGCGGTGCCGACGGCTTCAACCTGATGTGCCCGCGCTACCCGGACTCACTCGCCGACTTTGTCGAGCACGTGATCCCGATTCTGCAGCAGCGCGGCCTCTTTCGATCCGAATACACGTCGTCGACGCTGCGCGGGCATCTGACCGGATGACCTGAAGGTTCAGTCCAGCGAGTCGATGAATTCCGTTGTCAATCGGGCAATGTCGTCCGCATGTGAGATCGGCGACCAGTGTCCTGCCGGAATGTCGTTGCGCGTGAGGTTCTTCACCCACTTGCCGGTGTCGTCGTAGTGGTACGGCCGCACCGCGACGTCCTCGGTGTTGACGATGAGGTGCACCGGGATGTCGATGTACCGATCGCGCGGATTGGTCAGCAGCGGAATGATGTTGGCGCGGTACAGCTTGGTGCCGTTGGTGGCGTCCGACCACAGCGTGGGGTTCTGGGTGACGAGCTTCGGATCGACTCCCGAGAACTCCTGGAGAAATGCCGGCCAGCCCTTGGCGAACTGTCGCTTGATGCGCAGCGTCGACAGGCCGGGAATGTGGAAGGTGACCGTGTACCAGGATGCTCGCGTCTGGGCGAGGACCTGCTTGATGCCGGTGAGGGTGGGACGACGCAGGCGCGACTGCGACCACTTGCCGAGGTGATCGAGGTTCGGCCCCGAGATCGATGTGTACGAACGGATTCGATCCTTCGCCTGGGGCTGGGCTGCAGCCTCCCAGACCTCGACGGCGCCCCAGTCGTGCGCGAGCACGTGAACGGGAGCGTCGGGGCTGACCGCATCTGCCACGGCATAGAAGTCCGCCGCCAACCGGGCCAACTTGTACGCCGACTGCTCGACCGGCACCGTGCTCTCGCCGGCTCCACGCGAGTCGTAGCTGATCACCCGAAAACGGTCTTCGAGTTGCGGCACGATGTGGCTCCACAGTTCGTGAGTATCCGGCCACCCGTGAACGAGGACGATGGGTTCGCCGTCGGGGTTTCCGCTCTCGAACACCGCCAGCCGAATGCCTTCGTTGACGACCGTCGTACGGACTGCGTTGCTGCTCACTGTCTTTCCGTTCTATAGATCGAGTACGAGACGACTGCTGCGTGCGCGGGAGACGCAGATGAGCATGTGGTCGCGCTGCTCTTCCGGGGTCAATCGCGATTCCAGATGTTCGGGCTCGCCGGACAGCACCCGCACCTTGCAGGTACCGCAGAAGCCCTGTTGGCACGAGTACGCGATATTGGGCTTCTGTTCCTTGACTGCGGTCAACACGGAGGCATCGGCAGCCACGTCGAGCACAGCGCCCGTGCTGATCAGCTGCACCTCGAACGGTGTGCCATCGAGGATCGGCGGCGGACCGAAGCGCTCGAAATGCAATGCGGTGGCAGGGCACTGGCGGAAGTCGCGGCGGACGGCGTCGAGCATGGGGGTAGGGCCGCAGCAGTAGACGGCACCGCCTGCGGGCGCGCGCTGGAGCAGTTCACCCTCGGTGGGGTACCCGTGCACGTCGTCGGTCCGGACGAACACGCGATCCGATTCCCAGCTCTCGATCTCGTCGAGAAAAGGCATCGTGTCCCGGGAGCGACCGCAGTACACGAACTGCCAATCCATCCCGAGAATCCGTGCGGCACGGACCATCGCGATGATGGGGGTGATGCCGATGCCGCCGGCGACGAACAGCGCGCTGCCCTCGGCGACGAAGGGAAAGCCGTTCCGTGGGCCACGTACGGTGACCTCGGTTCCGGGCTCGAGTGCATGCATCTCGATGGATCCACCTGCGCCGGTGGGGATTCGGCGCACGGCGATCCGGTAGCAACTGCGGTCGGACGGATCGCCGCACAGCGAGTACTGTCGACGGCGACCCGACGGCAGATGTAGATCGAGGTGGCAGCCGGGATGCCAAGTCGGCAGCTGCTCCCGCGTCGGCGAGGCGAGAGTCAGAGCGGCGACGTTCTCGTCCTCGGCGATGATCTCGCGGTCGACGACCACCAACCGCAGCGCGGAATCGGGATTGTGGCCGGCTACCGCGTCGTCGTACTCCTTGCCGGCAGTCGCATGCATGTAGCCGTTGAGGAACGTTCCGAGCATCTGCATCGAGCGATCGGCGCGAGGGCGTCCGCGCAGATCCGGTGGCGCGTCCTTGGGTAACAGCCGCGGAACGCGACGCGTCGAGAGCTTCACCGCGCCGCAGCCTGCGCGGCCGGGGACGACGCCAGGTAGCGCACGGCCTGAGCCGTCGAGCCTTCCTGGCTCGGGTGATACGACTTCTTCAGGTAGCGAGACATACTGCGGCCGACGTGCGTCAGCGCGGGCAGGGTGCCGCGGCGAACAGACTTGCGCCACAGGGCCGATCGGGGCTTGCGGACCGACTTCGGGGCGCTCTGCAGCTCGGGGTCGTTCTTCATCAGGAAGATGATGCCGCGCATCCAGATGTACCCCATCAACGGAACGACCACGACGAACGTGCGCAGGCGACGTACCTCGCGCTTGTCGAAGTAACGAAGGGTGTCGTACGCAACCGAGCGGTGTTCCACTTCCTCGGCACCGTGCCACCGCAGCAGATCGAGCATCGTCGGATGGATGCCGGCGCGGTCGAGACCGTCGGCATTCAGTACCCAATCACCGAGGAACGCCGTCACGTGCTCGATGGCCGCGATGAGGGCCAGCCGCTCGACGAGGTTGTTCTTCGACCGCAGACTCGTCACCGAATCGGATCCGAGAACCTTGCCGAAGGCCCATTCCATCTGATCGGTGAACGGAGTGGGGTCGAGTCCGTTGTTCTGCAGATGCACGAGGACGCCGGTATGAGCCTCGGCGTGCACGGCTTCCTGCCCGATGAAGCCGATGACGTCGTCGCGCAGCTTCTCGTCGTCGATGTAGGGCAGGGCCTCTTTGAACGTGTCGACGAACCAGTGTTCGCCGGCCGGGAGTAGTAGATGCAGCACGTTGAGGACGTGCGTGGTGTACGGATCGCCGGGCACCCAGTGCATCGGCAGATCGCTCCAGTCGAACTTGACGTTCCTGGCCTGAAGCATCACTTCGCCTGGGTCCGATGCGACGGCGTTGCGCTCGTTCATCGAGTCGACCTCCTCCACGTCCGCACTGTGGCCGCTGCCACAGTGCGCGACTTAGTATAAACATCGGTTACAGGTAAAAGGAACCATGTCGGTAGACAGTGAGAGACTTCTGCGATGACCGACCCCTCCCCAGAGGCTGTTCCCCCGAGCAGCGTGCCCGTGGCCTGGCCCACCGAGTGGCCCGTCGATGTGCGTCGAATCGCGGACGCCACAGTCGATGCCCTTGCTGCTGTCGTGGCGCAGGATCCGATCGCGTTCGACGAGGCCGTCGAACTGTTGGACCGCTCGGACGCGGCCAAGGCCGGGAACGTGCATGCGGAGATGGTACGGAGTTTGCTCGAAGAGGTATACAGCGATGGCTTGACGGGGGAGAACGTCCAGGAAGTACTCGGCCGAACAGTCCGCGGAGCCGACTGGCTTCCGAGCGTGGACATCGCCGGATTCGTCGAAGTGCTCACCGGCGCGCTGGGTGTGACGGACGTCGACGAACAATCACGTTCGCGGCCGCGGCCCGCACATGCCCTGTTGGTGGTGGCGGATCTGCTCGCCGTTCGGCGAAGCCGCGCCGAGACGTATGTGCGCCGCGCACTCGCCGAGATTCACCGCGCCCAGACGGTGGAGATGCCCTAGCAAGATATTCCCCTCTCTTGCGCCGATGCTAGAGAGTCGTAGAAGGCACTACCGACGCCGACGGCGAACTCGAAGTTATGGACACTTTTCGACGGATTTTCGTCCTCAACTTCGAGTTCGCGGCGTCGGACGTGGCTATCGATGCAGCAGATTGGCCCCGGCGATGATGGCCCGGATCGACGACAGGGTTGCGTCGGGCTCGATGGACATCGACCATTCGCGGCGACCGTCGTGCTCGGCCAGGACGAAGGTGGCGGTCTCGTCGCCGATGATCTGCTGGTGGAACGAGAGGATCTCGATGCGGAATCCGGCGTCGTGGAGCATCGACGTCAACGCCTCGATCGGTCCGTATGTTGTTGCGGCACAAGCGAAGATGGTGTCACCGATGCCAAAGGTGGCGTCGAACGACATCTTGCCCCCGGTGGCCCCAGTGCCGGACCAAGAGCCCAGCCGGAGGGGCCCGGTGGTGGGCGAGAAGCGGTCGACGAAGGCCGTCCACGACATGTGTTGCCCGGAGATCTCGTCGCGCATCGTGCGCGGCAGGGCGCAGCCGAAGCGAGCATGGAACGGATCTGTGGCGAAAGTCGAAGCGAGTGAATTCATGAAGGTGGTCTTCCGAATGTGAAGGGAGGACCGAGAGAGCACGACGACCCGCAGCGAGGGGTCGGTCCGAATCAGACCCCGCTACGGCGGCGTACTACGAGAATGCGCTTCACGGAGCCGACAGTAGCCCCGGTCTCGGGCGTCCCGCAAGTATCGAACGAATACGGATCTCTAGGACACGAGCTAGATGTCCGCATATATCGCACGATTCGTTGTAACTTTGGCCCCATGGATCCCGTGCGTAACCCTTACGCTCCCGGCGCCGGCCAGCGCCCACCCGAGCTCGCCGGTCGAAAGAAGCAGCTCGACGCCTTCGACGTCGTACTCGAACGGATCACCCGAGGCAGGCCGGAACGCAGCGTCGTGCTCACCGGGCTGCGCGGCGTCGGCAAGACGGTGCTGCTCAACCACCTCCGATCCGCGGCCATCGCGCGCGGTTGGGGCACCGGGAAGATCGAAGCTCGTCCCGACCAGGAACTGCGCCGGCCCCTGTCGTCGGCGCTGCACATGGCGGTACGCGGCATCGCGGCCTCGCATCGAGACCCCGAACGCGTCGACGAGTTTCTCGGCGTCCTCAAGGCCTTCGCGCTGCGCGCCACCGCGGACAAGGGGATGCGCGAACGGTGGCAACCGGGCATCGACGTCCCGGCGAAGACCGGCCGCGCCGACTCCGGCGACATCGAGATCGACCTCGTCGAACTGCTGCTCGACGCCTCCGCGCTGGCCGGGGACGTGGGTGTGGGTATCGCCATCTTCATCGACGAGATGCAGGACCTAGGGCCCGCTGACATCTCCGCACTGTGCGCGGCCTGCCACGAACTCAGTCAGGACACCGCGCCGCTGATCATCGTCGGGGCCGGACTACCGCACCTACCGGCTGTGTTGTCGGCATCCAAGAGTTACTCCGAGCGCCTGTTCAGCTACCACCGAATCGGCAGGCTCGAGCGAGCCGCAGCAGACCTCGCGTTGATCGCGCCGGCCGACCGCGAGGACGTCGAATTCACCCCCGAGGCACTCGACGCGCTGTACGCAGCCGCCGACGGCTACCCCTACTTCGTGCAGGCCTACGGCAAAGCGACGTGGGATCTCGCCGCCGACAGCCCGATTTCCGCCGAGGACGTGCGTGTTGCCGCTCCGACAGCAGAGGAGGAACTGGCCGTCGGATTCTTCGGTTCGCGCTACGAACGCGCGACGCCCGCCGAACGCGAATACATGCGCGCGATGGCCGAACTGTCGGTGGAGGACGGTTCGGTGCCGACTTCGGCCGTGGCCACCGAGCTCAAACGCAAGCCGGCATCACTGTCGCCTGCCCGCGACGGCTTGATCAAGAAGGGCCTGATCTACTCGGCCGAGCGCGGCACGATCGCGTTCACGGTGCCGCATTTCGGGCGCTACCTGAGAGCACAAACCGACGAGCCCGCCGCGGTCTGAGGCGTCGACGCTACGACTGCGCCCGCGCCTCGCTCAGCTTGTCGAGGCGACGGACCGCTGTGCGATCGGCGCGGTCGACGTTGACGAGGCTCGGGTCGCCGTCGTAGAAGTCCATCAGGCGCTGATCCATCACCTTGCGCCACAAGGGCGGAACCATCGCGCAGAAGATCATCACCGCGTATCCGGCCGGGAGTTGCGGAGACTCGTCGACGGTGCGTAGTGCTTGGTAGCGGCGTACCGGATTCGCGTGATGGTCGCTGTGGCGTTGCAGGTGGTACAGAAACAGGTTGCTCCACAGGTGATCGCTGTTCCAGCTGTCGCGGTGCGAGGGCTTGGCGTAGCGACCGTCCGCACGCCTGGTGCGCATCAGGCCGTAGTGCTCGAGGTAGTTGGCCGCCTCGTACAGGACGATGGCGATGACGGCCTGAATCAGTAGGTACGGCAACACGATCCAACCGAACACTGCGATCAGTACCCCGAACAGAACGATGCTCATCGCGGCCGCGTTGAAAAGGTTGTTGCGCAGCGTCCACGGTGACGAGCCCGACCGCGCGAGTCGACGGGTTTCGAGATCCCAGGCCGAATGCAGACCGTGAAACATCGTGCGTGGCAGAAACTTCCAGAACGATTCACCGAATTTCGCCGACGCCGGATCCTCGGGGGTGGCGACGCGCAGATGGTGGCCGTGGTTGTGCTCGACGTAGAAGTGGCCGTACAGCGTCTGCGCCAGAGTGACTTTGGAAAGCCACCGCTCGACGTTCTCGCGCTTGTGCCCCAGTTCGTGCGCGGCGTTGATGCCGACGCCGCCGACGACGCCCACAGTGACGGCCAGGCCGATTCTCTCCGGTGTGCCGAGTGGGCCGTGGGCCCACAGGTAACACGCGGCCACGAGTCCGGCGTACTGCAGCGGGAGGAAGAGGTAGACGCACCACCGGTAGTACTTGTCTTTGTCGAGTGCTGCGAGAGCCTCGTCGGGTGGATTGCTGCGGTCGACGCCGGCGAACTTGTCGACCAGGGGCAGCGCGATGCCCATGATCATCAGCCCGAGTGCCCAGAATGCGCCGGGTCCGAGGAGTGTCACCAAGCCCCACGCCAGGAACGGGCTCAGCGGAATCGTCAGGCCGAGCGGCCAGAGATAACGCTTGGGATCGCGCCACGTCGGCGAGGCCCCTGCGGCGTCCTTGTCGGGCATGCGTGAACTCACTCCTGATCTTCGAGGCTGCCCACGCGGTACGAGGGGGTGCGGTGGTGGTCTGTCACAAGTACATCGCCACGCCTCTGAGGATAGTTACCTAGACGAATCTGTGGGGTTCGAGCGATGGGCCGTCGAAGGCGTCGCGGTCCTTGTACGGTGACCGAATGCAGCATGTCGAGTCGTCGTTCGCCGGGGTACACGGAACTCGCATCGTCTACGACGTCTGGACCCCGGACGTCGCCGCCGATAATTCGCCCACCGGCGTTCTGGTGCTGGCCCACGGCCTGGCGGAGCACGCAGGACGGTACCGACACGTGATCGAGCGGCTCGGCTCGCTCGGCCTCGTCGTCTACGCACCCGACCACCGCGGGCACGGGCGATCCGGTGGCAAACGAGTCTCTTTGGCGAAATGGTCGGACTTCACCGACGACCTGCACACACTGTTCTCGATCGCGGCGGAGGAGCACCCCGGCAGCCGCACCTTCCTCCTCGGACACAGCATGGGCGGTGCCATCGCACTGTCCTACGCCCTCGACCATCAGGGTGATCTGGACGCACTGATGCTGTCCGGGCCTGCGGTCAACCCGTCCGTGGGCCAGCCGAAAGCGTTGGTCGCGGTCGGTGCAGTCCTCGGCAGGTTCCTGCCGTCGCTGCCGGTGCTGAAACTCGACCCCAACGACGTCTCCCGCGACAAAGCCGTCGTCGACGCCTATGTCGCCGATCCGCTGGGCTATCACGGCAGCGTCACGGCCGGGCTCGCTGCAGCGTTGTTGCAGGAGAGTCGTACGTATCCCGCCAGATTGCCGTCGCTGACCATTCCGGTGTTGCTGCAGCACGGAACCGCAGACCGGTTGGCCGACGTCTCGGGCAGCGAGCTGATCGCCGAGCTGGCGGGATCCGAGGACCTGACCTTGAAAACCTACGACGGGCTGTTCCACGAAGTCTTCAACGAGCCGGAGCAGGAACGCGTGCTCGACGACCTGATCACGTGGTTACGTCCGCGGGTCGGCGGCGGGGCTGTAAGTTCCTGACGGGTCCAGCGGAAGAACGGGGTTACGACCATGGCCAGACGAGCGCTCGTATTGGGCGGCGGCGGTGTAGCGGGCATTGCGTGGCAGACAGGCGTCCTTCTGGGACTGGCCGAGGCCGGGGCCGATGTCAGCGACGCCGAGATGTTGCTCGGAACGTCGGCCGGTTCTTCGGTGGCTGCTCAGATCTCGAGCGGCACCCCGGTGTCGGAGTTCTTCGAGCGTCAGGCGGACGAGTCGAAGCAGGACAACGAGCCACACGCCGAGGCCACCATCGACGAGCTCGTCACCATGTTGGCCCGAGCAGCCCAGAACTCGGACGGCAGCGCGCTCGACACCCGCAGGCGCATCGGCGCCGAAGCTCTGGCGACAGCGACGATCAGCGAACGGGAACGACGAGCCATCATCGCCCGTCGACTGACGAAGCACTCGTGGCCCGACCGTGATCTGCGGATCGTCACCGTGGACGCCCTGACGGGGCGCCATCGAGTACTGGACCGGGGATCGGGCGTCGAGCTCATCGACGCCGTGGCCGCGAGTTGCGCTATCCCGGGCATGTGGCCGCCGGTGACGATCGGCGATCACCGCTACGTCGACGGCGGTATCCGTGCGAGCGAGAACGCCGATCTGGCGGTGGGTTTCGAGAAGGTGCTGGTGCTCAAGGTCGGCGCACTCGACCTGGAAGGCGACCCCTTCGAGGTCGAACGGGGAAAATTGGTCAAGGGCGGCTCGAAGGTGGAAGTGATCGTTCCCGACGCGGCTTCGTCGGCTGCGATCGGACCCGACCCCACCGACATCGCCGTGCGCGCAGCGGCGGCAACAGCGGGCCGGGCGCAGGGCACCGCCATCGCCGAGCGTATCGCCGAATTCTGGGTGGGCTGAGACCCGCGAACGGGACTCAGCCGAACAGGGCCGCGCCGTTGCTCCAGCACACGGCGCGGACCCACTCGTCACCGAGTCCGAGACGGCTCACCGCCTGCAGCGAGTCCAGGTAGGGGTACGGGATGTTCGGGAAGTCGCTCCCGAACAGAATGCGATCCTGTAGGTCCAACAGCCGCGGCATCTCGTGCCGGGGAAACGGCGCAGCGGCTTCGGAGAAATCCGTGAAGGCCATGGTGGTGTCCAGACGTACGTTCTCGTATCGATCGGCCAGATCGAGAAAGTCGACGTACTCGGGCATGCCCATGTGCGCGACGATCAGCGGTAGCGTCGGAAACCGCTGCAGCAGAGCGGCGATCGGCTCGGGGCCGGTATACGAGCCGGGTGCCGGTCCGGAGCCGCAGTGGATGACCACCGGAATCTGCGCATCCGAAATGGTGCCCCAGACGCCGTCGAGCAGCGGGTCGTTGGGCGAATAGTTCCCGACCTGAATGTGCGACTTGAAGATTCGGGTTCCGTTCGTCACCGCCTGCTCGACGTACTGCGTTGCTCCGTCCTCGGGATAGAACGTGGCAGTCTGCAGGCAATCGGGGGTGCGAGCCGCGAAGTCGGCGCCCCAGGAGTTCAGCCAGGCCGCCATCGCAGGTTTGTGCGGGTAGATCATCGACGTGAATCGCTGCACGCCGAACCCTCGAATCACCTGCAGCCGCCGGTCTTCGGCGAAGCGGTACGAGATGGGCCAGACGCTGCCCGTCAGCGGGCCTGCGCTGTCGAAGTAGCTCCATACCTTGTCCATCACGTTCTTCGGCATGAAGTGCGTGTGGACGTCGAACAGACCGGGCAACGCCAGCTCGGTCCAGAACGCGACGATGCGTTCGGTCTCCTCCGCGAGTTCGGCGTCGGAGCGAGGGTGCTCAGCGTGCGACATGCGCGTCGAACCACTCGAGGGTCTTGGTCCACGCGTCGCCTGCGGCTGCGGCATCGAACACGGCAGGGCGGTCGTCGCAGTGAAAGCCGTGCTTGCCGTGGGGGTATCGGGTGATCTCGGTGCCGACCGGTGCCGTGGCGGTGACCTCCCGCAGTGTCTCGACGTCCTGGAACGGAATGCCCTCGTCCAGATCTCCGAAGAAGCCGTGCCACGGTGTCTGGAGGGCGTCGCCCACCGAGGCCATCGCGGGAAAACCGAAGCGGCCCTTCGTGATTCCGCCACCGTAGAACGTGGCGGCCGCACCGAGTTGCCGTCGAACCGCGGTGTGGAAGGCCACGGTCCCGCCCATACAGAAGCCGACGATCGCGATGGACGAGGGCTCGAACCCCAGTTCGGCCAGCGCACTCGCCGCCGCGTCCACGTCGGAGTCCACCTCATCCGCCTCGAGTTTCCCGATGGCCGCCATGGCGGAATCCATATCCGAGTAGTCGAGCACGCTCACACCTTCCTGCCGGTGGAACAGATGCGGAGCCACGGCTACCCAGCCTGCGGCCGCGACCCGGTTGCAGACGTCGACGATGTGGTCGGTGACCCCGAAGGCTTCTTGGATGACGATGACGCCGCCGCGGGCGGTGCCGTCGGGCGAGACGACGGTGAGGGGAGTGGTGTTCACCCCTCGATTGGAGCACATCACCAGGAGTGGATGCCGGTAGCGGCGGTGAGTACGGCAGTTTTGTACCGTGGCAGGCAGGGAACGATCCCGACCGAGAGGACACTTCATGCGCGCGGTACAGATCTCCAGTCTCGATGGACCCGATTCGGTGACCGTTGCCGATATCGACGAACCCACCGCGCGTGATGGGTCGGTGGTCATCGAGGTCAGGGCCGCGGGCGTCGCGTTCCCCGACGCGTTGCTCACCCGTGGGCTGTACCAGTACAAGCCCGAGTTGCCGTTCGTTCCGGGCAGCGAGATCGCCGGCATCGTGCGGTCGGCTCCGGCGGATTCCGGCTTCTCGGCCGGAGACCGCGTGGCAGCGTTGACGGGGCTCAGCGACGGTATGGCAGAAGTCGCCGTCGTCTCGCCCGACACTGTGTTCGCATTGCCCGAGTCCGTGTCGCTCACTGCGGGTGCCGGCTTGCTGTTCAACGATCTGACGGTGCACTTCGCGTTGCGCGAGCGCGGCCGGTTGGCGCAGGGCGAGACGGTGTTGGTGCACGGCGCGGCGGGCGGGATCGGAACCTCCGCTCTGCGAATGGCTCCGGTGCTCGGGGCAGCACGGGTGATCGCAGTGGTGAGCTCGGCAGCCAAGGCCGACATCGCGCGAGCCGCCGGGGCCACCGACGTCGTACTGGTCGACGGCTGGAAGGACGCGGTCAAGGAGCTGACCGGCGGCCGTGGCGTCGACGTGGTCGTCGATCCGGTGGGCGGTGACCGGTTCACCGACAGCATCCGTTCGCTCGCGCCGTCGGGCCGAATCCTGGTGCTGGGCTTCACCGGTGGCGAGATCCCGACCGTCAAGGTCAACCGGTTGCTGCTCAACAACGTCGATGTCGTCGGCGTCGGCTGGGGTGCATGGTGGATGACGCGCCCGGGCTACCTGGCCACTCAGTGGGCCGAGATCGAGCCACTGCTCGCGGACGGTTCGCTCGTGGCTCCCGAGCCGTCCGTCTTCCCCGTCTCCGACGCGGCAGCAGCGATCGCCTCGCTCGAAAACCGAACGGCAGCAGGGAAAGTGGTTCTCGACTTCAGTCTGTGATCGGGTGCGCGGGCTGCCGGATCACTCCGGTAGCTCGATGCCCCGTGCCTCGGACAGCGCCGCGATCTCGGCGGGAAAGACGTTCTTGAACACGAACGGGTCGGTGCCCAACGCCCAGTTCGGTGCGAGTTCGATGGCATACCTCTCGAAGTAGCCGAGCTGCTTGGCCACCAGGATCAGCTCCTCGGGGCTCGACGTCTTGTACTGCTTGCCCATGCCGACCAACGCCCGGATGAAGTCCGCCAGGCTGAAGTGGGCGAGGGTGGCCGAGAGCATCGGCGCGAACACCGACTGCAGAATCGCGCCGACTTCGGCGTCCGAACCCATCTGCGGGGCAACGATTCCCAGACGTTTGACGGTACCGGCGAGGCGGGTGAAGTCGCCGTCGATCACCGTGGCGTGGAAGAGGTCGAGCAACAACGCGCGCCACTGCTCGTCCACCTCGCCCATGACGCCGAAGTCGAGAAAGGCCACTCTGCCGTCGTCGAGCACCCAGACGTTTCCCGCGTGCACGTCGCCGTGGAACAGGCCGTGCAGTACCAGGGCCTCCATCCAGACCTTGGCGGCACGGCGGACGATCAGCTCCGATTGCTCACCGGGCCGGTACCGGTCCAGCGGCGAGCCGTGCATGCGTTCCATGCAGATCACGCGTCCACCGCAGTAGTCGAGAAACACCTCGGGTGCGGTGACGTGCTTGTTGTCGCCGAATGCCCCGATTGCACTGCGAAAGCTGTGCTGTCGCTTGGCTTCCACTGCGCTGTCGAGTTCTGCGAACGTCGCGGCGTGCAGGTCGACGATGATGGCCGACGCGTTGGCCGTGGCGAAGAACGGAATGAACTTCTCGAGACCGCGCGCGATGAGATATGCGATTCGCAGGTCGATCTTCATGCGATGGTAGATGCCTCGCCGCTGCACCTTCATGACCACTTCGCGGCCGTCGTCGCGGCGCACGCACAGGTGTACCTGGGCGACCGACGCCGACGAGAGAGGTACGTCGTCGAACGAGGAGAACAACTCCTCGACGCTCCGGCCCAGGTCTGCCTCGATCACCGCGCGGGCCTGCGACCCGGGAAACGGCGGCACCTCGTCCAGGCATCGCAGACAGGTGTCGGCGAGGACCTTGGGAAACAGTCCGGGCGACGAACCCATCAGTTGCCCCACCTTGACGAAGGTGGGGCCGAGCACGAAGAACGCGTCGACGACGGCTTTGGAGGCGTGAACCGGCCAGCCGCGCCGCGGCGCACGAACCCAGCGGCCGACTGCGATGAACTGAAAGTACGTCAGCACCGATCCGATCACGATCAGTCGCAACAACTCTCGTATCCCGAAGGTCTTCAGCTCGGGTGCCGGCTTCGGCGTCGTGTCGTCAGGTGTCATGCGTGCACTCCCGCCGACACGCGTGCGGCCGAGGCTTCGAGTCGGGCCAGCACCCGGTCGAATCGTGTGGCATCGTCGAAAGCCCTCGCCAGCACCAACGCCCCCTGGATCCCGGCGACGATCTCTTCGGCCAGTTCGGCCGCCGCGTCGCCGTGTCCGAGCCGCTGCAGCACCGGAGTGAGTGCCTCGATCCACTGGGTGAAATGCGCGGCGACACGGCTGGAGAAGGTGGCACGCTCGAGCCCGAGCGTGAACGCGCCGAACAGGCACACCAGGCGATTGGATCGAAAATAGCGGGCGGTCTGCTCGAACATGTCGTGGGTCGTCGACGCCGCGTCGTCTCCGTGCCGCAGCGGCTCGAAGACGTTGTGGTGGAACCACAGCTCGACGTCGTCGAGGACTGCCTCGGCCATTTCCTGCTTTCCCCGCGGAAAGTAGTGGTAGAGACTGCCTTTGCCGAGTCCGGTGCATCTGCTGATGACCGCGAGGGACGACCCGTCGAACCCGTGGTCGCGGAACACTCCTGCGAGTATCGGCACCACGTCGTGGCGATCGCTCATGAGCCGGTACTGTACCAATCGGTACAAGCCCGGTGCATCGGGGTCGCCGGGAGTGGAGCCTGCAGAATGACCCATCGGGTATCGGGCAGTGAATACTGCAGTGGTGAAGCGATCGACAGTTCTGGCCGCCGCGGCGTTCGTCGTCGGTGGGTGTACCTACCTCGCTGCCGAAGCGATTTCGGCGCTGGGCTGGACCGACCGACCGTACAGCTACGCGCGCAACAACATCAGTGACCTCGGCATCCCAGATCTGTCGCCGCTGCATACGGTGATGAATGCCGGCTTCGTGGTCGACGGCACGCTGTTCGTTCTTGCCGGCCTCGGATTGTCGGTGTTGTTCGAGGGGCGAGCGCGCTGGATCGTGCTGGGCACGTCGGTCGTGCACGGCGTCGGCAGCATCGTGGTCGGGCTCGCGCATGCTTCGGTCGACGGAGCATCGACTCCGCATGCAGCGGGCGCGGGTATGGCGATCATCGGTGGAAACCTGGTGCTCCTGGCTGCAGGCCGGTACGGCGGACGCGTCGGCGCACCTCGGTGGTACACGGCGGCCAGCGCCGTCGCCGGTGTCGCGGGGCTGGCCGGTTTCGCATTGTTTCTCGCCGATACCGGCATCCTCGGCGGTGGAGCGTTCGAGCGGATTTCCGTCTACACCATCATCGGATGGGAGATCGTCACCGGTGCAGCACTTCTCGCGCGGGCCCGGCTATCGAAAGTTCGGTGATTCCTTGGCGAGGAAGGCCCGTACGCCCTCTCGGCCGTCGGCCGACTCGAAAGCTTCCTCGAACACCGGCAGTGCGCGTCGTGCCGGTTCGTGTGGTGACTGCCCGAACGTGAGCGCGAGAGCGCGTTTGTTCGCGTGCACGGCCGAGCGGGACTTGGCGGCCAGCACGTGTGCCAGGTCCAGTGCCACCGACAAGGACCCACCGCGGGGAGCCACTCGATTGATCAGACCCCACTCCAGTGCGGTTTCGGCAGAGATGGGCTCGCCGAGCAAGACGAGTTCGGCTGCGCGCGACTGACCCACGCGCCGTAATGCACGCATGGTGCCGCCACTGCTGGGGACGAGCCCCAGATCGATCTCGGGCAAGCCGAGGCGGGCACCCGCGTCGGCGACGACGAGATCGCAGCACAGCGCCATCTCGAGCCCACCGCCCAGGGCGAACCCGTCGATGGCTGCGACCGTCGGGAGCGGTAGGTCGGCCAGTAATTCGAGGGTCGCGTTCTCGACATTGCTCTTGCGTTCGAGGACGTCGCCTGCCGCCTGCATCGCGGGCATTTCGGAGATGTCCGAACCGGCACTGAACACCCGGTCGCCGGTGAGCACGACGGCCCGGACGGAGGAGTTCTCGGCCAGCTCGCGAAACATCGCCCGCAGACGTCGCGTCGCAGACTGGGTCAAGGCGTTCACCGGAGGGTTGCTCAGCGTGATCTGTACGACCGCCTGGTGTGGAAAAGACAGGACGGGTGACGACTCGGTGGGCATGAAAGAACCGTAGAGCGTTGACCTGGCGATTGGGAGTCTGCCACGACGGCATGTACCGTGGGTATCACCCGACGCGGGGTGGAGCAGCTCGGTAGCTCGCTGGGCTCATAACCCAGAGGTCGCAGGTTCAAATCCTGTCCCCGCTACTACGAAGATCAGGCCCGGCACCGATGGTGCCGGGCCTGATTTCTTTTCTGGGTTCGCCGGGCTGGCTCCGGTCAGGGCTGAAGTCTGAATTGCACGACGGCCGTGACGTTTTCGATCGCGTCGTCGAGTGCCTTCAAGCGCGACGGGGCGTCCGGTGCCGACAGGATGTCGAGTCGGTCGGACTGGCCCATCGGGATCAACGAGGCCAGCGACCACATCTTCTCGGCCGCCGAAATCGGGAGGCTCAGAAAATCCGGAACGCCCGGCGTCACGATGTCCCCGGAGGATTCGAGCCGACCGATCAGTTCGTACAGATCCTCGACCTTGGCCCAGGTAGCGGCGAATTGCGTGTCGGCGATGACGGCATCGACGTCTGCGTCGGGCCATGCGCGGACGTCGGCCAGTGGGTAGGGGTCGTCCGGGAGCCACGCGTCGATGCGGATCCGTTCGCCGCCGACGCACTCGAGTAGATACCTGCCGTCTCCGATGGCCTCGTGACCGATGATGTGGGCAATCGTCGCCACATCGTGTCGGACGTCGCCGCCGCCTGCCTCGTGCCCCCGGGCAATGAGAACGACGCCGAAACGGGGATCGTCCATCTTCAGACAGTCCTGTACCAGTGCCTGGTATCGAGGCTCGAAGATGTGCAACGGGAGACGTTCGCCCGGCAGCAACACGCTGCCGAGCGGGAACATCGGGATGACGCTCACGGGCGCTGCAGCGGCATGGCTGCCGGGGTGATCTCCGTCGGCGCGCCGGTGTCCGCGTCGCTCGAGTCGGTGTGGTTGGCGGCCAAGAACTCGTCCAGCAGCCGGAAGAGGAAGTCCGGCTCGTCGAGCTGCGGGAAGTGGCCGGCGTCGGGAAAGATCTCGACGCGACTGTTGGGTACCTCGCGTCGGATGTTGTCCGCATGCTTGGCGGGAATCATGCGGTCCTTGCCGCCCCAGATCAGCAGCGAGGGAATGGACTCGAACTTCTCGAAATGTTGCTTGGCACTGACGGTTTGGCCGCGAGGACCCACGACGGCCCGCGTCGACGCCAGAAATGCCTCCCGCGTCGATCGGTCTGCGACCGATCGGAACGAGCGCCACGTCTCGGCCATGCTGGGGCCGGGCTCTACCGGAACCCCCCACTTGCCCAGTCGAGCCAGCACACCTTCGGTGTTCCTGCGGAACCAATCCGAGGCCAACATCGGAAGCACCAGTTCGCTGCCGGGTAGCGTCGCGGCTTTGAGTAGCAAGCTGACCTCCGGGCCGAGCCCGCCGCTGCTGACCAGCACGAGGCGATCGACCCGTTCGGGAAAGAGGTACGTCATCTGCATGACGATGCCGCCGCCGAGCGAGTGGCCGACCAGTGGTGCCGAGTCGATGTTCAGGTACTCCATCAGGTCGCGGATGGTGGCCGCGTGCGAACTGAGCGAATAGTCGCCGGACGGTTTGTCGGAGTCACCGTGCCCGAACAGGTCGGGTGCGATGACCCGATACCGGTCCGACAGTCGCTCGATCTGCGGGCCCCAGGACTTGTGCGATCCGAGCAGCCCGTGGACGAGAATCACGGGCGGCCCGTCGCCGATATCGACGTACCGCAAGACGTCCTTGTGTAGTTCCACCGACTGCAGTTCGTACGATGCGCTCATGGTCGACCTCCCTGTCTCGGTTCGGGCCGGTGGCTCGGCTAATTAGCCGTCCGGCACAAACGTACAAGCTGTGCCGCCACCGCGACAGGCCGTCGCGGGTGATATTCCCAGTCAGCGCGCGTTGTCGACGGTGTCGTCGATGATGTCGGCCAGTTCCTTCGCCATCGGTCCGCGCAACATGTTCGCGTGGTGGCCGGTGATATCGACGAATGTCAGCTCGCCGTGAGCGACTGCTCGCCACGACCGGAGGTCCTTGACGTTCTCGGTGGTGCGAACCACAGTCATCGACCCCGACCACGGAGTCGGCACATGCTTGTTCAACGCCACGTACCCGATGCTGGCGAACACCAACCATTCCATGGTCGTCGGATACCGCAACAGCCCAGCGAATTGCATACGCAGCCACAGCGCAGCCGTACCGGCACGGCCCAGATGGAAGCCGGCGTCTTCTCTGGTCGGTGCGGGCGGCGCTGCCGGGACAGACGTACCCCCGGGAAGCCGGTCCAGGAGATGACGGAACAGCCGGGTGTCGAGAAGTAGCAGATGCGGGGTACCGACGCCGGAATCTCTGATCTTCTCTGCCATCGCGATGGCGATCCAGCCGCCGAGCGAGTGGCCGACAAGATGGAACGGGCCGTCGGGGGCCACCGTCCGGATCGCGTCGACATACCGTGCCGCAGTGGCTCTGATGGTCCGGTCCGGTCGCCCGCGTGTGCCTCGGCCGTGTGCCTGCAGGGCATAGACGGGACGGTCTGCGTCGAGGTGCTTGACCAGATCGAGAAACGCCATCGCGCCCACGCCGGCACCACCGATCAGGAAGATCGGAGCTCCGGTACCCCCGGTGCGCAGCGGGACCAGAACGTCGTGGACACCGGACGAGCTCCGACGTGCGGCGGCGGTGTCGCGAAGCCGAGCGTCGACGGTGGTCGCCAGCGTTCGCACGGTGGTCGACGCGAACACGTCCTGCGGATCGAGGTCGATCTTCAGGTTCTCGCGCAAGTGGGCGAGCATCGCCGTCATGGTCAGCGAGTTGCCACCGAGTTCGAGGAAATCCTCGTCCCGCCCGATGGCGTCCAGTCCGAGTGCAGTGCGAGCGGCCTCCGCGACGATGTATTCGGTGGGGCCGACCGCGGTGCGTTCGACGCGTCGGTCGGACGGCTCGGGCAGTGCTCTGCGGTCGATCTTGCCGCGTTCGTTGCGGGGCATGGCGTCGAGCGCGACGAGGTGGGTGGGCACCATCCATTCCGGCAGGGTTCGGCGCAGGGCGGCCCTGATGTCGGCCTGGCTCGCCCGGACGGTGCGGTCGGAGCAGATGTACGCGACGAGGTCGGTATCGGTGCCGGATCTCCTGCCGATCACCACGGCATCGTCGATGTTCGGCAGCGCGCGCAGTGCTGCCTCCACCTCGGCCGGTTCGACGAGGTAGCCGCGTACCTTGACTGCGTCGTCGATGCGCCCGGCGAGCTGCAATGTTCCGTCCTGATCGAACCGGCCCAGGTCGCCGGTGCGGTAGCGGAACAGGCCGTCGCCGAGGGCGGCGAATTTCTCCGAGTCCACGCCGACATCCTCGAGATAGCCGTCGGCCAGGCACGCCGACGTGACGCGCACCTCGCCGATGACGTCGGGTTCGCACGGGGAGCCGTCAGCAGCAACGACCTCGACGAGCTTTCCTGCGACGGGAGTGCCCGCGGGCAGAAAGCCGGACGGTAGCGCACGGTCGAGGGGGTACTCGCTGAACGCGACGGCCCCGGCCTCGGTGGTCGCGTACCAATTGACGAGTGTGGCGCGGTTGTCGGAAGCCAGGCGGAAGCGGCGCGCGTCGTCGGCGTGCAGAGATTCTCCGTACGTGGTGACGACGCGCAGCGTGGGTACGGTGACCTGGCCCGCGACGGCGCGCAGCAGCGACGACGAGCAGTGCAACGTGGTCAGCGAGTGCTCCGATACCCACTCTGCGATGCTGCCGACCGTGCCGGATCGAGGGTCACGGCAATGAACGGTGGCACCGCTGAGCAGCCCGGCGAACAGAGTGTTCAGGCCCGCGCCGAAACTGACGGGAAGGGCATCGCCGACGCGATCGTGGGTGCCCAACCCCAGCGCGGTCGACACCTCGTACGCCTTGGTCAGGCACATGCGATGACTGAGTACGACGCCTTTGGGCGTACCGGTGGATCCGGACGTGTAGTTGATCACCGCGGTGTGGCCGCCCGAGACCGTCGGCAGCGGTACGCAGGAATCGACCGCTGCGTCGACGGTCGCCGAATCGAGGGTCGAGGCCTTGGCCTGTTCGACGATGCGGTCGCGGCGCTCGTGGGGGAGTTGCGGATCCAGCGGAACCAATGGATGGCCTGCGGCGATGACGGCCAGCATCAGCACGATCGAGTCGACCGACGCGTCCGCCTCGACGGCGACGGGGCGATGATCGGACGGGCGCAGGGCAGCAATCTTGCGGGCCTGCGAGTACACGCGATGCAGCAGCTGGTCGAAAGTCAGTGACGTCCCCGCCGCGTGCAACGCGGCCGCATCCGGCATGGCGTGGGCTACCTCGCGGTAGCGCGCCATCAGCGTGTCGCGGCCGTCGGGACGACACAGCGGGGCGAGCGCGGATCGTGCCGGTACAGGTCCCGTCGACACAGCTCGGCTCGACACGGATACCGTCGGCACAGATCGGGTCGGCGCGTACGCGTCCTGAATCGTCATGATTCTCCTTGCACGAGCCCGACCCGCGAGGTAAAGGTTCGTTTGCGGTACACAAACCTACTTGAAGACTGTTTTACCACCCCTAAAGTAGACGCGGGCCGTCTTTCCGCGCAAGCCGAAAACCGGACATTTCGTAACGAACGGGTGTCGTTACGAAATGCCCGGTGTCGGGGCGACCCTGATCAGAGGTCGGCTATCGCCGACCCCGATCAGAGGTCGGCTATCGCCTCCAGCGGTTTGGTGCGCGCGGCCCGAACGGCAGGCCACAGAGCAGCCAGCACTCCGACCACCGCGGACCCGAGAAGCATTGCGACGACCTGCCCCCAGGGCACCGTCATGGCACCCAGGCCCTCGTCGCGCAGGGTCTGGACGAAGCCCCACCCGAAGGCGATGCCGAGGGCGACGCCGACGATGGCACCGAACAGGGCGATGAGCAGCGACTCGAGGTAGATGATGCGCCGCACCTGCGGTCGCTGCATTCCTATCGCCCTGAGCATGCCGATCTCGCGTCGACGTTCGACGACCGACAGCGCGAGGGTGTTGACGATGCCCAGCACCGCGATGACCACGGCCAGGGCGAGCAGTCCGTACAGCACCGCGAGCAGTGTGTCGATCTGCTGGCCTTGGCTGCCCTTGAATTCTTCGACGTCCTGTACCTGCACCACCACGGACGGTTTGGTCGCAGCCTCGAGGTCGGTGCGCAGCGTACCGAGGTCGGTTCCGGGCGCGGCTTTGACGAGGACCAGCAGATCCGACCGCGTGATGGACGGCGTCACCTTCTCGTAGATGTCGCCCGAGACGATCCAACTGCCGATCAGTGGGTTGTCGGTGAACACACCGGTGACGGTGACGGGAACCGAAGCTCCGTCGACGGAGTCGAACACGACCTGGGTGCCGATGTCCCAGCCCTTGGTGGACGCTTCGGTCTCGGACACCGAGAAGCCGTTGCTCTCGAGGTCTGCGGTGCCCCGAACCATGGACAGGTCGAGCAGCCCTTCCGGGGAGCCGTCGATGGCAGCGCCGAATTCTTCTTCTCCGGCGATCGTGACGAACACCGGATGCAGCACAGCGGTTCGTTCCACCCCGTCGACCTGTTGTGCGGCCGCCGTGGCTCCGGCCGGGACACCGATCGACTGTGGACCGGACAGGATGTAGTCGGCTTCGACGCCGGTGTCGACGAGTGAATCGACACTCGCCTTCGCCGTCGACCCGAGTACCCCGATGACGGTGACGAGCATGAGGCCGAGCATCAACGCGAATGCGGTGGCTGCCGTGCGGCGCGGATTGCGCACCGAGTTGGTTCTGGCCAAGCGACCGATCGCACCGAACGGCCGGGTGAGGACGGCCCCGAGCGCTCCCACGACGGGCCGTGACAACGACGGTGCGGCCAGGGCCGTGGCCACGATCGCCGCCACCGCGCCGACGCCGACGGTTGCTGCGGCAGCGCCGCCGGTCGACTGAGCGCCGATGACTATCGCTGCCGCTCCGGCAATACCCAGTCCGACGCCGATGAACGTCCGGGTTCGCAGGGTGTCGCCGGCGGACGCGAACTCCTCGCGCATTGCGGCCACCGGTGGAATCTTGGCTGCTCGCCGCGCCGGTGCGTAGGCGCTGAGGACGGTGACGATGATGCCCACCGCGAAGGCGACGACGACGGTGCGTGGTTCGAGGGCGAGTGGGCCCGACGGCAACCCGAGGTCGAAGGCATTGAGCAGAGCGCGCAATCCGTACGCCAGTCCGACGCCGCCGGCGAACCCCAGCACACTTCCGATGACGCCGACGACGACCGCTTCGAGTACGACCGAGCGACTGACCTGCCCACGGCTGGCTCCGATGGCGCGAAGCAGCGCCAGTTCGCGTACCCGCTGAGCGACGATCATCGAGAACGTGTTGTAGATGATGAACGTGCCGACGAGCAGTGCAATAGCGCCGAACGCGAGGAGGAAGTACGTGATGAACGACAGTGCCGACTCGACCTCGGCCTTGGTTTCGGCCTGGACGTCGGCAGCGGTCTGCACTTTCAGATCCGGGAACGCGGCGGCGATCTCGTCCCTGAGGTCGCTCTGCGTCTTGCCCTGTGCGGCGAGATCGTTGCCCGCGACGTCGATGTACTGCACGTGCGCACCGTCGGTGAACAACTCGTTCGCCTGGCTCTGCACAAACTGAACCCCGATGAAACCACCGGATTCTGTTGCAGTGGAATAGATTCCGGAGATCGTGATGTCGGTGATCCCCTTGGACGGCACGAGTACCTGGGTCGCGTCGCCCACCGTCAGGCCCGCTCGATCGGCACCACCTGCGTTGATCGCGACCTGGCCGGGCGCGGTGGGGGCCGAGCCGGAGACGAATGTCGCCGGATCGCCGAGCCGCTGCTCGTCCGGCAGGTAGGACTCGCCGATCGTCGGTGCTCCGCCGGATTGCACTGCGGCACCGTCTTTACCCAGCAGAACGAGTTGTCCTCCTACATACGGAGAGACAGCACGCACGCCGGGAAGCGCCGAGATGGCGGCGATGTCCTCGTTGGGTACTCCGCTCGATCGCGCATCCTCGGGGGCGACTCGAACGTCGGCTCCCTGTGCGGTGTCGGCGAACAGTGACGAGAACGTGCGCTGCAGCGTGTCGGTGAAGACGAACGAGCCTGCGACGAACGCGGTTCCGAGTACGACGGACAGAACTGTCAGTGCCAGCCGAACCTTGTGGGCGGCAAGGTTTCGCAGCGACACCTTACGCATGGGGTTGCCCGACGCGGCCCGCGTCGGGGCCTTGTCGGGATTCGATTTCTTGGCGACCGAGTGCGACATCAGTGGACCGTTTCCAGCTTCTTCATGCGCTCGAGGACGGCGTCGGCGGTGGGCGATGCCAGTTGATCGATGACAGCTCCGTCGGCCAGGAACACGACGCGGTCGGCGTAACTGGCCGCTCGTGGGTCGTGGGTGACGATGACGACGGTCTGATCGAATTCGTCTGCGGCCGTGCGCAGAATCGACAGCACCTCACCGGACGAGCGGGAGTCCAGGTTGCCCGTCGGCTCGTCGCCGAACACGATGTCGGGTCGACCGGCCAGTGCACGAGCGCACGCCACGCGCTGTTGCTGCCCACCCGAGAGTTCGCTCGGGCGATGGCCCAGGCGGTCGCGCAGGCCCAGTCGGTCGACGACGGTATCGAGCCAGCCCTGATCCGGGGTGCGTCCGGCGATGTCGAGCGGCAGAGTGATGTTCTCGAGCGCGGTCAGGGTGGGCACCAAATTGAAGGCCTGGAACACGAAACCGATTCGGTCCCTTCGTAACCCGGTCATCTCCTTGTCGGACAGCGCCGTCAGCTCGGTGTCACCGATCGTGACCGTGCCCGAGGACGCGGTGTCCAACCCGGCCAGGCAATGCATCAGTGTGGATTTGCCCGAGCCGGACGGGCCCATGATGGCGGTGAATTCTCCGCGGGCGAACTCGACGTTCACCCCGGACAGTGCGTGCACCTGGGTGTCGCCAGAACCGTAGACCTTCGATACGTCGACCGCACGTGCGGCAATGTCGCTCATGGGTGCCAGTGTTTCAGTGTTCGGGCCCGGTCGCTATCAGGGGAGACCCTGAACTCGACCCCTATGATGGGCGTCATGCGCATCGGAGCACATGTCCGCGACAGCAGCGACCCTCTGGGCACGGCCGAGACGCTCGGCGTCGACCTGGTCCAGATGTTTCTGACGGATCCGCAGAAGTGGAACAAGCTCACCCCGCACCCCCAAGGTGAGGCTCTGTTGACCGGAGACGTCGATGTGGTGGTGCACTCGTCCTATGTTCTGAACGTGGCGAGCCTGAACAATCGCATCCGAATCCCGTCCCGCAAAGCGGTCGTCGAACAGGCCGCAGCAGCTGCCGAGATCGGTGCGATCGGTTTGGTGGTGCACGGCGGTCACGTCCGAGAGGGCGAGGACACCGCCAAGGGAATCGACAACTGGCGCAAGCTGTTCGAGCGTCAGGCCGAGCAGGGTGGTTTCGGCGTACCGATCTTTGTCGAGAACACTGCCGGCGGAGACTCGGCGATGGCGAGGCGCTTCGACGACATCGCGCGGTTGTGGGACGCCATCGGGGAGTTCGGTGCCGGTTTCTGTCTCGACACCTGTCATGCGTGGGCCGGCGGCGAAGACCTGATCGACGTGGTCGATCGCATCAAGGCGATCACCGGACGAATCGACCTGGTGCATCTGAACAATTCGCGCGACGAGTTCGACTCTGCCCGCGACCGGCACGCGAACCTGGGCACCGGAACGATCGACGCGGACATTCTGACGGCCGTCGCGCTCGCCGCCGATGCACCGGTGATCCTCGAAACCCCGGCCGAGGGAATCGACGACGACGTGAGGCTGCTGAAAAGCCTGTAGCGAATCCGGCTGTTACGAGGGCACTGCCGTCAGCTCGGTGGTCGCTGCGGCCCACAGCCGGACCAGTTCGTCCATTCCCTCGATGCCGGTGGACCAGGTGATTCGGGCCGACACGAGCCCTGATTCCGTCTCGCCGATCGCGATGTCGATGGCGTAGCCGCTGGGCTCGCCATGGCCGGCGTCGGCTTCGGATACATCGTGGCGGAACAGAATCTGCGCTCCCGGGCGGCAGGCCAGCGCGGGGTAGTTCCGGGTCAGCGGGTAGTCGCGGCCACCGTGAGGTGCCGAGTCCAGCCGTCTGCAGACGTCGTCGACGAGGTACGAGGCGCGGGCGGATTCGGTGAGGGCGTCGACCGGAACGGCGGGGAGCCGGACGGGATGGACGAATCCGGTGTCGTCGACGTCGATATCGACCAGGACGCCCGACGACGAGCCTCGGCGGTTGTCTCGCTGCCACGTGGACACCGCAGATCCGAGCGCGGCGAGCAGCCGAGCGTCGAGCCGGAGGGTGTTCGCGGGAACGGGCAGCGTGACCGTGGTGCGCTCACGGAGCGGAGACGGCGTGACCTGCAGCGGACGTTCGGCCGGGGTCAGGACAGCGACCCAGTAGGGAACCTGTTCGGCGACCTCGGTGCAGAAGGTACGTCCGAGCTGAGCTGGGCTGATCGTCTCGCGATGGGCGAGTTTCAGCGGTGCGAACACGGTCACGCCGAGGAACCCCACTTCCGGTGAAGATTGTCCTAGCCTTACCTAATTCCCTCAGGCTAGCTCGAGTCCGGCCGGTGCGCCAGGACGCCCCCGTCGGATCCCGATTCCACCGCCCGGCGCAGTACGGGAACGCCTGGTGAGCTCGGTAGCGTTCCCGTCTCCAGGTCCTCGAGCAGGTCCTCGGACCAGCCGAGCAGACCCGTCACGTCGATCCGGTGCGGGGGCTCGACCTCGTAACCGATCAGGCGGTCGTGTCCTTGGCGGAGCAACGAAGCGGCACCTACGCGGTTTCCTCGCATCAGGTGCGTCAATCCGACGGCCAGTTGCGCGAGGCCCTGCCACAGCTCGCGTTCGTCCGGGACGCAGCTCTTCCACGTGCCCTCGAGTACCTCGTGGGCGTGAAACGGCATACGTGCGTCCAGGAATCGCTGCGCTTCGGTGAGGGCGGCGTCCGGTGGAAGACGGAGATCGTCGGGAACCCGGGGTGTTCCGGTACCGCCGCGGGCCAGCGGGCGGCCGAGGCCGTCGCGCGGCCGGGCGTTGAGGGGCTTGCCCTGCGGGTCGCGCTCGCGTTCGGCCATGGCGGTCACCCTAGTGGGGTGACCGCCATGGCCCACACGATGACGCGAGTGAGGTCATCGACGTGCGGACAGGACGGTCACCGACCCGAGTGCGATCAGCGCCGCCGCCGAGGTGGCGACCATCGTCGTCGAGACGGCGATCGCGTCGTTGCCCAGTGCACCGACGATCGGTGCGACGATCGCCCCGAGCCCGAACTGCGCGGCACCGAGTAGTGCAGCTGCGCCGCCTGCCGCTTCCCCGTGGCGGGACAGCGCCAGCGCGGGCGCGTTGGGCATGACGAACCCGACGGCCCCGAGTACGAACCACAGCGGGACGACGAACCCAGCCATTCCGCCGACCCCGGTGACCGCCAGGACGACCATGACCGCGCCGGCGACGACGCCGAAGGACAGCGCCGACAGGACGATCTGCACCGGTGCGAAGCGTCCCAACAGCAGGACGTTGAGCTGGGATGCACCGATCAGAGAGATCGCACCGGCCGCGAAGACGATGGCGAATTGTTGCTCGTCGAGGCCGAACTCCTCCTGCAGGACGAACGACGAACCGGCGACGTACGCGAAGAGTGCCGACATGGCCAGGGCAGCGACCATGACGAGGACGACGAACTGGGTGTCCCGCAGCAGCGATCGGTAGGTCCGCAGAACCGGCATGACGCCACTGGCCCGACGACGCTCGGGCGGCAGGGACTCGCGCAGCGACACGATTGCCAGCGTCATCAACGCCACGCCCATGATCGCCAACGCTGCGAACACGAGCCGCCAGGAACCGACGAGAAGTACCGCACCGCCGAGCGACGGTGCCAGCACGGGAGCGACGCCCATGACGAGCATCAGGCGAGACAGGACCGTCGCGGCGGCGCGCCCGCTGAACAGGTCTCGAACGATGGCCATGGCGACCACGGCAGCAGCAGCGGCACCGAGACCCTGAATCACACGCAGGCCGCCGAGCACGGCGATGTTGGGAGCAACGATGCAGGCGAGCGACGCCAGAATGTGCACTCCGGTGCCCACGATGAGGGGCAGTCGTCGGCCCATGATGTCCGACAGCGGCCCGATGACCAGCTGGCCGAGCGCGAGGCCGACCAACGTACCCGCGAGCGTGAGCTGCACTGCAGACGACGGGGTGTTCAGATCCTCGGCGATGGCAGGAAGTGCCGGCAGGTACATGTCGATGGTCAGTGGACCGAGGGCGATGAGCGCGCCGAGTACGAGGATCACCCGGAGGCGCTCGCGTGACGTCGGCTCGGTTGTAGGAGCCGACGTGCTGCTCTCGCGCGTGTCGGTCACCTGCGCGCTGGTTACGGATGTGTTCGATGCTGGGGCCACCCGAAGGTCAGCAGCGCAGGAGCTGATTCTGTTCCCGTTGCTGACTACAACTTTCGTGTCCTATGCCACCGCGTCGGACAGTCCGGTGAGTGTATCCACCTCGTGGCTGGTCAGACGCAGTGTCGGCGCGTCGAGCAGAGCCGGTACCTGGGCGAGCGAGCTCGCGCTCGCGATCGGTGCGGTGATGCCCGGTCGAGCGAGCAACCAGGCGAGAGCCACACTCGACAACTCGGCCGAGCGGGAATCGGCGATCTCCTGCAGGCCCTGCACCACAGCCAGGCCTGCCTCGGAGAAATAGCCCGTCGTCAGTCGCTCGCGCTGGGTACCGGCCAGATCCTCCCGGGTGCGGTACTTACCCGTCAGGAAGCCGGCGGCGAGGGAGAAATACGGAAACACCCCGAGGCCGTTGTCGACGGCGATGGCGATGGCTTGCAGTTCACCCTCGTAGTCGCGACGGGCAACGAGGTTGTAGTGCGGTTGCAGTGCGATCGGTGCCGCAAAACCGTTGTCTTTCGCCAGGCCCAGCCACTCGCGGACCCGCGCGGGGGAGTAGTTCGAGATGGCGACGTGCCGAACTTTGCCTGCCCGGACCAGGTCGTCGAACGCGGCCAGGGACTCGACCAACGGCGTCTTGTCGTCGTCGTAGTGGGCGTAGTAGACGTCGATGTGATCGGTCTGCAGCCTGGCCAGGGAGGCGTCGGCTGCGGCCCGAATGTTGCCCGGTGCCAGACCGCGGAACTCGGGATGCTGGCTCACCTTGGTCGCGAGAACGACGTCGTCGCGGTTGCCGCGGGCCGTCATCCATTTGCCGATGATCGTTTCGGATTCGCCGCCGGAGTTGCCGTCGGCGAACGCCGAGTACGAGTCGGCCGTGTCGACGAAATTGCCACCTCCTGCGGTGAACGCGTCCAGGATGTCGAAGGACGTGTCCTCGTCGCTGGTCCAGCCGAAGGTGTTCCCGCCGAGGGCAAGCGGAAAGATGTCCAGATCGGACGTACCGATAGCAACCACGAACTACTCCTTAGGTCGGCGAACAACTCGACTGTACGAGCAGGCCGGGATCAGTGCCAGGTGTGGTCCACCAGCGCGGTCCGTGGCCCGAATTTCGGCTTGGTCGCCTTGCCGCTGAGATACAGGAGCCGAATCGCGCGATGTCGATGTGGTGCCAAGGGCTGCAGATACTCGACCATCTCCGCGTCGTCGATCGGTCTGCCCAACAGCGACCACCCCACCACCGCGGCCAGGTGGTAATCGCCCACCGACAACGCGTCGGGATCCCCCAGGGCGCGCTGAGCGGTCTCGGCCGCGGTCCAGATGCCGACGCCCGGGATCGCGCGCAGCCTGCGTTGCGCATCCTCGCGCGTCATGTTCGACGCCTCCTCCAGGCGTCCGGCTGCGCGCGCGGCACGGACTATGGTCTTCGACCGAGCCGGGTCGACGTTGGCGCGGTGGTAGTCCCAGGACGGGATGCGTCGCCACACGTCGGCCGTGGGAAACACGAACATCGTCTTCGGGGTCGGGCCCGGTGCGGGGTCGCCGAACTTGCTCACCAGGTACCGCCACGAGCCGAACGCCGAAATGCCGTGTACGCGTTGCTCGATGATCGCCGGTATCAGTGCCTCGAGCACCAGACCGGTCCGGCCGAGGCGTAGGTGCGGAAGTTGTCTGTGTGCCTCGCGCAGAATCGGATGCTCGGGCGCGAAGCTCGAGGCGTCGTCGTCCCGGCCGAGCAGAGCCGGGGCAGCGTCGAGCAGTTCGTCGGCACCGGGTCCCCAGGCTCGCACCATGACGCTGCTCGGTGAGGCCTGCACCAATCGGTACGTGACCGGGCCGGAAATCATGCGCGACGTCCGCCACACGGCACCGTCCGGCGTGGACTCGTAGGTGGGGTCGCCGCGGCCCCGACGCAGCGGTGACAGGGACATTCGGATGTCGACGCGCTGCTCGAAGTCGACGAGGCGGGTGACGCCGTGATCGGTAGGGCCGGAGGAGGCGTTCTCGGTCATCGCTCGGGTCACCTCCGTCGCAGTCGTGGTCGGCCGGTTCAGTGTGTCCCTGCCAGGGCCATATTCAACACCCTTGCGCAGACACGGGTGAAAATATATTGGACGAATGCCCACATCACCGGATCGCGACGCAGTGCTGCGTGAGGGCCGCTCGTGTTTGTCCGCTTCGCCGAAGAACCGGCGGATCCTGGTGATCTCGGGTGCACGGGGCATCGGCAAGTCCACGGTTGCCAACACCATCGCGGACGAGGCGACAGCGCTGGGTTTCCGGGTGGTGGATCTGCCGTGCCTCGCGGGGCTGCTCGATGAGGGGCTGTTGGGTGATCTGGTGGCGGCAGACGTAGATGTGAAGCCGACGCTGCTGGTGATCGAGGACCTGCATCTGTTGCCCGCAGGCTCGCGCGACCGACTCGCTCGTGCGGTGAAGACGGCGGTACGTAGCCCGCATGTCCGGTGTATCGCCACGACCGTCGACACCGTCCCGCCGCCGTTGTGGCGGGAATTCGCCTTCCACCGTGTGCGACCGCTGCCCGACGACGCGGTGCGCGATCTGTTGAACGGAACGGAAACGTCAGTGGCGCAACGGCAATCGATCATCGAGCTGTCGCAGGGAAACCCTCTCGTCGCGACCGAACTCGCTCGCGCTGCGCCGATCTGGAGCCGGGATCCATCCGTCGGCGGTGCGATGCTCGACCGCGCCCACCTCACCGATACTCTCGCCGACATCGGCGCGTTCGAGGTCGCCGCGCTCGACGAGAAGTCCAGGCGTCACATTCTCGGCGATGCGGTGCGACACATCGTCTCTCGCGAGCACGGTGGCGACTCCGCGGCCGCCCACCCACATGGCGACACTGTCGCACAACTGTGGATTCTTGCCTCCTCGACCGCCGAGGAGCGCATCGCCGTTCACCTCGAATCGGCTGTGGACAGTCGGCTGACGCCCGACGAGCGTCTGGTGCATCGGGCACTCGCAGCCCGAGCGCCCGATGCGCACCTCGTCACTGCACTCGACGAGCGGGCGCACGACCTGGCGTCGCTGCAGCGCTACCGCCGGGCAGTGGCGTTGCTCTGCCGTGCAGTAGCGCTCGAATCCGATCGTGGACGCGCCCAGGCCCTCGAGGTGCGGGCGGCGTCCATGGCGGCATTCGCCGGCTTCGTCGATCTCGCGGTAGCGATCTTGGACCGGATGCGGTCGGGACATCCCGATGCGGCCCTGTCCGAGACCGTTCCGGCCCGAGCCTTTGCCGCCGTGGCCCGGGGAGGCGACCCCCGTGCTGCGTTCGGCGTCGTCGTGCAGGCTCTCGATCGATTGCCGGATGCGGTCGCCCCGGACGTCGTCGACCAGTTGATCGGTTCGGTTCTGGCGTACAGCGCACTGACGGGTGACAGCGAACTGGTTGCGCAGGCCCTGCAATGGGCGGTCAAATACGAACAGCATCTCGATCCGGTCAACGTGCTCGTCGCGCGGTCTCTCGGCGTCTCGGGTTCGAGAGTGCACGTGCGGGCATTCGACAGCCCGGCGCTGCTGGACGCGGTACGAGCCTCGCTGCGCACCGGAGACCCGTGGAAACCGGTACTGCTGCAGCTGGCGTTGCCCACCTTGCTGTGGGATCCGAACGACAGTTGTCGGCTGTCGGACGTGGTGGGCCCTGTCGCAGCTGGGTTTCCGGCCGCCGAGTCTCTGACCCGGCTGCGGCACCTCGCCGCACTCGCCGCTCGAGGACAGTTCTCTGCGTTCGCCGAGGCCGTCTCCTCGGGACTGCCGGATGGCCTCTTCGGCGAGCAGGAGGGCCTGCTGAAATCCTCGGTGGCAGCTGTCGCTGGTTGCGAGAAGAGCTGTACTGCAGCCGAATCGGTGGCACTGGGCCGCTTCGACGTCGCCTACGAGCGGATGCGCCGCCGCGATCTCTCGGCGGAGCGCTGTTCGATCACTCCGTACGGACCACTCGAAATACTGGACTACGTCGAATCCTGTGTACGGCTGCGGCGGTCGGACGAGGCGCGCACGTATCTCGACCGACTGCGCCGAACCCGGCCCGATTTCTGGGGAGCCCGCCACAGTGCGCTTCTGGCTGCAGCCGAAGCGATGCTGGCGGAGGCCGGAGCCGAGGCGCTCTTCGAGGCGAGTCTGCATGAACTACGCACCGCTGGATGGTGTTTCGATGCGCCGCGGGTTGCGCTGGTCTACGGCGAGTGGCTGCGCCGCCACCACCGGGTGATCGAAAGCCGCGGTCGGCTGAGGTACGCCGCAGATCTGTTCGCAGAACTGGGTGCACGCACGTGGCTGCGCCGAGCCGAGGACGAACTACAGGCTGCAGGAGCCGGCCCGCACCCGCGTGAGGGCGATGCGGGCTCGGGGTTGACCGGGCAGGAACTGCGCATCGCGTCGCTTGCCGCCGCCGGTCTGACCAACAAGGAGATCGGCGAACAGCTGTATCTCTCGGCTCGTACTGTCGGCGGTCATCTGTACCGAGTGTTTCCCAAATTGCAGATCACCACGCGGTCCGCGCTGCGGGACGCACTCCTTCGTTACGAGGGCGGCGGACGGTGAGTGAGCACGTACTCGCCGGCTCTGGTTCGATCTCCTTGTCGACGGCACAGGACGGACGGCCCTTGCAGAACAGGAGATCAGCGTGACCCGATCGGACGAAAAGTCGTCGCCCCGCATGTCGGTGTCGAGTGCGACGGCATTCGTCGGAGTTGCGTTCGCGTTCGTGGTGGCGATGATGGGCACCACCATGCCGACGCCGCTCTATGCGCTCTACGAGGTCGAGTTCCACTTCTCCGTCTTCGTCGTCACCCTCGTGTTCGCGGCGTATGCCGTCGGTGTACTCGCAGCTCTGTTGGCGTTCGGCCGCTGGTCCGACTCGTTGGGACGACGCCCGATGCTGTTGGCGGCCATAGCATTCGGATTGATCAGCGCCGTGGTGTTCGTCACCGCCGGCTCGCTGACGGCCCTGGTGATCGGCCGTGTGTTGTCGGGAATCTCGGCCGGCATCTTCGTCGGTACCGCGACGGTGACGTTGATCGAGTTGGTACCCGACCGATGGCGTGACCGTGCATCCGCGATCGCTACCGCAGCGAACATCGGGGGCCTCGGCCTCGGACCGTTGGTGGCCGGATTGCTCGCGGAGTATCTACCGCAACCATTGCGTCTGACGTTCGTCGTCGACATGGTTCTGCTGGCTGCGGCAGCAGTGGCGGTGTTCCTCGCACCGGAGACGGTGCGCGTGGACGGCGGAGCACGCCCGCACATGCAGCGGCTGTCCGTTCCACCGGAGGTGCGCGGCACCTTCGTGCGCGCCTCGATCGGAGGATTCGCGGGGTTCGCCGTACTTGGCCTGTTCACTGCCGTCTCGCCGGGATTCATCGGCAGTGTGTTGGGAGTCGACAATCACGCCGTCACCGGGGTAGTGGTGTTCACGGTCTTCGCTGCGTCGGCGACAGCCCAGATTGCTTTGCGCGCTGCCGATCCCGCGTCAGCGCAGCGGTGGGGATGCGCGCTGCTGCTGCTCGGTCTGGTGTTCCTGGCCGCGTCGCTGCTGCTGACCTCGTTGGTCATTCTGGTGGTAGCGGCGCTGCTCTGCGGCGTCGGTCAGGGCATGACATTCGCCAACGGCATGTCCACGATCGGTGCCGAGCTTCCTCCGCACCGTCGGGCAGAGGTCACCTCGACCTTCTTCGTCGTGTTGTACATCGCGATCTCGGTACCGGTGATCGGGGCCGGAGCCGTGGCGACCGGATGGGGCCTGGTGACGGCGGGAGTGGTGTTCGCCGTCGTGATTGCGGTGCTCGCGGCGGTGGCGTTCGTGCTGTTGACCATCGATCTGCGCAAGTCTCGGGCTGTCGTGTCCTGAAACGGTCGACAGTGGGCCGGATTCGTACTCGATTCGGGACGGCGGGTAGGAGATGATGGTTGTCGACAGGAGGTCCTGACGATGGCCGAACGCTCGTTGCTTGCGGACTTCCTTCGGGTGCGCCGGGAATCGCTGCAACCCGAGCAGGTGGGTCTGGTGCGCGACGGCAACCGCCGAGTGCGCGGACTGCGGCGAGAAGAGATCGCCCGGCTCGCCGATATCAGCGCCGACTACTACCTGAGGCTCGAGCAGGGGCGCAATCATCAACCCTCCGAGCAGGTTCTGGCTGCGCTGAGTCGGGCTCTGCGTTTGGACGAGGACGAGCGGGCGTACTTCCACCGGGTGGCGCGCGCGCAGTCCGGCCCGGCCGTGGTCGAGGCGCTTCCGCCGCGAGTGACCGAGGCGTCGGCCCGGGTGTTGGAGCAGTGGGTCCACACGCCGGCGTACATCACCGACCGCCATCACGATCTGCTTGCGCTCAACGGTCCGGCTGCGCTGATGACGCCGGGCCTGAAAGTGGGCACCAACCTGATGCTCGATGTGTTCGCGCACGAGCACAGTGCCGCCTCTCCGGAGGACTGGGCCGTCACGGCGCAGCGAATGGTGTCGGCGCTGCGATTCCACGCGGCACCGGGTCACCCGCGACTGACGGAGTTGGTGGGCCGATTGTCGGTGGAGAGCCGCGCTTTTCGCAGGATGTGGGCCAAACACGACGTACGGCCTTTGTCGTCGAGCATCTCCGTCGTCCCGGTGGAGCCGTTCGGTCTGGTCGAATTCCGTTCGCAGACTTTGGAGATCGTCGGCGAGGGTGGGCAGTTCATCACCACCTACTTCGCCGATCCCGGTAGTCGGTCGGCATCGGCGATCCGGCATCTGGTTGCCGGAGTCCCCAGCCGCGACACTCAGTTCGTTGTTCCTCGGTCCGATTCGGACGATCGGACCGCGTCGGCCAGTTGACGTAGAGCTGCCCTCGACTGTGCTGTTCGGGGCCGCAGCACCATCAGGACGTGGTCCTCGGCGGCAGGCATCAACAGGTAGTCGAGCATCAACGGACCGACGACGGCATGTTCGATCGTCACGGTTCCGGTTTTTCTCGCGCTGGTCTCACCGGCCCACTTCTGCGCGAATGCCGAACTACGGGTGGATAGTTCGCCGACGATGCGGCGAAAGGAGTCGTCTGGCTCGTGCCGATCCAACGACTCACGAAGCATGGCGACCACCTGATCCGCCGACGATTCCCACCCAGTAGGCGGGTCGGCGGCGGGATCGTCTCGATCGCTGCAGAGCGAACCGGCGTCGACGAATGTGAACACGGCCAGATTGACCCCCTCGGCGAAGCTCGGCGACACCGCACGAGCGAGCATCGTGGACGATTCGACGGTCAGATGCCGATCCAGCAGTACCGCAGGCGAATACGCCCAGGACTCGAGCGCCTCCACGTTGTGCATGATTCGACCATAGATCCAGGCGGTTGCCGGTCCGGTAACCCTGCCAGGGCCACCTTCGACCGGCGGTGTTCGATCCTCCCGAGGTGAACGAAAGCGTTGGGGCCGACTATCACTGGGCTGGATCGGTCGTGCGGAACTTTCTCTGGTAATCCGACGGTGTCACCCCGAACTTGGTGACGAACGCACGCCGAAAAGCAGCGGGCGTGCCGAATCCTGCGTCGGCAGCGGCCCGGGCCACGGAATAGCCGGACTCGAGTGCGGCTACCGCGATATCGAGACGCATCGCGGTCACGTAATCGAGAGGCGTCGTGCCCAGTTCCTCGCGCACGATGCGATTGAGATGTCGCACACTGACATTGGCGTGTGCCGCGAGAGCGCTCAGGTTCGCGGGTCGTGTCGGGTCGGCATGGATGTAGTCGGTGATAGCGCGAGAGACCTGGGTCCGCGGCGGCGGACCTTTCAGCGACACCGAATACTGCGACTGGCCGCCGGAGCGCTGCATGTACACCAGCAGTAGTTGCGCGACCGTTCTGGCTATCGGGGCACCGTGATCACTTTCGACCAACGCCAACGCCAGATCGATTCCGGCAGCGACCCCGGCCGAGGTGTAGATGTCGCCGTCGCGAACGAAGATCGAATCCGGTTGGACACGCGTGTCGGGAAAGCCTTCCGCCAGAGCCGACGTGAACTTCCAGTGAGTGGTCGCACTCCGGCCGTCGAGCAGACCGGATCCCGCCAGCGCGAACGCCCCACTGCAGATAGACGCCACCCGCCGCGCTCGGGGCGCGAGCAGCGCCACCGCGTCGAGCAACGCCGGGTCCTCGAAGACGGCCGGAGCCGATTCGCTACCGGGAACGATGAGGGTGTCGAAGTCGCCGCTGTCGGCGACGGCGGCGTTCACCGACACCGTCATTCCCATCGAGGTCACCACGTCACCGCCGTCGATCGAGAGGAAGACGATGTCGTAGCCGTCGACTCGCTGGTTCGCTTCGAGGAAGACCTCGGCCGGGCCGACGAAGTCGAGCATCTTGACCTGGTCGAAGAGCAGAATGCCGATGCGCCGACGCTGGGTCGGACCACGCCGAGACGGGTCGTCGTTCACCCGAGTGGTCGAACGCGTCACGATGCTCGGATTCCGGCCTTCATGCCCACGGCACCCGCTTCACCGCGGGTCTTGACCTCGAGCTTCCTCAGGATGCTTGCGACGTGGAACTTCACCGTGCTCTCGCCGATGTTGAGGCTCGCGGCAATGTCCTTGTTGCGCTTGCCGTATGCGAGGTAGCCGAGAACTTCTCTCTCGCGACGGTTGAGGGCGGCGAGAAGTTGTTCGTCGGCTCGTGCGGGAGGCGGGTCGAGAGGAATCGCGATGCTCACGCGTGATCCCCACCCGGCGGTGGATTCGAACGAGATCGATCCCCGGAGGGTGTGCACGCGTCCGGAGAGCTGTTGGGTCAGAGTCTCGGTGTCGCAGGCGTGCAGGCCGTCGTTGCGGACTTCGAGCAGCAGGTTGGTTCCGTCGCAATCCCACGCGATACGTACCCGTCGAACATCCGGCTGAGCCACGTAGGCGAGTACGACGGTCCGAACCACGGCTCGCGCCGCGCGTGCGATCTCGCCGGGGACCGGTCTTCCGTCGACTGGGGGAGCGACGTATTCGACGTCGATCGAGGACTGGTCCAACACAGTGGCGAGCTCCCCCTGCAGCCTGGCGAAGGCGGTGGTCACTGCTTCCTGCCCCAGCTCACGGTTGGCTTCTTCGATGGAGCGAAGCTCGATCAGTGCCGCCGACGCGGTATCGCTGGCGGTTGCGCGTGCTCGCGCGTCATCGAGGTCCTTCGAGCGCAGCGTGGACAGCACGGACGTGAGGGTATCGACGTGGGCGTCGACCATCTCCGAGATCACCCGAGCACGCTCGCTCGAGGCCGCCAGGGATTCGGCGAGATACGCAGGACTCGCCTGGACCACCTGATGGCGTATGGAGGTGGCTACGATTCCGAAGGCAACGCCGACGTCGGAGTCCGGATCGAACTGCGGCGCAGCCGATTTGGGCACCATGACCAGCAGGGTGTCGGTCGTGTCGTCGAGTTGCGTCGCGAGACGTCGCTGTGCACCGGCCAGGCGCCCCGGGCCGTCCAGAGCTCGGCGCCCACTCTGCTGCACCGACTGCTTGAGGTCGTCGAGCTCCTTGATCGTCACGCGGCTCGTCATCGACTCGTCGCCACTGACTTTTCTCGGACGGCCGGTGCATTCCCTGGTGAAAATGATCATCGCCGAGTGCGGATACCGCTGCGACGACCACCACGAAAAACGAGCAGCTATCTCGACCAGCGGACCGGTCAGGACCTCCCGAAGCGCGGCGAGCGAGTCGGTCGGTTCGGACCTGGCGGGGGTCGACGGGGCAGAGCTGCTCACGTGCGCATCCTAGTACTCGGAGCGGCGTCGTGTGATGTCCGTTCGGCCAGTGATTGCTAGCCGTTGTGCGTGGTTCTTTTCTCGCGGTAGGACGACAACCTGGACATCGGATTCATCGACGAAGGGAACACCGTTGAGGACGACCACCGAAACCCTCGCGTCGACTCTCGGCTGCCCGGAAACGAAGCGCATGATCGACTTCGCGACCCGGTGGATGCCCTACGGCGGCGGGCCGGCCGAGGACATTCTGGTCGGGTTCGGAATCAGCCCGACCGAATACTTCACCAGGCTCGCCGCAGTGCTTCGCGAACCCGACACAGAATCGACCCTCGACCGCGACACGATGTCCGCGTTGCTCGAGGTGTGCCGCCGCAGGCTCTGGCTCGGCGAGTGAATCGTCCTCCGTACATCACCTGACCTCAGGAGTGCTTGTGTCACAAACCGTTCATGCCGTCGTCGCCAAGGCGAAGGGTGAGCCCGTCTCGATCGAGACGATCACCATTCCCGATCCCGGCCCGAACGATGTCGTGGTCACCATCGCCTCGTGCGGGGTGTGTCATACCGATCTGCAT
>NZ_NOZA01000025.1:0-182994 GCF_002258465.1 Rhodococcus sp. 05-2256-B1 | reverse complement strand
GAGCAGTGGGAGCAGGCACGGACGCGGTTTGCAGTGCTCAGCGAACTAGCGGATCTATCCTCGATTGGTACCGCAGTGGTCGAGGATGCAGCGCAGCAGTTGGGGGTCTCGCCGCGGCGTGTGTACGTGCTGCTGTCCAGGCTCCGGAATGGGGGAGGGGCGGTCACCGATCTGTTGGTCTCCGCACCTTCAGGCGGGCGCGGACGCTCCCGCGTGCCGACCGAGGTGGAAGTGGTAATCGCCGAGCACATCAACCGTGACTTTCTGGCTCGCCAGAAGCTCAGTGTGGCTGCGCTGCATCGTCGTATCGCGCTCGCCTGCCGCCGCGCCGGACTCCCGATCCCAGCCCGCAACACAGTCAACGCGCGGATCGCAGCAATGCACCCGGGCCGCGTCGCACGCTCACGTGGCGGACCGGACGCGGCCCGATCGCGGCAATCCGCTGGCGACGTCCCGCCGCCGGTGACGGCCGTTCTGCAACAAGTCCAGATCGATCACACCGTGGTCGATCTGATGATCGTCGACGAATACGACCGGGCACCGATCGGACGTCCGTATCTCACGATTGCCATCGATGTCTTCAGCCGCTGTGTGCCAGGGTTCGTCGTCACACTCGATCCGCCGTCCGCAGTGTCCGTCGGGTTGTGTCTGGGCAGGGTGTGCTCGGACAAGAGCGTATGGATCGACGCTTTGGGCCTTGGCGCGGATGTGCGGTGGCCGATGGTCGGAAAGCCGCGCGCCTTGTATGTCGACAACGCCGCCGAGTTCAAAAGTGAAGCGCTCCAGCGTGGTTGCGAGCAGCACGGCATCGACCTCGGCTACCGACCACCCGGCCGGCCGCATTACGGCGGGATCGTCGAACGCATCATTGGCACCGTCATGACCCAGGTCCACGAACTCCCCGGCACCACGTTCTCGAACCCAACGCAGCGGGGCAGATACGACTCAGAGGGCACGGCAGCCCTGACGCTACGAGAATTGGAACGCTGGCTGATCCTCGCGGTCGCGGCGTACCACGCGGACGTGCACACCGGCCTGAGCCGGAGCCCCGCTGCGCAGTGGATCAGCAGCACCGACGCCGATACTGCTCGATCGACGTCGACAGTGGTGGGCGAGACCGCATTCCTGGTGGACTTCCTTCCCGTCATCCGGCGTCGCCTGACCCGGACAGGGTTCGTCATCGACCACATCCAGTACTTCTCGAACGCTCTGAAACCGTGGATCGCTAGGCGAGAGAAGTTGGGTCAGTTCGTGATCCGGCGTGATCCACGAGATCTGAGCAGGGTGTGGGTCCTGGACCCCGACAGCGGCGGCGGGTATGTCGAGGTGCCGTACCGGACGATGTCACATCCGGCGGTGACATCGTGGGAACACCGGGCAGCGGTGGTGCGTCTTCGAGAGCACGGCCGAGCAACTATCGACGAACACGCTCTGTTCGCGATGATCGAGAAGATGCGTCAGGTAGCCACGTCGGCAGAGCGGGACACCAAACGAGCCCGACGTAATCGCACTCGCCGTGCCCACCTGAGCAGCGTCACCACACCACCGAACGCGATGGGCCCGCCCGAGAGTCGCCCCGGTACCGACCAAGTACCGGTTCCGATCTTCGACGACATCGAAGAATGGTGAATCGATGAACGACGACCCCCGAATCACTCCTGCAGGCGACGGTAGCGGCGAAGACATCGACCCCGGTAGTGCGGATCTGATCCACCTGCGAAGTTCGGTCAGATCGATAGCGGGTCTTCCTGCTGCACAACGCATCAGGCACATTCGTACGGAACGGTGGATCGGGTATCCGCGTGCACGGTCGGTGATCGTGCACCTCGAGACGTTGCTGGTGTGGCCGGATCGGCAACGAATGCCGAACCTGCTTCTGATCGGGCCGACGAACAACGGCAAGTCGATGATCATCGAGAAGTTCCGGCGTGCGCACCCCGCTGTCAGCTTGCCCGACCGTGAGCAGATACCGGTGTTGTGTATGCAGATGCCCCCGGACCCGGCACCCGGACGGTTCTACCTGGCGATGCTCGCTGCCCTCGGAACGCCGATGCGCCCGCGAAGCCGCGTTCACGAACTAGAACAGCAAGCGGTGACGCTGTTGCGAGCAACCGGGGTTCGGATGCTGATCATCGACGAGCTCCATAATGTTCTCGCCGGTCGCGACAACGTGCGCCGAGAATTTCTGAACCTGTTGCGGTTTCTGGGCAACGAGCTGCGGATCCCTCTCGTCGGAGTCGGTACCCGAGAGGCGTACCTCGCGATCCGCAGTGATGCACAGTTGGAAAACCGTTTTCACCCCATGACGCTGCCGATCTGGACCAACGACACCGACACCCGCTCCCTGCTGGCGAGCTTCACCGCCAGCTTCCCGTTGCGTGCGCCCTCGTACCTGACATCGGCGGAGATGACCGATTACCTCCTCACCCGGTGTGAGGGCACCATCGGCGAACTGGCCACGCTGTTGACCGCGGCCGCAGTGACCGCAATAGAAGCCGGAGAGGAAGCGATCACCTCACAGGTGTTGACCCAAACCGCCTACTTCGGGCCCACCGAACGCCGCCGCCACTTCGAACGGCACCTGGCATGACACCAGCCGATGCCCCTGCAGCGCACACAGCGCTCGACCACAGTGCGCATCCGCCGTGGCCGCTGCGCCCGCAACCACTACCTGGCGAGACTCTGATGTCGTGGCTGGCCCGGACCAGCGCACTGTATTCGTTGATCAATACAGCGGACCTTCTCGACGGGCTCGGTGTCGACACCTCGAGCGTGGACCTGGACCGGCACACACCCGAGCCGGTGCTATCGGCGCTTGCCCAGAGGAGCACCTGTACGGCGGAACGGCTGCGGGAAATGACGTTGGCGGGCTGCACGCCCTGGCTGCTCGACAGCACCGACCCCACCGAGTGCGACTTCGACACCTACGTCCACCAGTTCTCTGTCCTACTACCGGCGGGTCTGGCGATGGCCGATCGACGTCGACGCGCACCGCCCGCCGGCACATGGCTTCCCTGGGTAAGCACGCTGACTACACGGGCATGCCCTCTGTGCATCGACACCCTCGACACACACGCCGACATCGCGGTCATGATGGCTCAGCAATACCCGATGCTGACCAGCTGCACCAAGCATCTCTGCCGGCTCGAATTCTGCAGCGTCGTACCCGGCAGACTTGTCTTCTGGGACAGGACACCAGCAGGCTCGGACGAGCACGCACCACCGATACCGGTCGCGGCGGCCGTCGCAGAAATCGACAGACGCAGCGTCACCGCGTTGACGTGCGGGTCGGTCGAGCTCGGCGCGGGCCGTGTTCATGCAGCAGTGTGGTTCAGGCTGCTGCGCACCGTCGTCGACGAAGTATCAACACCTCTGGTCCGCACCGGATGGTGGGCAAAGCCACTCAGCGCGATCTGGAAATCCACCGGCCGTTCTCGCCCGCTCCGAACATCGTGGGTTCCGTTCGAGGACCTGCGCTGGGAAGAACAAGCAGCAGTACTGACCGCCGCCGCGACCGCGATCATCGCGGTCGAGAACGATGAGATTTTCGCGGGTGGTGCTGATGCGGCTCTACTGCGCCCACGCTCGTACGAGCCGGTTGATCCGGGGACCGCTCCGACGCGGTCTCGCAGTCCGGTACCCGCCCGCAGCGCCTGGGACGGTGTGATTGCGGCGATCGATGCCGCTGCCGCTGGAGTTGCCGGGCGAACAGACGTCGGTCATGACGCGGCGACGATGAGCCGGCCGAGGACACCGGATTCGAGCAGGATGATCGCACCCAGGACGATGAACACCACGGGTACGAGCCAGTGCTCGACCCGTTCGAGAGTGTCGACGACCTTTCTGCGAGTGCCCAACAGTCTGCCTGCGTAGCACCAGATTCCCACGCAGATCAGGAACACGGCGATGGTGACCGCGGTCTGTGGCGCACCGAGCGTGCGGAAGACCGGGGTGTAGACGGCGATGTTGTCGGCTCCGTTGGCGATGGTGATGGCGGCGACACCGACCATCCCTGTTGCCACCACCGGGGCCTCGTCCTCGTCGCCGCTGCGCAGGCCGCGGATCAGGCCCCAGACACCCAACGACAGGGGCAGCAACCCCAGTAACCCGACCCAGTCCTCCGGGACGATCACCAATCCCAGGGCAGCGACGACACTGATCGCGACGAGGGTGATCAGGCCGGCGTACTGGCCGGCAACGATCTGCCATGCCCGCGGCCGCCCCTGGCTGGCGGAGGCGACGAACAGCACGGTCAGCACGACGATGTCGTCGATGTTGGTGCCGGCGAACATCGCGACCGCCGCGGCGATGGTGGTGATCACTCCCGCACCGAGCGGCCACGGCGGGGCGGCTGAACGTCGTGTCCGGAGGGCTGGACCGCGGTAGAGGTGGATCGGCTGCGAGGCCGCGAGGCGGTCATCCGGATTTTTCCTGCGCGTGCGCGGTACGAGTAAGGGCCGCTTCCTCCCAGAGTATGGAGCCGATGACCAGTACGACACCACAGGTGAGGTAGGTGTCGGCGAGATTGAAGGTGGGCCACCAGCCGGTGTGGAAGTAGTCCGTGACGCGACCGTCGACGGTGCGGTCGATCACGTTGGCGGCGGCGCCGGCGACGATCGCCGACAGTCCCACAGTCCCCAACGGTGAGCCGGTGGGGACAGTGCGCCACGCGTACACACCGATGCCGACGGTGATGATGGCGGTGACCGCGATGATGACCCACGGCGGCAGTTGGTTCCCGACGCTGAAGGCGACACCACTGTTGTAGGCCAACTTCAGTTGCAGCACGCCTAGCTCGACGATGCGGCCGTCGGAGAGTGCGCGGCGGGCGACGGGGTCGCCCGCGAGTGCGACGCCGATGAGTACGACGGCGACGATCGTCAGGGTCCGCCGGGACCGTGGCGCCGAGATGCCCGGGGCTGCGTCGGCGCTCATATGCGGGCCTCGGCTGCCGTCGGGGCCGATGCGGGTGCCGGTCCGGTGGTCAGGGGGTGGGCGCGGCCTGCCCGGACTCCGTTGGCGATGACCACGATCTCGGCGAGTTCGTGCACCAGAACCACTGCTGCCAGGCCCAGAATCCCGAACAGGGCGAGCGGCATCAGAACGGTGATGATCGCCAGAGACAGCCCGACGTTCTGCAGCATGATGCGCCGAGATCGGCGTGCGTGGGCCAAGGCGTGTGGCAGATGCCGGAGGTCCTCGCCCATCAGGGCGACGTCGGCGGTTTCGATGGCCACGTCGGTTCCCATGGCTCCCATGGCGATACCGAGGTCGGCGGTGGCCAGTGCGGGGGCGTCGTTGACACCGTCGCCGACCATCGCGGTCGACCGTCGGACCTTCAGGTCGCTGATGATGGCTGCCTTGTCCTCCGGTCGCAGGTCCGCATGGACCTCCTCGATGCCGACATCGGCGGCCAACGCTCGGGCGGTGCGTTCGTTGTCCCCGGTCAGCATCGCGACGTGGTATCCGTCACGGCGGAGACCGGCGACGACCTCCGCGGCTTCGGGTCGCAGTTCGTCGCGGACCGCGATCGCGCCGAGTGTTCGGCCGTCCTGCTCGATGAGCACGGCGGTGGCTCCGGCGCGCTGCATCCGTTCCACCTCCGCCGCCAGCGGGCCGGGCTCGATCCAGCCCGGCCGTCCGAGCCGGACGTCGGAACCGCGCAGGCGGCCGGTGAGGCCGGCACCGGTGACGGACTCGACGTCCTCGGCGGGGGTGTGGTCGTCGACGGCGGCGAGGATCGCCGCGGCCAGGGGGTGCTCGCTGCGCACCTCGAGCGCCGCGGCCACCGCGAGGACCTGTTCGCGGGTCGCGCCGTTCACGGTGGCGACGTCGATGACGACCGGCTTGTTGCGGGTCAGGGTGCCGGTCTTGTCCAGTGCGATTCCGCGGATGCGGCCGAGGGCTTCCAGTGCTGCGCCGCCCTTGACCAGGACACCGAGTTTGCTGGCAGCGCCGATCGCAGCGACGACGGTGACCGGGACGGCGATGGCCAAGGCGCACGGTGAGGCAGCGACGAGGACGACCAGTGCGCGTTCGATCCATATCCGTGGGTCGCCGAGGAGGCTGCCTACAGCGGCGATGAGGGCCGCGGCGACCATGATCGCGGGCACCAAGGGTTTGGCGATCGTATCGGCCAGTCGCTGCGCCTCGCCCTTGCGGGACTGCTCGGCCTCGACGATCCGGACGATCTTGGCCAGCGAGTTGTCCTCGGCGCGCGCGGACACCTCGACCTCGAAAACCCCGGTTCCGTTGATGGACCCGGCGTACACCTCATCGCCGGGCCCTGCCTCGACGGGCACCGATTCGCCGGTGATCGCCGAGGTATCGAGCGCGGTGTTGCCACTGCGGATCGTGCCGTCGGTGGCGATGCGCTCGCCGGGCTTGACGATCATGATCTCGCCGACCGTCAACTCGGTCGGCGACACCACCTGTTCTCGACCATCTCGTCGGACGGTGGCGGTGTCGGGAACCAACGACAGCAGCGCCCGCAGACCTCGCCGGGTGCGGGCGACCGCGTACTCCTCGAGGCCTTCGCTGATGGCGAACAGGAACGCGAGCATCGCAGCCTCGCCGACCTCACCGAGGATCACGGCGCCGACCGCCGCGATGGTCATGAGGGTGCCGACGCCGATCTTGCCGCGGGCGAGCCGCTTCAGGGTCGACGGTACGAAGGTGTAGCCGGCGACGATCAACGCGACCGATTCGAGTACCAGAGTGAGACCATCGGGACCGCCGGTCCAGCCAATGGTCAGTCCGGCCGCCAGCAGAGCGCCAGCGACAGCCGCGGCTCGGATCTCGGTGATCTGCCACAACCTGTCGGGTTCCTGCTCGTCGTCGCCGCCCGGGCGGGGCTCGTCGTGGTCGCAGCCGCATGCGTCGCTCATCCGGTCACCGCCGACCCGGCGGGCGCGGTGCCGTAAACCGGGCAGAGTGCCACCGCGTTCCCCGTGACGGCGAGGAGGGTCTCGGCCGAAGCGAGCAGGTCCAACAGTTCCGGCCGGACGAGGGAGTAGAACACCTGCCGGCCCTGGGGGCGACCGACGACCAATCCGCAGTCCCGCAGGCACGCCATGTGCGCCGATACCGTCGACTGTGCCAGCCCCAGCTCGCTCACCAGGTCCGCTACACGCACCTCCCTGCTGGCGAGACGGCGAACGATAGCCAACCGTGTCGCATCGGAAAGGCTGTGGAACAACGACACTGCCGCATCGAAAGTCGACGTGGAACCGCCGGGCAGGCGGCCATCCTTATTGATCGTCATGCAACGATGATAGCATCTAAGCCCGGTATGATCGCTATGCGTGAATGCTCGGCCCCGGTCTCGTCGGCACGAGTCCGATCCTCGTCGTGCCGTACTGAGACAGGACGACGGCACGACGAAGAACACCTCCGTGGTGTGGGACCCGGTCACCGGACCTGCGGACGCACGCGACAAACCGCAGTTGCTCCGTACGGCGCGGTCGAGATCGCCGACTTCCCGATCGCGGTGGCACCTGCTACGAAGGCGCTTTCGATTCCCTACTCGCCGAATCCGTCCGAGACGGCGAGGAGGCCGAGGTCAACCAGCTGCATTGCGGGTCGAACGGCGCGCCGACGCGTCGGGAGTGTCGTCGAGACGATCGAACGCACCGGTCATTGCGGCATGCAGCTCGGTGAGCTGCGCGATCGACTCCTCCTCCCGGGTGATGTGCTCGCGCAGTGTTGGCCGCAGCCCGGTCTTCACAGCGGCGCAGGAGTCGTTCTCCCATGCGCGCAGCATCGTCTTGATCTGTGGCAGCGTCAGTTTCGAGCTTTTCGCGGCGGTGATGAACGCCAACCGTTGCTGTGCTCGTTTGTCGTAGACGCGGTACCCGTTCGGGGCTCGGTCCGCCGGCAGCAGCCCCTCGCTTTCGTGGAAGCGCAGCGTCGTCGCCGGCACCCCGTCGCCGAGGAGAGTTACGAGATCAGATCAGCAGGGCTTCGGCAAGCCTGGTCTTCGTCCGTACGCAATCGTCAAAGACTGCGCTCGCCCTGTCGATTCGTTCTGTACGACGCCGTATGTCACCGACGATACCAATGAGTACCCCCTGGGGTATCCCGATTCGGGTGTCAGCCGAGGATGGCTTCCCGGAGCTGAGCCATGCTCGGCGCACCCGCCGGCCCGTCACCTGTCATGTACACACGGCAGGCCAGACCGACTGCGGCGGATGTGTCGCCCATGACGTCGACGCCGTCGACGAGAACGGTCGGAGAGCCACGAAAACGCACCTGTTCGGCCATGTCCACCGTGTCCACGCGTTGATAGACGAGCACGGCGTCCGAGTGTTCCGCGGCGAGGAGCTGCAACCGTTCAGCAGTGACCGTCCAGTTCGGGCAACCGTCGAAATACTGCAGGGTGATCTCCATCCACCCACGGTATATCCGTGCTGAAGTTGGCAGCGCACAGGTCGTAGAATTCGATTACGCGGAAGGAGACGGAGTGCCGAACTTCTCCCGTCACTCTCGACGGAAAGGGCTTGCTCATGAATCTGTCCAGTGAGAGTGACGGCACCTCGGCCTGTTCCTGCTGTGGTCGCGATTTCCCGACCGTGAAGTTGCACTCCCTGGCAGGGGGAGCTGCCTATATCTGCCGACGTTGCGGACTGTGGGTTGCGATCCGTCGACGCTAGAGAGAACAGCGTGGGTGTACCGCTCTTCAGTAGGCTGCCTGCACCGATACGTCGTCTCGGCCATGGCGTACCGCCGTACGCAACCGGCGCGCGTCGCCCGTGCGGCTCGATCCGGCCCGTACCAAAGCCCGGGTCGGCGGCGTCCACCGCCGCGACCTTTCGCGGCCATGTCGCGCAGATTCTGCGATTGGTTCCCGTCGACCACGTGAAGAGGCTGTTGCTGCGCCTCGTCCAGCGTCACTCGTACACAGATCGGGTTGTCGGACATGTGCAATGCGTTCACCGACTCGTCGATCGACCCACCGAGCGCGATGGCCAACGCGTAGCGATGCGGGCGAACCACCCGCGGTTGTCCACAGCGGGAGACCCAGAATCTGCCGTATCCGTCGTCGGCAATGGCTCCGATCCGGATCGCACACGGGGACCGATGCGGCCGTGCACGACGTAGCTGCGAAACCGAGCTCGCTCGTCGGCGTCGCCGACTATTGACGGTTTCGGCACCGACCTCCCAACCCACCTAGCAACTACCGGCATCGCTGACGCCTTGGCGAAGAGATCAGGGCCAAGCGAGAGATGGTGTGTATCGAACATCCTCTCCACACGCTCAAACCGATTGATTCACGTTGCGACAGTGTTTCTGTTGGTCGAGTCCGCCGGTGGAGCAGAACGATCTCGGGAGCGCGGACCCGTAGGTTTTCGCTGGCCGGGAATAGACCTATCCCCATAGGGATCGTCGCTCGGTGTGAGTGAAGGTGAAGATGCTTGCAAGCAGGCTGATGGCTGCGGTAACCAGGAGTACTTGAGGTCCGGTGATCGCGGCACCGATCAGAGCCCCGGCTGCGCCTCCGGCTGCGAAGGACCCGAGAAGCATTGCATAGCAAAGCCAGTCGAGGTAAGTACCGCCGCCCAGTAGGTGTCTTTCGATCCCTTGGCCCAGTTTGACGACGGTGCCGGTGACGTAGCTCAGGGGGATGTAGGTTTCTTCTCGTTTCGTGAATGCTGTGTTGAGCGCGCCGAGAGCGAACGCAACCAACAGAATGGGATAGAAATTTACGTCGTCGGACGCCCAGCCGGATATCCCGATATCGATGAGCCCTGCCGCGGCGAGGGCGATGGTCGTGACAACTGTTGCTCCGTGTGGGTGATTGGACCAGTATCGGCGGCGGCAGATCGACGCGATCACCACTCCCGCCAGAAAGGCACCCATCAAAGCCAGCGCCGCCCACGGCGATGCGCCGGGTGCAACGGGCTTACCTTCCGGACTGCCGAAATGCCCGATGACGGCGCGTTCGGTGTTGCCGGTCATGAACGTCACGAAATACCCCGCCGAATGCAGAAATGCGACAGCACCCACCATTCCGGCCAGCGCGGACAGTATCCACGACAGTCGCGCCTCCGCGCCGACGGCTGTTTCGCGGCTGAGTGCCACAGAAGATGTCATGCAACCAAGTCTCCCGGCCGTGTACGGAGCCGCAAGTCGATGAGGTGCAGCTCACTCGGCGGTTCTTCGGTGTTCGTATTCCCTTCGGAAGCAATCGAACTCCCACCTGCACCTCGTCTGCCGACCTCGGTGACAAGCCCACCCAGCGGTGTAATTTGCGTGCTCAAGTAGCACGAACTCGCGGCCCATCCGCGCGTGGTCAGTTCCATCCCTGTGGATCGGTGGGCGGCACAGTGTCCGGATATCAGCCGATGAGTCGGAAGGCTTCCGTCCCGCCGAGATGTGGGAACGCTGGCGTACTGTCCTGCGGTTCTATCGCTACCCCTCGACGCTACTACTCACCGAGCACGTACCGGGGGAGACTTTTCCCGGTATGTGCAGGTGGCCGGTGCGTCCAGGCCCCGTCGCCGTTCCGATCGACCGGTGGGGTCGTGCCGTTTCCCGCCGACCCGATGCCCCAGGTAGCGGTCGGGGCGGTCATCGCTGCTCACCGCTCCGGGCGACTGCCCCGGCGCGATCCACGCCCGCCCCTGTCGTGGCGACGCGGTCGTGGCGAGCGGGAAACTGACGTCACCGGCACACCACCGCACCCGGTGTCAGCTGCACCAGGCTCGGACTACTAGCTAATCGGTGTCGATGCCCGCCGCCGTGCCCACGCCGCTCTGGCCGATGTGCCTGACCTCGTCGATGATCTCGAGTATCGGATCGAGACTCTGATGCACCGCACCCTGGAACTACTAGACATCGAGCCGGACGCCGAAGCGTCCGTCGAATGGGTCGGCGAACAGTGACCGACACGGACGATCCGCCAACGCCAACGCCAACGCCAACGCCGAAGTCCGTGCGCCGACGTCACGGTTTGTCGGTGCCGGGTCGTCCCGCCGCGGGGCCTCGCTTCTTGATCGAGCGCGTGCGATCGACTGCTTCGATGTCCGCATTGATGGTTCGGCGGAGCTTCCTCAGGGTCAGTGCCGACAGCGGCAGGCTTGCTGCAAGTGCGCCAAGCAGTACCAACACGAAGGAAATGTCAAGGCTCGTCAGTGCGTCGACGGCCAAAAGCACTCCTGCGGCGACACACACGAAGAGCAGGCGTGCACCGTTGTAGGCCAGCACATGAAGGGCAAGCTGCCCGCGAGCAGTTGAGGGTGCGCGGAACACCGGCATCGGCCGTCCTGTCGTGCGTAGGGGCTTCCTGGGACCTTGATTCAAATACTATGGTGCATAGTATTTGATGGAGGAGCAATATGAACAGCAGCAGAAACCCCGCCCGAGGCCGACGGAGCTCGACTCGGCGATCACGCCCAGCCGGAGTGCCCGGGGGCGTGCGCGCTCCCTGGGCGGTGATAGGCGCGGGTGTCGTCATCGTCGTGCTCGTCGGTGCGATCGGATACAACCTGGCCCCCCGCGTCCTCGAACGCAATCAGGCCGAGCGGTTCGCGCCGACCGCCGACGACCCGGACCCCTCCCGCGGCATCGACGGCGTCGTCGAGGTCGAGTATCCGGCCGCGCGGCACGTCGAACCAGCTCAGAGAGTTGCCTACGATCAGAGTCCGCCGTTCGGCGGCCCTCACGACCAGACCTGGGCGACGTGTACCGGAGTGGTGTACCCCGTCCCGCTACGCAGCGAGAACGCGGTTCATTCGCTCGAACACGGGGCGGTGTGGGTGACGTACGACCCGAACCGGGTCTCCTCCGACGAGGTCGGTTCACTCGCCGGGCGGGTCGAGGGCGAGCCCTACACGATGATGTCGCCCTACCCGGGCCTGACGGCACCGATCACGCTGCAGTCGTGGGGCCATCGACTCGAGCTCGACAATGCCTCCGACCGGCGCATCACTCAGTTCGTCGCTGCTCTGCGACAGAACCCCTCGACCCACCCCGAGAGCGGAGCCAGTTGCTCGACCATTCCCGGCGCGTTCGATCCCGACAACCCGCCGCCGTTCGACGCCAGCGAGCCAGGACCGGACGCGGTGCCCCTCGAGGAAGACCCGGCCCTCGACAGTGCGCCAGCGCCGATGGGGGAGGGGAGTCGATGACCGTGCACGGCCAGGCCGACGATGCCCAGATCGACGATGCACAGAACGACAGTGCACAGAATGACGCCGCGGAAACGGGACCCAGATCCAGGCCCAGGGCACTGCTCATCGGCTTGGCGGTGACAGCTCTCGTCCTGTCCGGCGTCCTCATCGGCGTACTGCTCACACCGGACAGCGCACGAGTGGCCGTACCGGCATCGAATTCGGTGGATGTGGGTTTCGCGCAGGACATGTCGGTCCATCACAACCAGGCGATCGAGATGTCGGCGATGGCGTTGGGACGCTCGACGGATCCGGTCATCCGGACCCTCGCCTTCGACGTGTTGACCTCGCAGCAGAGCCAAGTCGGCACGATGCAAGGCTGGTTGACACTGTGGGACAGGCCATATCTGCCCGACGGCCCGACGATGACGTGGATGACCGGGGCCAGCTCGACAGGGGGTCACCCGATGGACATGAGCGCGTCCGCGAACGACAGCGGACAGGACGCGACGTCGATGCCCGGCATGGCCAGTACCGCCGAGCTGACGGCACTTCGCCGGATGAACGCCGAAGAATTCGACGGCCGGTATCTACAACTGCTCCGCCGCCACCATCGTGGGGGAATCCCGATGGCAGAGCAGGGAGCAGCGAACGCGACAGTTCCCGCTGTCGCCGCGCTCGCGGGCTCGATCGCCTCCGCGCAAACCGCCGAGGTCGGTCAGATCGATGTCCTGCTGAGCGCACACGGGGTCTCACCGTTGCCGGAGAGCTGACGCCGATATCTAAATACTATGTTGCATAGTAATAACGATTGGGATGACCCCCATGACCGGCATCGGCACGCATGAAAAGGCGTCGAATCGTCGAGTTACTGTGCAAAGCACTCACTTTCGACGCCGAATCGATAGGCGAAACAGCGACGAATGCAGTCGAGAGTGTGACAGAAGGGGCTTGTGGTGTCGATGGGATCACGCAACACTGACCCACGGCCGACACGGCATCCACTGCGATCGTGACCGGCATTCAACGAGAAGGGTGGGGTGACCACGTGAACAACGCGGGAAAGACGACGCCGAGCGGCGGGCGACGTCGCGCATGCCGAGGTGCGCGGACATACGTGATCGTCGGTGCCGCACTCGGTGCGGTGTTCCTGCACGCCCCGGTAGCCGAAGCGAATCCGGGTCAACCGGCCGTGGAGTCCGGGGACGAGGTCGAAGGTCAGCAGACCGCCGACGCCGTCAGCCGGTTGATCCGCCTGGCCGATCGGGCCGCGACAATCGGTACCGATCCGATCGCGGTGGCAGACCTCGCAGCCTTCGCATCCTCGACGTGGGCCGCCGCCCAGGCCGGCGGCGTCATCGCGGACACCGCCGGCCCGGTGTCCGCGTCGGCAGGATGCATCGTCGACGCCATCGCCCGTGGAGTCTCGAATGCCCCGGCGCAGTCCCTGTCCTGCCTGGCCCCGTTGGCGACTCTCGACCCACTCCTGGCCCTTCGTATCGCCGCATCGCTCCAGGTCGACGCCCTCGACCCCGCAGTCCCGCATGACGGCGACCGAGGTGGGGAACAGGATCCGGTGACGGGCAACACCGGCCGCGATTCGCCCGTGCCCGGCACCACCGACACCCCTCCCGCATCCGAGACGACCGCGCCCGAAGATTCTGTTCCTGATGCAGCACAGCAGCGCGGTTCCACGTCCGGTGGCTCGGCCACCTCCCGAGGTACTGCGTCTGCTGTCGCACCCAGCAGCGGACTGGTCACCTCGAATTTCGGCACCCGAAGCGGGACACAACACGGCGGTGTCGACATCGCCGACTCACTGGGCTCACCGATCGTCGCCGCGGCCGATGGAACGGTCATCAGCGCCGGGCCCGCACAGGGCTTCGGGCTGTGGGTTCGGATCAGACACGACGATGGATCGATCACCACCTACGGGCACAACAACGGAAATTCGGTCACGGTGGGTCAGCGCGTCCGTAAGGGCGATCGGATTGCAGAGGTCGGGAACCGCGGTAACTCGACGGGTCCGCATCTGCATTTCGAGGCGACTTCTCCCGCGGGACAGAAGGTCGATCCGCAAGCCTGGCTCGGTGAGCGTGGAGCCAGAATCGGGGTGGGCACACGTGCGCGATGAATGCGCCCGATCAGGCCCTTGCCAGTAAGCGCGATCAGGCGATGAGCTCGCGGCAGTCCCCGAGCGCGGGACGGCCGCGACAGCTCAGGTCCGTTGACTGGTCTCGCTACCGATCTTTTTCAGAAAGTCGTTGTAGGCGTTGAGTTCGCTGTACCCGTCTTCTTCGGCGTGCCGGTCCGCGGCAGCCGATTCCTCCTTTTCGTCCCGGTTCCACCGAATGCAGAAGATGAGCACCACCAGCAGGGCCACCGGCTCACCGTAGGACCACGCAAGCGCCCCGGCGAGCTTCTGATCGGATACCGGATCGACACCCCACTGCGGGGGAGGGGAGGCGAACGTGGCGAGCATGGGGGTGCTCGACATCATCAGGATGACACCGAAGAACACATGCAACGGCATCTCGACGAACAGGTCGAACAACCGGCCCAGATTGCTCTGCCGAACGGGGAGGGGGCCGACGGCGAGCACAGGGATGATGAACAGCAGCCCGCTGGCGAAGAAGAAGATCTCCATCGATACGTGCCCGATGACTGTGATGGCGAGAACATCGAAGATCGACGACAGATACAGCCCGTAATAGCTGAAGAGGAACAACGGGATCGTCAGACCTGGATGTAGTGCGATGCGCCCGGCGCGGCTACGCAACCCCGTCAGCGCCGCGATCAGTACCCACCGCCCGGCTCCGTGATGAGCGGTGGCACGCAACAGAAGTCGTCCGGGCGAACCCACCACCAACAACGGTGGGATGGTCATCGACAACGTCAGATGCTGGAACATGAAGACGCTGAACAGGCTGTATCCGTAGCGTTCGACCTGCAGTCCGGTCACCAGGACCAGCGCCGCGCAGCCGAGCAGAAAACTCGCACTCCGCCACCGTGACCATGCGATACCCCGGCCGCGGATCCGGTAGAGCCCCCAGCAGTACAGTCCGGCCATGACGATGCCGGCGATCGGCAGGATCGGGAGCGGCGGAAGATCGAAGCTCAGCAACGCTGCCAGGGTCGGCGGGCCTTCCGGGGGAGTTACGGCGGCGATGTTCATCGGGCCCCTGTCATTGCTTGTCCTTGCCTCGGATCACCAACGTCAGGGCGATGGCAGCGAGACCGAGGACAGTCAGGCCCACGATGGAGAGCAGCATCATGGTGTTCTGTTTCGGTGGCCGGTCCTCGCTGGCGGACGGGTTGTTCGGATCGTAGGCCTGCGTCGGCGTGGTCGAGGGAGCCGGCGAGGTCGCACCGCCCTGCGATTGCTGTGCAGCAGCGTCCGGGCGGGTGGCGGTCTCCGCGACGTCGACCGAAAAGCCGTACGACCCGGTGATCGGGTGCCCGTCCGCGGAGGTGACGCGGTAGCCGACGGTGTACTGCCCGTTGGGTAGGCCGTCCTCGAGCAGGACCGATACGTCGGGGCCCTCGACCGTGGCCGTACCCTGCGTCCACTGAGTATCGCCAGGACCTACCACGCTGATGGTCGCGAACGATTCGTTGATGTCCTGATTGAACTTGAGGCCGACGCCGATCGGTGCGAACTCGAGCGTCACATCGGCCGGGGGGTCGGAGCTGACGAGTTCACTGTGCGCCGATGCCGGGGCCGCGGAGAACAGTGCTGTGCCGCACATGAGCACGGCGACCAGCATCCATCGTTTCACGTTCGGTTCTCCTCTGGTCGTACTGATTCTCCTTACTACTATGCGCACTAGTAGTAAGGGGGTGTGAGCCTACGGGGGTCGGTCGACCGTGTTACTTGTCGACGTCCGGCCGTTTCGATACGTCCGGTCCGGCAATCGCTTCGGTGATCACTTCCGAGGGCGCGATCGAATCCGAGTGCGGGCCACCGACGTGCTGCTCGGCGCGGATGCGTTCGACCATGTGCGGATAGTGCAGCTCGAACGCCGGCCGCTCGGAGCGGATCCGGGGCATCTCGGTGAAGTTGTGCCGCGGGGGTGGGCAACTGGTCGCCCACTCGAGGGAGTTACCGAAGCCCCAGGGGTCGTCGACGGTGACCACTTCGCCGTAGCGGTAGCTCTTGAACACGTTCCAGATGAACGGCAGCGTCGAGGCCCCGAGGACGAACGATCCCACGGTCGAGATCTGGTTGAGGGTGGTGAATCCGTCGGACGGGAGGTAGTCGGCGTAGCGGCGCGGCATTCCTTGGGCGCCGAGCCAGTGCTGGACGAGGAAGGTGGCGTGGAAGCCGAGGAACGTCAGCCAGAAGTGCCACTTGCCCAGTCGTTCGTCGAGCATGCGGCCGGTCATCTTGGGGAACCAGAAGTAGATGCCGGCGTAGGTCGCGAACACGACCGTTCCGAACACGACGTAGTGGAAGTGCGCGACGACGAAGTAGGTGTCGGTGACGTTGAAGTCGATGGGCGGGCTCGCCAGGAGCACTCCGGACAGTCCACCGAAGACGAACGTGATCAGGAATCCGATGGAGAAGAGCATGGGGGATTCGAGGGTGACCTGGCCGCGCCACATGGTGCCGATCCAGTTGAAGATCTTCACCCCGGTCGGCACGGCGATGAGGAAGGTCATGAACGAGAAGAACGGCAGCAGCACGGCACCGGTGGCGTACATGTGGTGCGCCCACACCGCGATGGACAGGGCGGCGATGCCGACGGTGGCGTAGATCAACCCCTTGTACCCGAAGATGGGTTTGCGGGAGAAGACCGGGAAGATCTCCGAGACGATTCCGAAGAACGGTAGCGCGATGATGTAGACCTCGGGGTGTCCGAAGAACCAGAACAGGTGCTGCCAGAGCAACGCTCCGCCGTTGGCGGGATCGAAGATGTGGGTGCCGAGTTTACGGTCGGCGAGCAGGCCCATCAGTGCTGCGGTCAGCAGTGGGAACGCCAGCAGGATCAAGATCGAGGTCACCAGGATGTTCCAGGTGAAGATCGGTAGCCGGAACATCGTCATTCCCGGTGCGCGCAGGCACACCACGGTGGTGACCATGTTGACCCCGCCCAGGATGGTGCCCAGGCCGGCGACGAGCAGGCCCACGATCCACAGGTCGGATCCGATACCGGGGGAGTAGACGGCGCTGCTCAACGGGGTGTACGCGGTCCAGCCGAAGTCTGCGGCACCGCCGGGGCTGATGAAACCTGCGGTGGTGACCAGTGCGCCGAACAGGTACAGCCAGTAGGAGAAGGCATTGAGCCGGGGGAAGGCGACATCGGGTGCGCCGATCTGCAGCGGCAGGATGTAGTTGCCGAAGCCGAAGACGATCGGGGTGGCGTAGAGCAGCAGCATGATCGTGCCGTGCATGGTGAAGAGCTGGTTGTACTGCTCGTTGGAGAGGAACTGCATTCCCGGGACCGCGAGCTCGGAGCGCATGATCAACGCCATCAGGCCACCGACGAGAAAGAACCCGAACGAGGTCACCAAGTACATCAGTCCGATGACCTTCGGATCGGTGGTGGTGACCATCGTGTGCAGGAACGACCCCTTGCGGGCCCCGCGGGGTGGATAGGGGCGAACCGCCGGCGCAGCCGGAGGAGATGTCAGCGCCGTCATGGAACCACCTTCGTGTCGCACGCGAATTACAGGACGCGTCCGCCAGCGTAACCCAAATACTATGCAGCATAGTATTTGGGGTTGTTCAGATCAGCAGGACCGCGCACGCTGCGGCGGAGACCGCGCTGAGCGAGACGACGGCCAACACGGCCGGCACGACGAGGGGCAGCACGGCGGCGGCAGCATAAGCGCCCGCTCGGGTTCGGCTCGGTGTTTGCGCGCTCGTGTCGAGGTGATGCAACCGCTCGGTGGTCGAGTCCCCGATCAGGCCCAGTGCCCACAGTGGCCGCGCAGAATGCGCCTGCGAGACCGTCGACAATGCCGAACGTACAGTGTCGGCGCTGGTGACTGCGGCCGCGGACCGGTCGGCTGCGACCTCGACCAGGACCCGTACCGCCGCGGGTGCCGCGGCGAAGAGGGGAACGCGAGGAAGCGCTTTGGCCAGGATCTCGCAGATGTTGACGATGCGGTGATGGCGCCCGCGCAGGTGGGCACGTTCGTGTGCGATCACTGCTCGCTGTTGTTCGGGATCGAGATGGGCGAGCAGGCCTTCGGTGGCCACGACGTAGCCGGGGCGACCGTCGATGCTGTAGGCCAGCGGGAGTGGGTGGTCGAGCCACATGATCGGTTCGGGTCCGGGGTCCGTGCGCGCCACGACGGCGATGACATCGCGGTGATAGTCGCGGACTTTGGACCGCGCTCGAAGCTGACGGCGAGTCGAGCGCAGGACGCGCGCCGATGCCGACGCCGCGAGGACGACCGATGCCCCGGCGACCGCTTCCCCGATCCACGGCTGGGCCGCGTGTTGCAGCGAGCCCAGGCAGCGGACGGCGAGTTCGACCATGCCCTCGGCCGGCGCATGGCCGGGCCAGAGCAACACCGCCACCGCGGATCCCACGAGAAACAGCACCCCGGCGATGCTGCCGATCCAAGCGGTCAAGGCGAGAGAGGGGCCGACGGTGCGGGTGAGTGAGGTCAGCAGCGGCGGCATGGCAACGGCCACCAGGGTCGCGGCGAGGAGTAATGCCAGTGCGACGATCACCGGTTCGCGTCCGGCAGGTTCCCCCGCAGGGCGTCCAGTTCGTCGTCGGTGACGGTTTTCGCGAAATGCATCAGCACGGCGGCCGAGTCGGTGCTGGTGTCGAGGATTTCGCGCAGCGCTTGCGAGGTGGCCTCGGCCCGAGATTGCACGGGCGAGTAGAGATAGGCGCGTGACTGCTTGGTCCGCTCGACCCACCCCTTCTCGTGGAGATGGGTCACGACGGTCAGGATCGTGGTGTAGGCGGGGTTTCTGTCGGCCATGCGTTCACGCAGGTCGTGGACCGACTGCGGTCGATCACATTGCCAGAGCACGTTCATCACCTCCGCTTCGAGATCACCGAGCCTTTTCATCGCCAGTTCTTCTTTCCTCGTCGTGTCAGGTGATATCGACTCCGCGTGCCGACAGCCACGCCGTCGGGTCGGACTTGGCACCGTCGGGTTGCCACACTTCGTAATGCAGGTGGGGTCCGGTGGATTGGCCTCGGTTGCCTACCGTAGCAATGAGCTCGCCGGCTTTCACGCGTTGACCGGCGGTGACGAGCGCCTGGTCTATGTGGCCGTACACCCCGATCGTGCCGTCGTCCTGACGAATACGCACCCACAGGCCGAACCCTTGCGCCGGCCCTGCTTCGATGACCTCACCGTCGGTCACCGATACGATCGGCGTCCCGATCGTATTGGCGATGTCGAGTCCGTAATGCGTTGTCCCCCAACGCGGCCCAGAACTGGAGGTCAATGTGCCCGACACCGGCACCACCGAGAGCGGGCGCCGCGCCTCGGCATCGCGTGCGGCGCGCTCCGCCGCCCGAACTCCCCCCTCGGCGAGTTGCTCGGTCATGCGCTGCGCGAGCCGGCCGACATCGAGATCGGGCATTTGCAACACCTGCGGGGGTGAGGCGACGACCGGGCTCGGCGGCAGGACGCCGGCGGGAGGGCTATCGATACTCGCAGCGCTGAGCGCCACACTGTCCTGCGACCCGGTGTTCGGAGACGTCGCTGCCGCGGACAGAAAGGCACCGACCGCGACCGACGCAGCGATGGCGCGGCCACCCGGCTTCGGCACCCGGCGGCGATGAAGTCCGCGGCGAGCACGTCGCGACACGGCCTGCACTACATCGCGGCCACCGTCGCCGTGTGTCGTCTCGTCCGGACCGGCCACGTGCACCCACATCGACGCGGCAGTGTCCGCGGCCGCGGTGTCCCAGGCGGCGCTGACCGCGTGAGCGGGTACATCCGGTGCGGGCGTCTGCGCCGAAGGCGTGTGCTCGTCCTGCGACCGATTGTCGGAGTACACGGTCTCGGCGGGCGACTCGGTCACGAAACGCGAGGGTGCGAACCCGGCGTGTCGATGACGGGGGTGATCGATGAGCGCCGTCGGCCTGTTGCCGACGGGCATCGAGACCGCGACGCCGGGTGCCGGCGCTGCGTAGTCGTCGTCGATCGGATCGGGTGTGCGGTGTCGGGCCAAGATCACAATCCTTGGTGGCTACGAGGCCGTGGCCTCGCTCGAGATAACGAAATGGTGACGGTCAGGCCACAGGTTACTACTATCGAGCATAGTTTTTCCATCCCACTCGACCCGGATTCGTCCGTACCGCTGGTCACGGTCCTCGGAGGACATCCCGCCGGGCTACGACATCCCGCCGGGCTACGACATCCCGCCGGGCTACGACATCCGCACCGGAACAGGGCTGGGCGTTTCGGGTATCAGGGGTGATCGCGCCGAGAGGACAGGCCACCGAGCATGGTGTTGTACGCCTCGAGTTCGGTATCACCTTGATCGTCGACTCGGCGGTCTCGTTGCCGTGCCGCGCTCTCGTCGGCCGCCGACCACCGGACCGCGGCGAGAACCGCGGCAGCGAGCAACGGCAACTCCCCGATGCCCCACGCCAGAGTGCCGCCGCGCCGCTGGTCGGCCAGCAGGTCTGCGTTCCAGTCCAGACGCAGTCCGCTGTAGAAGCTCGCTCCGAGCGCGGTCTCGAGATCGATCGTCACGACGAGGAAGAATGCGAACCCGGCCAATGCGGTGATACTCGCGAGCAACTTCGTCAGTCCCGCGATCGGTCTCGGTACCGGGTCTTCGCCGACCGTGCCCCAGAACATCACCATCCCGACGGTCAGGAACCAGCCCTTCATCACCATGTGTGCCACATGCGAGTCGGCGACGGTGTCGAACAGTCCGCCGGGGTAGAGCAGGTAGAAGCTGCTCAGGAACACCGTGGTGCTGACCCACGGGTGTATCGCGATCCGGGCTGCTCGGCTCTGCCATGCAGCCCGGAGCCATTCGCGCGAGCCCGGTGCTTCGGCGGCCGACGCGGTCGGCAGGACCGAGGCGAACAAGGTTGCCGGTCGGCCGAGGACCAACAGCAACGGCACGGCGACGGCGACCGCGGTCAGTCCCGCCATGTGCACGCTGAACATCGCCGGGCTGTAGAACCCGACCCCGGACGAGGTCGCCACGAGCAGCACCGCAGTACCCGCCAACCAGCTCGCTGTCCACCGCCGCCGCCATGACAGGCCTGCCCGCCGACGGCGCCGCACGGCCACCAGATACAGGACGGCCGCGATCACCGCCGCGGAGCCGAACACCAGGTCGAAACGCCACTCGAACGCCAACCGCGCAGCGGTGGGCGGGCCGTCCAACACGTAGCCCAAGGCCTCTTCGTGCGCCTGGGGCAGCGAGGTGTCCTGCGGCGGGGGCGGGGGAGTGCGGCCCAGTGCGACCGCCAGGCCCACGGTGGTGACGAGAACGAGGGTCTCGATCATCGACAACGTGATCAGGGATCTGCGCCTCGCGGGGTCGTGAGCCAGAGCGCGGACCGTTCGTCGTCGCTGTATCCACCCGAGGGTCCCCACGATCGCCAGAGCTGCGATCTTCGCCAGTATCAGAGCGCCGTACGTCGAATCCCACAGCGACGTCACGGGCACTCGCACGGCAGCGTTGACCACTCCGGAGACCGCCATGATCACGAACGCGACCAGAGCGAGCGTCGAGTAGCGGCGGGTCGCGACGGCAAGGTGCCCACCTCCGCGCAGCGCATGAGCGAGAAGTGCGAGGAGTCCGCCCACCCACAGCGCGGCAGCGAGGATGTGCAGGATCAACGAGTTCGTCGCGATGTCGTGATTGCCGCCGGTCGAGGAGTGGCCGGTGACCGCGCGCGGGATCAACGCGAGCATCGACAGGGCGAACAAGGCGGGGGTCCATCGATGCCGCAACACCGCCGCGCATGCTGCGGCGGTGATCGCCGCGACCGCAGAGGTGATGGCCCATGCAGTGGAGGCCTCGACATCGCCGATCGCACCGAGGAACTGCACCGGTTGCGCTGCAACGGATCCGACAGGTTGACCCGAGGCGTCCGAGAGTGTCAGCGGCACCAACGCCGCCGCGCACACCGCCCACACTGCGGAGGCCTTCGCCGCGGTGCGGACGGCTACGTACCCGTCGATGTCGAGCACACCCGACCTCTGAGGCGGAACGAGAAATGCCGCGAGGAGCAGCGACCCCGCCGCCACGACGGCAGCCACCTCGCCGATCGCGGTCAGTGCCGGGATCCCGTACGTGGTGATCGGGCCCGGATCGGGCAGACCCAACAGCACGAGCGCTTGCGACGTCGACATCGCTGCGAGCAGTGCAGCGACCACCGCGGCAATCGCTGCGCACAGCACCATCACCTGCGATCCGGAGCGTCGATCCACTGCGCCGCGGGTCGAATGGGCCGCTTCGGTGGCCATGGTGTGCGCCTCTTCCCGGTGGATCGTGTTTCCGGCATGGGCGCGAGGCAGTCCGACCTGCGCCGACAATGAACTACTACGAATGATAGTTGTACGAGTCCGGGCAGCCACCGCCGGATGATCCTTCAACACTTGCATGTATGCGCATATCGCAATATGTTGTCGTTCTGCGGATCTGACACGACGAAGGAGCAACGATGGGGCACGGACATGGCCACGGGATAGAGCCGGGTTCACCGGCCAGCGCGTCCGGTAAGCACCTCGGGCGACTGTGGATCGCTGTCGGTCTGGGGGCGGTCACCCTGGTGACGCAGGTCGTCGTCGGCCTGTCCACCTCGTCGCTGGCGTTGCTCTCCGATTCCGCACACGTGTTCACCGACGTGTTCGGGGTGCTGATGGCGATCGTGGCGATCACACTCGCACAGCGACGATCGACCAAGGCTGCCCGCACGTTCGGGCTCTACCGAGCCGAGGTGTTCGCCGCATTGTTCAATGCACTTCTGCTGTTCGGTGTGGCCGGTTGGATTCTCTACGAAGCCGCGCAACGCATCACGAATCCGCCCGAGGTCCCCGGCGTCCCGGTGATGGCGGTGGCCACCCTCGGGCTCGTGATGAACCTCATCGCGTTCGTCCTGCTGCGCAGCGGCGCCAAGGACAGCCTCAATGTTCGGGGTGCGTATCTCGAGGTGATGGCGGACATGCTCGGCTCGATCGGCGTACTGGTCAGCGGACTGGTCACCGTCCTGTTCGGGTGGCGGTACGCCGACCCGGTCATCGCGGTCGCCATCGGCGTGTTCGTCCTGCCACGCGCGTTCAACCTGGGCCGTCACGCCGTACGAATTCTGCTGCAACATGCTCCGGCGGGCATCGATGTCGCCGCCGTGGAAAGGGCCCTGACCGATGTCGACGATGTCGAAGAGGTGCACGATCTGCACATATGGACACTGACGTCGGGGATGGAGGTCGCGTCGGCGCATCTGACGGTCGCCCCGGAGGCCGAGACACCGCGGGTGCTCGCTGCAGCGCAGCAGGTTCTCCGCAACGAGTTCGGTCTCGAACACGCCACTGTGCAGGTCGAACCCCGGGAAGGCGAAGGCCGGTGCCGAGAGGTCAATTGGTAGGCAGGTCTCGACCCGGTGCGCGATCGGCACGCTGTGCTGTCGTCGACACGGCAGCGATGTACCGAACCGGCACCCGTCGGGTGGGGGCACAGAGTGGGTCCTCGAGTGCCGCACATCGGCCCGGTCGAGACCGTTCACCCCGAACCCGTCCACCTCGCATGTTCGCGCCCGGTGATGGATCAGTCGACGGTGAGGGTATCGACGGTTCTGGTCACGGCACGGTTCGGCAGTGGCTCGGTGGCGGGGCTGCGCATGACCGCCCCGTCGGTGATCGAGAACGCACTGTTGTGGCAGGGGCACTCGATCGTGCCGTTGCGAACTCGGTTCACTGTGCACCCTCGGTGAGAACAGATAGCCGAGAAGGCCCGGAAGATACCGGGTTCCGGTTGGGTGACGACGACCTGCCGGTCGGCGAGCACGATTCCACCGCCGACAGGAACATCGTTCACCGACAAGGTGACGGGACCGTCGGAAGCGGTGTCCTCACCGGACGGGGCTTCGCCGACGCTGCATCCGGCGGCAGTCAGGCACGCTGTAGCGCAGCTCGTAGCGAGAAAAATACGGCGCGGTAGCGCCGGGATGTCCTCGCTCATACAGCAGGCTCCCCTCGGTACGCCTCGGTGAGCGAGAGGCGACGATCGCGTGTCGGTGGTTGTAGTCGACTATGTTTCGAGCAGTTCCGGTGTCGATCACCCTCACTGTTCGAGCGGATCAGCATGATTGTCCTGTCGCGAATGTATGTGCACTGCAGGGCATTCGATTCGAACGCCGAGATATCTCATGCACGTTCACGATCCGGCGCTGTCGGGCACTGCGGGCAGAGGGGCAACCCTTGTGCCCTCTCGCGTGCCAGTGCCGCCCCGATCATCAGCACCACCCCGCAGGTGATGTAGATGTCGGCGAGGTTGAATGTCGGCCACCAACCGGTGTGAAAGTAGTCCGTGACCGCACCGTCGACAAGCCGGTCCAGAACGTTGGACAGCGCGCCGGCGAGGATCAACGCCAGCGCCACCGTGGTCCACTGCTCCCCGTGCCGAGCGCTGTGCCATCCGTAGGCCGCGACCCCGGCGGTGATCGTCGCCGTGACCGACACGATCACCCATAGGGGCAGCGAATTGCCCAGACTGAAGGCCATTCCGCGGTTGAAGGCGAGCCGCAATTCGAGGATCGGTAGTGGGATCGGAGAGCCGACCAATGCTTCTTGCGCCCAGTAGTCGACGGTCAGCGCGGTAGCGACCAATGTCAGCACGAGAGTCACTGCGTAAGCACGCAGCCGCGTGGGAGACGTGGTGGGCGAGCGGTTCACGGATCCTCGTTCTCGGGTGTGTATCTCGGACAGGTGCTGGGTGTCGACGGAAGGGGATCGGTCACCGCCGCAGAGTTGCCATCACATAAAATACTATGCACCATAGTAGTTGATGAACGGCAGAGGCTCCTCCGGTACCGGCTGCACGCGCGTGCCGTCATGAGATCGGCTCCCGGCATCGAGCCCGGGCCTCGACCTCTCGTCTACGACCCGAGCCGGGCGCGGTGGGTGACCGGCAGCAACGGAGTCCGCGCGTGGATCCGGCTCCTCGCCGCCGCCTCATCCGGGCTGATGTTGTATGCCACATTCCCGCCCATCGATCTGTGGTTTCTCGCTCCGGTAGCACTTGCAATGCTGCTGTTGGCTGTGCGCGGGCGAGGGGCGCGTGCGGGGGCCGGCTACGGCTTCGTCGCCGGCTCGGCGTTCTTCGTGCCTCTGCTGCCGTGGGTGGGGGAGTACGTCGGATCGGTGCCGTGGCTGGCGCTGTCCGTCGTTCAAGCACTCTTCGTGGCACTGTTCGGTGCGGTAGCGGATCGGATGTCCCGACTGCCGTGGGCGCCGGTCTGGGTGGCGAGCGCCTGGGTGGCGATGGAAGCGGCACGATCTCGGGTCCCGTTCGGCGGCTTCCCTTGGGGCCGCATCGCATTCGGTCAATCCGACGGGCCGCTGCTGCCTCTGGCTGCGGTGATCGGCGCGCCGGGGTTGTCGTTCGTCGTGGTGCTGATCGGGTCCGCTCTGGCCGGCGTCGTTGCCTCCGGTCGCATCACCCGCAGAACTGCAGCAGCGTCGTGCATCGGTGTGGCCACTGCTGTAGGGGCGCTCACGATGGTGGCTCCACTGTTCGCTCCGCCGCAGCAGGACACGGTCACCGTCGCCTTGGTGCAAGGCAACGTCCCGCGTCTCGGTCTCGACTTCAACGCCCAACGACGCGCGGTTCTCGACAACCATGTTCAGCGCACCATCGAGCTCGCCGCCGACATCGACTCCGGCCGCGTACGCGCACCCGACCTGGTCATCTGGCCGGAGAACTCCTCCGACATCGATCCCCTGCGCAACCCCGACGCCGCCGCACGTATCGACGCCGCGGCCCGCGCCGTCGGAGTCCCCGTACTCGTCGGCACGGTTCTCCGCCGAGACGACGGCACCACGAGCAACACCTCGATCGTGTGGGATCCCGTCACCGGGCCCGGGCAGAGGCACGACAAGCGGCAACTGGTGCCGTTCGGGGAGTACCTGCCGATGCGCACGATCGTCACCGCACTCTCTCCCTATGCCGCCCAGGCAGGAAACTTCACCCCGGGCCAGGGCAACGGCGTCCTCGACCTCGCCGGAGTGCACGTCGCGGTGGCCACCTGCTACGAGGTCGCCTTCGACTCGTTGCTCACCGACTCCGTGCGCGCCGGTGCCCAGCTGATCGCAGTGCCCACCAACAACGCCACTTTCGGTCGGACGAACATGACCTATCAACAACTCGCCATGTCGCGGGTACGAGCGGTCGAACACGGGCGCAGCGTCGTCGTGTCGGCCACCAGCGGCGTCAGCGCCGTCATCGATGCACGCGGGGAGGTCGTCGAGCGCACGGAGCTGTTCACCCCCGCAGCTGTCGTCACCGAGGTGTCACTGAGCACCACCCTCACCCCGGCGACGATCACCGGCAGCGTTCCGGAATGGATTGCCGCCACCGGCGCTGGTGCAGCACTGGCGTTCTCGCTGCTGCGCCGACCACGCTCCATCACACCGAACCCCGCAAACTACTATGTCGCGTAGTATTTAGATGGTGGTCGGTGAAGGGCGTGCGGAGATGACGATCGACGAACACCCCCGTGCGCACTCGCCGGGACTGGTGCGCAGAACAGTGGCGATGCTGCGCAACCGGTGGCGACAACTGACGTCGATGCGGACAGCGTTGGTGCTGCTGTTCCTCCTCGCCGCCGCAGCTGTCCCCGGCGCTTTGCTGCCGCAGCGCAATCTCAATACCCAGGCCGTCGATTCTTTCATTGCCGCGCGTCCGGTTCTCGGGCCGGTGATGGACACGCTGGAATTGTTCGACGTGTTCGCGAGTTCCTGGTTCACCGCGATCTACGTCCTGTTGTTCGTGTCGCTGATCGGCTGTCTGACTCCCCGGTTGATCGAGCACGGCAAAGCTCTTCGCGCACAACCTGTTCGAGTACCGCGAAACCTCACTCGACTACCGTTGCATCATTCGGGCACCCTCGCCGGTGACCCCGAGAAGGTGATCGCCGACATCGCGCGGCACTTGAAAGGGTGGCGTACCGCCGTTCGACCCGAGCCCGATGGGGCACTGACTCTCTCGGCGGAGAAGGGCTACACCCGCGAGGCCGGGAACCTGCTGTTTCACTTCTCGCTGATCGGTCTGCTCGCGGCCATCGCGATCGGCAAACTGTTCGGCTACGAAGGCTCGGTCATCGTCATCGCCGACAACGGGCCCGGTTTCTGCAACACCTCGCCCGCGATCTACGACTCCTTTCGCGCCGGCAACAGCACCGACGGCACCGGACTCGAGCCGTTCTGTATCCGGGTCAGAGATTTCACCGCCGACTACCTCGAGAACGGTCAGGCCGAGATGTTCACCTCGAACATCTCCTACCAGAGCGCCGACGACATCGCCGCCGACACCTGGCGCGACTATCAACTCAAAGTCAACGAACCCCTCCGGCTCGGCGACGAACGCATCTACCTCACCGGACACGGCTACGCCCCCGAGTTCACCGTCACCTTCCCCGACGGCCAGACCCGCACCGAAGCGCTGCAGTTCCGCCCCGACGACGCCACCACGTTCCTCAGCAGCGGCGCGCTGCGATTCGACCCACCCGGGGGGACCTACGCCACCGCCGAGGAGCGCCGCCGAGGGCAGATCGCCATCGAAGGACTCTTCGCGCCCACCGCGCAATTCAACGGCAACCTGCTCTCCTCCCGCTTCCCGGAACTGGTCGATCCCGCGGTGGCAGTGGACATCTACAAAGGCGACACCGGTCTCGACACCGGCATCCCGCAGTCGATCTTCTCCCTGGACCAGGAGATGATCAACCAGGGCCGGCTGGTCAAGCAGGACCGGGTCAACCTGCGGCCCGGAGAATCGACGACCCTCTCCGACGGCACCGTCGTCCGGTTCGACGGTGCCAAGGAATTCGCGAACCTCCAGGTCGGATACGACCCCGCGCAGCGGTGGGTGCTCGTGTTCGCGGTCACGATGATGACCGGACTACTGGTGTCCCTGGTCATCACACGTCGCCGTGTCTGGTTCCGGGTCCACCCCGGCGAGCGCGGTCTCTCGCCAGTGGACATGGGTGGCCTGGCTCGCACCGATCACGCCGGCTGGGGACCGGAATTCCAGACCCTTCGGTTGAAGATCTGGCCGCACACGCAGAGCCCGTCCGAGAACCACGACAGAGAAACGGTGTAGCACCATGCCGATCGACGACACCCTCGCCCGGTGGAGCGACATCAGCTTCGAGACCGCCTTCGTGGTCTATCTCCTCGCCGCGATCGCATTCCTCGCACAGCTCGCAACGACCCGTAGCGCGGAACTGCACAATACGGAGCGACTTCGTGCTCGGATCATTGCTGCCACGTCGACGACGCCCGGACGCATTCCCGACGCACCCCGGCGAGTTCCATCCGAACGTTTCGGGCGTAGCGGACTCGGGCTGGTGATGGTGGCACTGACCCTGCATATCGGGTCGATCATCCTTCGCGGGATCGCCACCGGCAGGCCGCCGTGGGGCAACATGTACGAATTCGTCTCGGTCACCTGCGCAGCAGGTGTAGTCGCTGCACTGGTGGTGCTGCGCTCGACGCAGCTACGCACCCTGTGGTTGTTCGTTCTGGTGCCGACGTTGATCCTGCTGTTCGTCGCCGGCACCGTGCTGTACGCCGACGCAGCACCGGTGGTACCGGCACTGCAGTCGTACTGGCTGCCGGTGCACGTCTCCATCGTCTCGCTCGGCAGCGGGGTGTTCCTGATCTCCGGGGTTGCGAGCATACTGTTCCTGATCCGCATGAAGCATCCCGAGGACTCGGGCAGCCGCGTGAGCCGGATCGCAGCCCGCCTGCCCTCCGCGCAGACACTGGACATCGTGGCCTACAAGACCACGATCTTCGCCTTCCCGCTCTTCGGCGTCGGCGTCATCCTCGGCGCTATCTGGGCCGAAGCCGCGTGGGGCCGGTTCTGGGGCTGGGATCCGAAAGAAACGGTCTCCTTCATCACCTGGATCGTCTACGCCTCCTACCTGCACGCCCGCGCCACCAGCGGGTGGCGCAACACCCGCGCAGCATGGATCAACATCGCCGGATTCGTGGCGATGCTGTTCAATCTGTTCATCATCAACATGGTCGTCTCCGGCCTGCACTCCTACGCAGGCCTGAACTGATGACCGCTATCTGCCTCTCAGCGCGTCCGTACGGTCCTGCGGAATGGGCATCGGCGACATCGGTCCCGCCTCGACCCGGCCGGTGTTACCGGCCGGGTATCGCCCCGACCACGATCCTGGAGCAGCGATCACGATCCGGATCACCTGACCCCAGGATTCGCGCCGATCATGTTCTACCGCCGCAGCTTTCACCATCGCGGCGTGGTTGAGAGCATGCAATCACGGATAGTGCTGCGAGAGGATGTGTGTTCGTTCGAGGTGGTGCCAGCGCACCTCTGTTGTCGATGCCGCTGCTGCTGGGGTCATGTCGATCCCGTAGAGCCTGCATGCAGTCCGATCACCGCCCGCAGGTCTCTACCTTCCCTGACCGAGTTCGCTTCGCGCGGGAGTCGATGTGCAGCAGGTACATCCATCCGAGCACCCGGAGCTGCTGCCGTCGTCTGCTCCGATCGCCGAGGGTGACGGTGCGGTGGTGGCGGCCAGTAGGTTCCCAGATGCGAGAGGCGCAGCGTTCCTCGGCGTCGGGGCCGGAGCGCAGCAGGCATCCTCGAAGGCCGCTGCGGGTGCGATCGTGACATTGAGGGCACCGGATGCCGTAGGCGGTGGGACGAACCCGTCCAACGGTGTGGTGCGGGCGGCACGAATCGCATTGGCGATCACCAGGACTTCGGCGAGTTCGTGGACGAGCACCACAGTCGCCAAACCGAGGACGCCGGTGGCAGCCAGTGGGACGAGCACGCCGATGATCGCGATCGACAGGGCGATGTTCTGGACCATGATGCCGCGGGCATGCCGAGCGTGGGCCAGCACCTGCGGTAGATGCCGGAGGTCTTCCCCCATGAGGGCAACATCGGCGGTCTCGATGGCAACGTCGGTTCCCATTGCGCCCATGGCGATACCGACATCTGCGGTCGCCAAGGCGGGAGCGTCGTTGATGCCGTCGCCGACCATGGCAATCTTGCGTCCGGCCGCGATGTCGGCGAGCAGGGCCGCTTTGTCCTCGGGCAGTAGTTCGGCGTGGACGGCGGTGATACCCGCCTGGGTCGCCAGGGCCTGCGCAGTGAGTGCGTTGTCGCCGGTGAGCATCGCAGTGTCGATACCGAGCGCGGTGAGTTGGCGGACAGCCTCGGCGGCCTCGGGCCGCAGTTCGTCGCGGACGGCGATCGCAGCGATCAGGACTCCGGCGCGTTCGACGAGAACGACTGTGGCACCGCTGCTTTGGAGACGAGCGACGTCGGCGCGGAACTCCTCGGAGCTGGGGTGGGTGTCGAACCAGCTCGGTTTCCCGAGCCTGATCGCGGCTCCGTCGAGGGTGCCGGTCAGGCCGTGTCCGGCGATGGCAGTGACATCATCGGCTGCCGCGACGGTCGATACGGAAGCGAGGATGGCGCGGGCGAGTGGATGCTCGCTGCGCGCTTCGAGCGCAGCAGCAACGGCCAGCGCGGCGTCGCGGCCGATTCCCGCAGCGGTGACGACGTCGACGACCTCCGGTCGTCCTGCGGTGAGGGTGCCGGTCTTGTCCACGGCGACGACGCGGATGCGGCCCAGCTCTTCTACTGCTGCACCGCCTTTGATCAATGCCCCGTTGCGGCTCGCAGCCCCGATCGCCGCCACCACCGACAGCGGCACCGAGATGGCCAACGCGCACGGTGATGCCGCGACCAGGACCACCAGTGCGCGTTCGAGCCACAACATGGGGTCACCGAGCACCGCACCGACGCCGGCGACGAGGGCGGCGAGAATCATGATCGAAGGCACGAGGGGACGTGCGATCCGGTCCGCGAGCCGCTGGCCGGCCCCTTTGCGGTCCTGGGCCTGTTCGACGATGCGGACGATGCGCGCAAGCGAACTCTCCGATGCCGGCGCGGTGACGGTGATCTCGATGGCTCCGCCGCCGTTGATGGCACCGGCATGCACCTCGTCGCCGACACCGGCTTCGATGGGCACGGACTCGCCGGTGATCGCGGACACGTCCAGATTCGTCGAACCGCGTGCGATGGTGCCGTCCGTGGCAGCTCGCTCGCCCGGTCGCAGCACCATGGTGTCCCCGATCACGACATCGTCGGGGGGCAGGGCCTGCTCGGTTCCACCGCGCAGGACCGACACTGTCGGCGGCACCAAGGACAGAAGTGCGCGTAGTCCGCGGCGGGTCTTGGTGACCGCGTACTCCTCGAGTCCCTCGGCGACGGAAAACAGGATGCCGAGCATCGCGGCCTCGGGGATCTGGCCCAATGCGATGGCACCGAGGAGCGCGATCGTCATCAGCGTGCCGACACCGATGCGGCCGTGTCGCAGATTTCTCACCGTCGCGGGAACGAAGGTGACGGCCGCGATCGCGGCAGCGATCAGACCGCCGACGGTCGCGACCGCATCGGCACCCGTTCGACCGAGCAACCACGATGCGGCGAGGATGATCGCGGCTACCGATGCGAGTTGCAGCTCGCGGACCTGCCACAACCTCTGGGGTACGTCGGTCGGAGCCGGACCTGCCGTGCCCGTACCGTCGGCGGCCGGTTCGGTGGTCGGCGCAGCGGGGGTCGGTCCGCAGCACGCGTCAGCCATGATCGACCCCGGTGAGATCAGCGGTGGCCGAGGCGGTGGCCAGTGGCTCGGTCAGTATCGAGAGCAGTCGGGCGCCGCGATCGGTGAGCGAATACATGACCAACTTTCCCTCTCTGTTCGATGTGACGGCGTCCGCGGCTTTGAGTTTGCGGAGATGGTGGGAGACCAGCTTCTGGCTCTGTCCCACGATCCACGCAACATCGCAGCCGCACATCTGCCCGCCGGCGTTCAACGCGAGCGCGATGGTCAGTCGGGTGGGGTCACCGAAAGCTCGGGCAGCGTCGGCGACCGGTTCGATATCGCCGAGAGCAGGCAAGGCTGCGCGCACCCTCTCGGCGTGAGGGAGGTCCATACACAACAGATCGCACGAGTCCAAAGGTTCCAAGGCCATGGGCACAATCTAACAATCATGCGATCGTCAGGGAAGACCTTTCGGTCGACGTTCGTACGATTGTTAGTCTCACAACGGGTCGAAACGCCCATATCGGGCCCGTTGATCAGTCCGAACGAGTCGAGAAGGTAGTTGTATGAGCCGAGCGTTGAAGATTTCCCTGTCCCTGGTGGTCGTGTTCGCCGCCGCGTTGGCTGTATTTCTGGTGGTGGACCGATCGGGCACGCCGGATGCTGCCGCCGCCGAGCAGGCCGCCGCCGACCCTGCCTCGATCGCGGTGCGCGAGAACAGTCATCGGTTGAACTCGGTGCCCGACGGCCGGGTCACGTTCGTGGAGTTCCTCGACTTCGAGTGCGAGGCCTGCCGGTCTGTCTACCCAGCGATCGAACAATTGCGTGAGGAGTACGGCGACCGGGTGAGCTTCGTGGCCCGCTACTTTCCCATCGCCTCGCACTTCAATGCCGAACGCGCCGCACGCGCTGTCGAAGCCGCAGCACAGCAGGGCGGCTTCGAGGACATGTATCAGCGCATGTACGAGACGCAGGCGCAGTGGGGCGAACAGCAGGTTCCGCAGGACGAGTTGTTTCGGAGCTTCGCCGTCGAGCAAGGACTCGACATGAGCGCCTTCGATGCCGCTTACACCGACCCTGCGACGCTCGAACGCATCGAGGCCGACGTCGCCGACGGGATCGCGCTCGGCGTCCAGGGCACCCCGACGTTCTTCCTCAACGGCACCAAGATCGAACCCACCACCTACGGAGACCTCACCGATGCCCTCGACGCTGCACTCGGCTGACCGCGCAGCCGCTCTCACCCGACGCAGCGGACCGTTCGCCCGAAGCCTGCCCTGGCTGCTGCTGGTAGGAGGCGTGATCGGACTGGCCGCCGCGTTCGTACTCACGGTAGAGAAGTTCGCCCTTGCGCTCGATCCCGCCTACGCCCCGACCTGCAGTATCAATCCGGTACTCAACTGCGGATCGGTGATGGACACCCCGCAGGCGTCTGCGTTCGGATTTCCCAATTCCCTTCTCGGGATCGCGGGCTTCGCCGTCGTGGCGGCAGTGGGTGCCGCCCTGCTCGCCGGAGCCGTGTTCGCGCAGTGGTTCTGGAGTGCACTGCAGGTCGGTGTCACTGCTGCTGCGGTCTTCGTGCACTGGCTGATCGTGCAGAGCCTCTACGACATCGGCGCGCTGTGCCCGTACTGCATGGCGGTGTGGGCGGTCACCGTACCGATCTTCTGGTACGTCACGCTGCGCAACCTCGACCGCGGGGCTCCGAGTGCGGGCCGGCGGCAGTGGGCGGGAGTGTTGATGCGCAATCACTCGATTGCGCTGACCGTGTGGTTTCTCGTCCTCATCGCCCTGATCGCGCAGCGTTTCTGGTCGTACTGGTCCACGCTCCTATGATCCGCGACGTACCGTTCGCCCCTCTGCCGATCTCTCGAGAAAGAAGGTCACGGCGATGACGCGCGGCTGGTCGATCGTCATGCTCGTCGTTGTCGTTGCATCGATCGTCGCACTGTGGCCCCGCTCCGGTGGCGTCGAGGGCGGCCCATCCGACGTCATCGCCAACAATGTCGCGCCGGTCGGACCCGAACCCACACTGTCCCGCCCGCCGGATGACGCGGCACGAGCAACAGCGCTACCGCTGTGTCCGCAGCCGGTGCCACACGAAGGTGGGCCGCTGGCGGGAGTGATGGCGCGCTGCATCGGCAGTGCCGACGATGTCGATCTCGTCGACGTTCTCGGCAGCGAGGTGACGCTGATCAACCTGTGGGCATCCTGGTGCGGCCCGTGCCGCACCGAGATGCCCGTAGTCGATGCCTACGCCGCAGAACCCGACGCGATCCCAGTCATCGGAATCAACGTCGAGGACCGACCCGCGGACGCGGCCGCGCTGCTCACGCAACTGGGCATCCGCTATCCGAACTACATCGACGGCGGCAGCGTCCAGGACGCGCTCTCGGCACCGCCGGTCCTTCCCCTGAGTTTTCTCGTCCGCCCGGACGGAACGATCGAGCGCATCACCGACCCGACAGTGTTCGAGACGACAGACCAGATCCGCACTGCAATAAAGGACTTCACCTCATGACACGTTTCCTACCCGTGTGGGTCGGTACTCGACGACAAGGCGGCACGCCCACCGCGGCAATCGGATCGATTCTTGCCGTCGTACTACTGATCTCCGGATGCTCCGCTGGTGCCGACGCTGCACCGTCCGGCGGGAGCTTCGACTTCGTCGCGCCCGGTGGCCGAACCGACATCGTCTACGACCCTCCCGAAACACGCGGAACCATAGGCGAGCTCGCCGGCCCCGATCTGATGGAGGAGGGCAAGACGACCGCTCTGGCGGACTACGACGGAAAGGTCGTCGTGATCAATCTCTGGGGTCAATGGTGTGGCCCCTGCCGCGGCGAAGCCGACGACCTCGAAGAGGTCTACGAGGCCACCCGTGAGCGCGGTGTGCAGTTCCTCGGTATCAATGTCCGAGATCCGCAGAAGGACAAAGCGCAGGACTTCGTGGTCGACAACAACGTCACTTACCCTTCGATCTACGACCCCTCGATGCGGACGCTGATCGCCCTCGGCGGGAACTATCCGACCAGCGTCATTCCCTCGACGCTGGTACTCGATCGCCAGCACCGGGTGGCCGCGGTCTTCATGCGAGCCCTGCTCACCGAAGACCTGCTTCCCGTCGTCGAACGGATAGCCGCGGAATGACGACTCTTCTCGCCCAAGACATCGGGTCGACGTTCCAGAACGCGGCATCGAGTGGGCCCCTACTGCTGGCGATCGCGGCATGCATGCTCGCCGGGTTGGTCTCGTTCGCCTCACCGTGCGTGGTGCCGCTGGTGCCGGGATACCTGTCCTACCTGGCAGGCATCGCCGGCGCCGACGCCCAATCAGCCCGCGACGCCCAATCAGCCCGCGGCACCCAATCGGCCTGCGAGGCTCAGTCAGCCGATGCCCGGACACCCAGCACCGCGACCGCCGGTACGTCGTCGACGGGTCTCGTGAATCGCTGGCGTGTGGCCGGTGCAGCGTCGTTGTTCGTCGCCGGGTTCACCATCGTCTTCGTCCTCGCCACAGCCTCGGTCTTCGGAGTCATCGGCACCTTGCGCATCAACGAGCAAGTACTCCAACGCGTGGGCGGGGTCATCACGATCATCATGGGTGCGGCGTTCATCGGGTTGATACCCGCACTGCAACGCGACACCCGATTCGCACCCCGGCAGATCTCGTCCCTTGCAGGAGCGCCGCTGCTCGGTGGGGTGTTCGCGCTCGGCTGGACGCCGTGCCTGGGTCCGACCCTTGCCGGCGTGCTGTCCGTGGCGGCAGGCACCGAAGGTGCAACCGCAGCCCGCGGGGTCACTCTCATCGTCGCGTACTGCCTGGGACTCGGCCTACCGTTCGTCGTTCTTGCGTTCGGTTCGAGTTCGGCGATGCGCGGTGTGGGGTGGCTTCGGAGGAACTCTCAGAGGATCAAGGTGGCGGGCGGTGTCATCATGATCGCCGTCGGCATCGCACTGCTGACCGGGGTGTGGGGGTTGTTCATCGCCTGGATCCGCAACGAATTCGTCAGTGCAGTGATCCTGCCCATCTGATCGTGATGTCGCCGAACCGCCACGCCGCATTGCATTGTTCGGGAGGCCGAACTATATTTTCAGGGTTCTGACATATTGTTGGTGCCGGAGGGTGTGGTCATGTCTGTGCTGCAGCGCCGATCGTCTCGGCCGCCCTCGAGGTTTCGGTCTGGCCTCGTTCTGCTCGGTCCTGCTTTCGTCGCCGCGATCGCCTACGTCGACCCCGGCAATGTCGCCTCCAACGTCAGCGCCGGCGCGCAGTTCGGGTACCTGCTGGTCTGGGTGATCGTCGCCGCGAACGTGATGGCCGGCCTCGTGCAGTTCCTCTCCGCCAAACTCGGCATCGTCACCGGAATGACACTGCCCGAAGTGGTCCGCGAGAAGTCGAGCAAGAGTGTGCGACTGGCATATTGGGGGCAAGCAGAAGTGGTCGCCATGGCGACCGACCTCGCAGAGATCGTCGGCGGTGCGATCGCTCTTTACTTGCTCTTCGACCTGCCGCTCCTGATCGGCGGCCTCATCACCGGAGCCGTATCGATGATCTTGTTGCTGGTCCAGGATCGCCGGGGCCAGCGCCCGTTCGAGTTCGTGATTCTCGGTCTACTCGGTGTCATCGCCGTCGGATTTCTTGCCAGCGTCGTCGTGGAACCGCCATCGTTCACCGCCGCTGCCGCCGGGTTGATTCCGCGGTTCGACGGCGCGGAAAGCGTATTGATAGCCGCCGCTATGCTCGGTGCGACGATCATGCCGCACGCGGTCTATCTGCACTCCGGCCTTGCACGTGACCGGCACGGACACCCCGAGGCAGGGCCTGTCCGGCAGCGGTTGTTGCGGATCACCCGGATCGATGTCGGGTTGGCGATGCTGCTGGCCGGTGCAGTGAACATGTCGATGCTGCTGTTGGCGGCCTCGACGCTGGGAGGCCGAGAGGGCGTCGATTCCATCGAAGGAGCTCACACAGCAGTAGGAGACACTCAGGGGCCGGTGGTAGCGCTGCTGTTCGCGGTGGGCCTGCTGGCCTCGGGCCTGGCATCGACATCGGTCGGGGCATACGCCGGCGCGATGATCATGGACGGCCTACTACGTCAGCGCATTCCGATTCTGGTGCGACGACTGGTGACACTTGTTCCCGCACTGGCAATTCTGGCCGCGGGGGTCGACCCCAGTCGGGCACTGGTCGTCTCACAAGTCGTCCTGTCCTTCGGTATTCCGTTCGCGCTCATTCCCTTGGTGCGGTTCACCTCGGACCGCATCCTGATGGGCGGCGATGTCAATCACCGGATCACGGCATACGCGGCATGGCTCATCGCGGGAATCGTCGTCGCACTCAATGTCGCGTTGATCTATCTGACCGTCGCCTGACTGCGCGCGGGTGGACAAGTCCAGCATGCGCTTATTTCAGGACGATGACCACGCGTAGCGCGTCGACGGACGTCCGGGTCATCGAGTTTCTGCTCGAGGGTGCGGTCAGGGTGCGCCGTTGCCTGCCGTGGTGGGCTCGTGTTGGCTTTTTTCATCGGTATGGAAAGTGATCAGATTGCCGTCGGTGTCGACAGCTGCGAACTCCGTCGTTCCCCAGTCCGTCGAGACGGGACGACCCGCGTCTGCGGGATGGAGCACTCCCGCGCGGGACATCTCGGCGTAAAGGTCGTTGATCTCGTCCACGGCGATGCGGCAGCTGGCTGTGCCGGCAAGGAACGTCTCGGCTCCGCTGCATACCGGCCATGCCGCAGGGTCTGAACGGGTATTCCAGCTGTCGTCGTCGGCGGCCCACAAGTGGATCTCGACGTCGTCGCGGGTAAGTCTCGCGAAAGTCGGGTCGGTGTACCGGGTCGTGAAGCCGAACGCGCGGACGTATATCTCTACAGCGGTGTCGATGTCTCGTACCGGCAGCGCAGGTACCACTTTCGACATGCCCATAGGCAACACTAACGCCGACGAGCCGGAGTAGGAGCCGAACCCACATCAATTGCTGGCGCTCAGTGCATTCGACTTCTGACACAGTGAACGCGACTCCTGAAACTGACAGGATCGATATCGAGACTCAATCGTGATGTGTCTCAGAAACCTGTCTCAAGCTCTGACGCGCCGCCTGTGCCTTGTCGGCCGTTTCTGAGACAGTCATCCTCGTGAGCGCCGTTTTGGGATACATGAGGGTCTCGACCACCGATCAGTCGCTGGATCTACAGAGAGACGCACTGACAGCCGCCGGCTGCTTCCGCATCTGGGAAGAGGTCGCATCCGGAGCAGACAAAGACCGACCTCAGTTGCAGCTGCTCCTCGAGAGCGTGCGCGCCGGCGACGTCGTCGCAGTATGGCGACTCGATCGACTCGGCCGCTCACTGAGCCACCTCATCGAAACCGTCAACCTCATCGAAACCAAAGGTGCAACACTGCGCAGCATCACCGAAGGCATCGACACCTCGACAGTCGGAGGACGCCTGACCTACAACATCTTCGGCTCCCTCGCCGAATTCGAACGAGACCTCGTCAAAGAACGCACCATGGCCGGCCTCGCAGCCGCACGAGCCCGCGGCCGCATCGGTGGCCAACCAGCCAAGATCGACGCCGACAAAGCTCGTCACATCCGCAGAATGCTCGACGACGGCACACCCAAAACCGAAATCGCATCAGTACTCGGAATCGGCCGCGCCACCCTCTACCGGCACCTCAGTTCGCCTGCGGGTTAAGCGATTAGCTCCCATCACGGTGTACGTCCGGCCCCGGGTTCCTTTGGCGAGACACTTCCACCGGGTACACCAAAACGGCGACAGGAGGGGTCGCACGTCCTCTGTCTCTGCCAAGGAAAATTGGCGGCTCGCAAGGTCAGGACCGGAACAAATTTCCGTACAGCTGTGCAATGGATTCGAAGACTTCTACGGGATCCACATAATTGTTCTTGTCTCGTAACGCGTCTTCGAGGGCATCTTCGTTCACGATGTTGTCGGGGACCAGCACGTGCCACTTGTAACCCCGCGGTTGTGGACGAACTCCTGCCGAGGCCAAGTATGCATTGATGTCCTCGTTCTGTGCACGCAAATCTTCTTCAGTGAAGGCCTCGAACCAAACTTCCTGCGGGTCACCGGTTGCCTGGTGACCGCGTGACACTTTCACGGGCGGATGCAGCGCCGCTGGATACGACGTCCGAAAGCATCGGCCCGGACCCGCAGCCCAGGCAGTCAACGCCCCATGACCGTTGGCGACGAGCGGTACGTATCGACCCGTGGGCAGACCTTCAGGTATTTCACCCTCGTCATCCGCGACCGGGTAATCGCCCCAGTATTGAGCCATACCGTCTCCTTTAGGCTGAAACGAACTCTGGCCTCGGCCGCCGAAGCGCCGAGGCCAGAGGCGACGATCAAGATGCTAACCGATCTGGAACGACCCGATGGGGTCCCCGGTCTGTGACAGCAGGGGAATCGTCCGGGGAGCTGGCGTCGCGGCAGCGTCGACTACCGAACCAACCAAATCGTCCGACCTGACGTACCCCAGCTCACCATCGGTACCGATGGCGCTGACCAGGTCAGGGAGTTCAGCATCTGCCTGCGCGGCCTCGCCGGTTCCGTAGCTCTCACCGTCCGGATTTGTTCCTTGTGCGCGCGCAGCGTCGCCGTCTGCGCGAGGTGCAGCCAGCGCAGCGGGGGCAGGGTACTGGAGGGGGTCGGACGGGAAGGTGACGTACTCCGACATGTTTCCACCGGACGGCCACACCGCCACGAATCCATGACTGTTGTAGAAGCCGGGTCCGCAGTCTCGAGTGGACGTAGCGGTCTGAGAACTCGTGTTGAACAGGTTACTCCGCGGGATGAAACGCGTTTGGACGGCATGAGTAGAAGAACCGATCCGCGCCTACCGTGGGGCCGAAAGCGGCCTAAACCGAACCGCAGCCCGGCAGCGTTCCGGATGGACCAAGTACCACGTTTGTGGTTGCAGCACTTACCCTCTCGCCCAGGCGACTACCGCACACAACTGCACACGGCCCATCAACTACTATGTTGCATAGTAATTGAGATGCAATCGTCGAAAGGGTGTGGCGGTGTGACAGCTGATCAAACCCCGGCGCTCACATCGCAGGGACGGTTACGCAGAGCAATCGCTGCGGTGCGCAACAGGTGGCGGCAACTGACCTCGATGCGAACGGCACTGGTGCTGCTGTTTTTGCTCGCTATCGCAGCAATCCCAGGCGCCCTGCTGCCACAGCGCAATCTCAACACCCAGGCGGTTGATTCCTACATCGCAGCGCGCCCGGCTCTCGGGGCCGTCATGGACACGCTGGAATTGTTCGACGTATTCGGAAGCTTCTGGTTCACCGCCATCTACGTCCTACTGTTTGTGTCGTTGATCGGCTGCCTGACTCCCCGAATGATCGAACACGGTAAAGCCCTTCGCGCACAGCCAGTTCGCGTACCCCGAAACCTTTCGCGACTACCGCTTCATCATTCGGGCGCTCTCGCCGGTAGCCCGAAAACCGTCATCGACGACATCGCGCCCCACTTGAGAGGGTGGCGTACTGCCGTTAGGCCCGAGCCCGATGGGGCGCTCACCCTCTCCGCCGAGAAGGGCTATACCCGCGAAGCGGGAAACCTACTTTTTCATTTCTCGCTGATCGGTCTGCTCGCGGCCATCGCCATCGGCAAGCTCTTCGGTTACGAAGGATCGGTCATCGTCATCGCCGACAACGGGCCCGGTTTCTGCAACACCTCGCCCGCCATCTACGACTCCTTCCGGGCCGGCAACAGCACCGACGGAACCGGGCTGGAGCCGTTCTGCATCAGAGTCAAGGACTTCAACGCCGACTACCTTGAGAACGGCCAGGCAGAGATGTTCACCTCGAACATCTCCTACCAGTCCGCCGACGACATCGCCGCAGACACCTGGCGCGACTATCAACTCAAAGTCAACGAACCCCTCCGGCTCGGAGATGAACGCATCTACCTCACCGGCCACGGATACGCCCCGGAATTCACCGTGACCTTCCCCGACGGTCAGAGTCGAACCGAGGCCCTGCAGTTCCGGCCCGACGACGCCACCACGTTCCTGAGTAGCGGGGCGTTGCGTTTCGATCCACCCGGCGGGACCTATGCCACCGCCGATGAGCGACGCCGCGGCCAGATCGCCATCGAAGGCCTCTTCGCTCCCACTGCGCAATTCAACGGAACCCTGCTCTCCTCCCGCTTCCCGGACTTGGTCGATCCTGCTGTGGCAGTGGATATCTACAAAGGTGATACCGGCCTCGACACCGGCATCCCCCAGTCGATCTTCTCCCTGGACCAGGAGATGATCAACCAGGGCCGACTTGTCAAGCAGGATCGGGTGAACCTGCGTCCCGGTGAATCGAAGACCCTCACCGACGGCACCAACATTCGATTCAACGGCGCCAAGGAGTTCGCCAACCTGCAGGTCGGATACGACCCCGCACAGTTGTGGGTGCTCGTGTTCGCGATCACGATGATGACCGGACTGTTGGTCTCGCTGGTGATCAAGCGACGTCGAGTCTGGTTCCGTGTACTCCCGGCCGAAACAGGCCGATCGAGCGTGGAGATGGGCGGGCTCGCCCGTACCGATCACGCCGGATGGGGACCCGAATTCGAGACCCTCCGCACCGAAATCTGGACGCCGCGTACAAAGACCCACTCCGAGACCCTCGATACAGAAACGGTGTAGCGCCATGCCGATCGACGACACCCTCGCCCGCTGGAGCGACATCAGTTTCGAGACCGCCTTCGTGGTCTACCTTCTCGCAGCGATCCTGTTCATCGCACAACTCGCAACGACGCGAACAGCGACTCTGAGCCGGGCCGCGAGTCTGCATCCGCAACTGATCGCAGCGACATCATCGACACCGGGATACGTGCCGGTCCCCGAGCGAAGAGCCCCGTCCGAACGGCTGGGCCGCACGGGGCTCGCCCTGGTGATGCTCGCACTCACTTTGCATGTCGGGTCGATCGTCCTGCGCGGGATCGCCACGGGCCGCCCGCCGTGGGGCAACATGTACGAATTCGTCTCCGTCACCTGCGCGGCCGGCATACTTGCCGGACTGATCGTGCTGCGCTCGGAGCAACTGCGCACACTATGGTTGTTCGTCCTCGTGCCGACCTTGATCCTGCTCTTCATTGCCGGAACTGTGCTCTATGCCAACGCGGCGCCCGTCGTACCAGCCTTGCAGTCGTATTGGCTCCCCGTGCACGTCTCCGTCGTCTCGCTCGGCAGCGGGGTGTTCCTGATCTCCGGTGCAGCCAGCACATTGTTCCTGATCCGGATCCGATATCCCAACAACAACGCCGTCCCCGACAGCAGAGTGGGCCGGATCGTCGCTCGTCTCCCGTCGGCGCACTCGCTCGACGTGCTGGCGTACAAGACCACCATCTTCGCGTTTCCCCTGTTCGGAATCGGTGTCATCCTCGGCGCGATCTGGGCCGAGGCCGCGTGGGGTCGGTTCTGGGGCTGGGACCCGAAAGAGACGGTCTCATTCATCGCGTGGATCATCTACGCCGCGTACCTGCACGCCCGGGCCACCAGCGGGTGGCGTGACACCCGGGCCGCGTGGATCAACATCGCCGGATTCGTGGCCATGCTGTTCAACCTGTTCATCATCAACATGGTGGTCTCCGGACTGCATTCGTACGCGGGTTTGAACTGATGTCGCCTGCTAGCCGCCGCCCTGTGCTTCGGCGAGGTCATGCGGCACCGGTCGCGTCAATCCCGCGTCGACCCGGCCGGTGTTGCCGACCGGGTATCGACCGGACCAGGATCCAGGAGCCACGACCACGATCCGAATCAACTGACTGCCTCGTGTCCGTAGTGCATTCCGGAGAGGGAAGTCACAGTGCCCCGAGCTTCGTCACCGGCCAAGACTGGGGCATCGACCGCGTCACCGATCCCACGATGTTCGAGACATCGGCGCAGATCCGTACTGCAGCAAAGGCGTCGACTTCATGAGACTCGGCCGCCCTACGGGGGCTCGCACACGCGAACAGAGCAGTCTGCCCGCCACGGCAACGGCATCCATCCTTGCCGTTGTACTCCTGGTCTCCGGATGTTCCGCAGGCGCCGACGCCGTGCCCTCCGGAGGTAGCTTCGATTTCGTTGCACCCGGTGGTCAAACCGACATCGTCTACGATCCCCCCGAAACGCGCGGAACCATCGGTGAACTCGCCGGACCCGATCTGATGGAGGAAGGTAAGAACACCGCTCTGTCGGACTATGACGGCGAGGTGGTCGTGATCAATCTCTGGGGTCAGTGGTGCGGCCCCTGCCGCGGCGAAGCCGACGACCTCGAAGAGGTCTACGAAGCAACCCGCGAGCGCGGTGTGCAGTTCCTCGGTATCAATGTTCGAGATCCGCAGAAGGACAAAGCGCAGGACTTCGTTGTCGACAACAATGTCTCCTACGCCTCGATCTACGACCCCTCGATGCGGACGCTGATCGCCCTCGGCGGGAACTACCCGACCAGCGTGATTCCCTCGACGCTGGTACTCGATCGAGAGCACCGGGTGGCGGCAGTGTTCATGCGTGCCCTCCTCGCCGAAGACCTGCTCCCTGTCGTCGAACGGATAGCAGACGAATGACTGTTCTTCTTGCCCAAGGCGGCGTTGGCTCGACGTTCCAAAATCTGGCATCGAGCGGACCTCTGGTACTGGCGATCGCCGCATGTATGCTCGCCGGGCTGGTCTCGTTCGCGTCACCGTGCGTGGTGCCCCTGGTGCCGGGCTACCTGTCGTACCTGGCGGGCATCGCAGGTGCCGACGTGCCGTCGCTCGCCGCCGCCTCGACTGGTGAAGCACCGCCGAAGCTGGCAAGCCGCTGGCGCGTGGCAGGTGCAGCGGGGTTGTTCGTCGCCGGCTTCACCATCGTCTTCGTCCTCGCCACCGCCTCGATTTTCGGGGTCATCGGCACCCTGCGCATCAACGAACAGGTGCTTCAGCAGGTCGGCGGTGCCATCACGATCATCATGGGCTTGACGTTCATCGGGTTCATTCCCGCATTCCAACGCGACACTCGATTCGCGCCGCAAACCATCTCGTCTCTTGCTGGAGCGCCGCTGCTCGGTGGCGTGTTCGCGCTCGGCTGGACGCCGTGCCTTGGCCCCACGCTCGCCGGGGTGTTGTCCGTTGCCGCTGGCACTGAAGGCGCAACCGCAGCGCGCGGCGTCACTCTCATCGTCGCCTACTGTCTGGGACTCGGTCTACCGTTCGTGGTCCTCGCGTTCGGCTCGAGTTCGGCGATGCGCGGTGTCGGCTGGCTACGGCGGAACTCGCAGAGAATCAAAGTGGCAGGCGGAGTGATCATGATCGCCGTCGGTGTCGCCCTGCTGACGGGGGTGTGGGGTCTGTTCATTGCCTGGATACGCAATGAATTCGTCAGTTCGGTTGTATTACCCATCTGAGAAGGAAACCGAGCAGCCGCACGTGCAAGACCACGCCTCCCCAACTGCCAGTGCCGGTGGTATCGAACCCACTCTCTGTCGACGGCGCGCCCCCGCCGGGCCGCGATGACCCGATCCGAGAGCCGCCCCCTGTCCCTACCGCGGATCTGCGTGTCCCAAGGACCCCGCAGGCGGGTGCATCAGCAGGGGAGGGCATGTTTCCGGGGCCGTGTTGATCGGTGTGGCAGCTAAAAGGGCCAGGTCCTTCGAAACCGAAGGGCGGGGCTCGGTATTAGCCGAGCCCCGCCCTACGGTTGATAGTTCCCAGAATTGAGAGTTACTGGGCGAGCAAACTTTCCATTGTGGAGATTTCGCTCTGCTGCGCATCGATGATTGTGGAGGCAAGCTCCTTGGCATCAGCATTGGAGCCGTCGGCCAACTCGATCTGAGCCATCTCGATTGCCCCCTTGTGGTGCTCGATCATCATGGTGAGCCACATGGAGTCGAACTCCGCTCCGTTAGCGGCCGACAACATGTCCATGTCTTCCTGGCTCATCATGCCGGTCATGCCACCGCTCCCCATGTCCATACCGCCCATGTCCATTCCGCCCATGTCGGCGGACGCTGCGGGCTGTCCCCATGCGGTGAGCAGGGCATTCATCTGCTCCATCTCCGGTGCTTGAGCTGCTTCGATGGCCTGGGCCAGCTCGATGACCTGAGCATTCTCGGTTCGGCCGTCGACAAGTGAAGCCATCTCCACCGCTTGTGCATGGTGGGGGTACATCCCTTCGACGAACGTGACATCGGCATCGTTGAATTCGGCCGATGCTTCGGCGGAATTCTCGGAGGACGACGAGGCCGGTGTATCGCTGCTCGACATGCCGGGCATGTTCATTTCGCCGTCGTTACTGCTGCAGCCAGCGAGAACTGCGGCGGCGACAGCGGAAGCCGCCGTTATCGCGATCGTGAAACGGGTAGATCGATTCGAACGCATAACAAACTCCTGAAATTATGGTGGGGTGGTTCGGATCGACAGGCACACTGACCCGTCGACATCTGTGTCTCACACAACGGTGAGTCACCTGTCAGATCCGAAGCACAGACAATTCGGAGAGAGTGAAAATGGTCCAGGGCGGCGGGTGCCCGGTTCGACGACGAACTGCCGACAGCCGCGCAGCGTGGACGAGAGAACCGGCGAAGCCCACAACGATTGCCCGTAAGACGGCCAACGCCGCGACAGCACCGATGATAGCCAGACACAGATGCATGACCGAGCTGTGATCGCCACAGCCGTTCCCGCAGTGTGCTGCGGAACCACTCTCCGATGCTGTCGCAGATGATGCTCCCGAATGCTCGTCGACGGCAGGTGGAGCGCTCACCGTCGAGGTCATCGAGTGTTCGCCGATACTCGTCGCCGTTGCGAACGACATCGGCGCAGAATGCATGAGAAGGACTCCGAACAGCACTATCGAAGCGCAAACAGCACCTAGGAGCCACTTCTGGTTCATAGGTTCCGTGGCTGAAGTCCTCACCGGTTCGATCTTACCGGTCTGCCACACGGGCATCCGGTCTCCTCGCAGTCGCGGCGTCCGGACCGTGGACATCGAATCAGGTGGCGATGGGCCGGTTGATTGCGGTCACTTCATCCCAGGGAACGGGCGCGACTTTGACGACGTCGCCGCCGGTGGGGGCGTTGACGTATTTCCCGTCGCCGATGTAGATCCCGATGTGTCCGATCGGTGAGTAGAGAGAGATGAAGTCACCCGGTTGCACTGATTCGCGGGAGACAGGTGTGCCCGCTCGTGCTTGGTCTGCGGCCACGCGTGGAACGGTCAGTCCCAGTTGTTTGTAGGCGAAGTAGATCAGTCCGGAGCAATCGAAGGACCCCGGCCCGGTAGCTCCCCAGGAATAGGGTTTGCCGAGTTGGTCGAGGGCGATGCGCATCGCCTCCGCTGATGTTCCACTCGCAGCCGAGACGGCGGCGGGTAGCTCGGAAGGATTCGTGGTGCCGGGGCTGACGATGGCAGCTCGATCCGCATCGGTGAGGGCGGCGAATTGGTCGGTGATTTTGGCGATCTGATCGGCCAGGTCGGTCTGGCGTTGCTCGAGGTCGCGTTGTGTACGTGCGGCGTCCGCCTCGGCTACCGCAGCGGACGCCTGTGCTTGCCGGGCTTGTTCGAGCTGGTCTCGCGCTTCGTCGTCGATCTGTGTCGAGTCGGCGAGTGCAGCGGCTCGATCGGCGAGGATCCGGTCCAACAACACCATCTGATCGAGTAGTTGCTGTGGGCTGTCCGCGACCAGAACGGCCCCGAGAGGGGATTGCGGTACACCTTTGTACGCGGCGTCGACAGCTGTGGCCAGTGCTCGACGGTTGGCAGATGCGGCCACTTCGGCTTCCCGAGCCGCCGCCGAGGTCTCGTGGGCGAATTGAACTGCGGTACTCAGTTCGCCGCGGCGACGATCGAGGGTGTCCTGCGCGGCGTACATGCTCTCGGTGAGAGTGAAGGCGGTCGCATTGAGTTCAGCGAGTTGTCGTACGGCTTCGGATGCGTTCACCGGGGGTGCAGCAGGGTCCGCCGAAGCTGGAGCATTTACCGAAAATGCCGCGGCAACAACGATGATCGAGGCGATCAGGGTAGCGCGGACACGCCGCGTCGGGCCTGAAAAAGAATGCACAGAAGAAATCCTCTGGGGTCGGTGTGGGTTCCCTGCGTCACCAGCGAAGGAAACGGAGCGCGGCGAGAGCCGCATGGGACTGTGTCCGGCCTCGCCGGTCACCATTGTCGGGTATCGGCAGTCGTAGACGGTTCCTCACGGTCGGCTGAGGCTCGCGTCGACGCTCGACGCCTGTGCCGTATGGGCGGCGAGTCGGCGTCGATTGACGCCGACTCACCGCACCTGCAAACTACTATCATTCATAGTAGATGGTGGGGTGGTATCCGCTGACCGGGAGAGGGATGACGACTGTGACGATGCGTGACTGGCCGGCGCGGCGTTGGGTGGCCGCGTTACTGGGCGCGACGGTGGCCGCGCTGGTCGTGGCGATCCCCACCGGGATCATCCACACTGCGTTCTACGTTCGAATGACCCCGGTGTTGTGGTGGAACTATCCGGTGTGGATTGCCACCGCAGTTCTCAGTGGCCTCATTCTTGCGACATACGTGAGCACTGGGCTGGCGTCGTCGGTTTCTTCCCGTGTAGGGGTCAGTGCGAATGCGTTGTCGTTGTTGGCAGTCGGATGTCCGATATGCAACAAACTGGTAGTGGTGGCGGTCGGGGTGAGCGGTGCTCTGGATCTATGGGCACCCGTGCAGCCCGTAATCGGAGTGATGTCGGTGGGGGTGATGGTGTGGGCTCTTCGACTGCGAATCCGCGGGGAACGCGCGTGCCCTACTTCTCGCGTAGGTCAGGAGTTCGGCAACTCCGCTGGCTTTGGCGGTGCAGGCGCAGCAAAATTGTAGGATTTCTCGCCACGTCCTATCCGCGGTCCGGCAGCAACAGACGACGAAGGCGACCGCTTCTCGATGCGCCATCTGCGGTGTTGGGCTGTGCCTGCGACACCGGCAGGCGGGCGTCGGCCAGCAATCCTGCCACCCCGGCGGCCACGCAGGCCGACGTCACCACTATCAATGCCGGATTCGTTCGCCCGGTCAAAGCGTCCCCGAACAGCACCGCGGCGATCGTACCGGGCAGAATCCCCACGACAGTGGCCGTCGTGTAGGGCAGCAGGCGCACCGCGGAGAGTCCGGAGCAGTAGTTGACCAGGGCGAACGGTGCCGGGGCAATGAGCCGCAAGGACCCGACGGCCAGCCACCCCCGCCGAGCCAACCGGGCATCGATGGACTTGACCGCAGGATTCGTCAGCCGCTCCTGCACCGCGGTGCGCCCGAGCGCGCGCACCAGCAGCAACGCCAGCACAGCGCTGACAGTTGTGGCGGCGATCGTGACGGCGACCCCGGTGGCGGGACCGAACAACAGTCCGGCGCTGAGGGTGAACACCGTGCGCGGTACCGGGGCAATCGTCAACACCGCCTGGGTCAGAAAGAACACCACCACGAACGACGGGCCCATCGACTCCGCCCACTCGCGCACCACAATGATCGACGGGCGGGGTACGAGGGCGGCAGCCACTGCCAGTATTGCCAGCGCTGCCACGGTGGCGAGGACTCGGCGATCGCGCAGAATCGCCGATACGGTTTCGGTCATGACGGTCTCTGCCTGCGCCGCCTCGCCGAGGTTTCCGACAAGCACGCGGGAGTGGACGGCGAGGAATGGCTTCGCACTGCCGGTGCTCAGGAGCGGACGAGCCGTGAGATCGCGTCGGTGGCCTCTTTGATCTTCGCGTCGGCTTGGGGACCGCCGGCGATGGCGGCGTCGACCACGCAGTGGCTGATGTGAGCTTCGAGCAGGCCCATGGCCACCGCCTGCAAGGCTTTGGTCATCGCCGAGACCTGGGTGAGGATGTCGATGCAGTACTTGTCTTCCTCGACCATGCGCTGCAGTCCTCGGGCCTGGCCTTCGATGCGCTTGAGGCGTTTGAGGTAGGCGTCCTTTTCGGTGATGTAGCCGTGCGCGGCGTGATCATGGCCGTCGGTCTCGGCGGGTGCCTGCGCGGCCGCGGGAGTGGCCATGGTGTCCTCCTGGAATCCGAGTGTCATGCCGAGCATCCTCGATTATGCCCGCCCGGGGTATGGCGCGAGAGGGTCGGTCCGTCGAGTCGTCGCTGGGCCGCCGCCGCAGCGCACATCACCGCGCAGCGGGCCACCGCTCGGGTCGCCGGGTGCCGGGTGATCTGCACCAAGGTCGTTGTCACGAAGGACATGGCCCTCTCCTTTCGTAGGCTGCATCGGGGTTGTAGCGGTGGGGTGGGGTGGCGCGCCTGCATGCCACGCCCACCCCAGCCTTTTGGGTGCTTGTTCTACCCGCGCGGTTATCCGGTGAGGGACTTGAACCGGCGCAACCGCAAGCTGTTGCTGACCACGAACACCGACGAGAACGCCATCGCTGCACCGGCCAGCATCGGATTGAGCAGCCCGGCCGCAGCCAAGGGGAGGGCGGCCACGTTGTAGGCGAACGCCCAGAACAAGTTGCCCTTGATGGTGCCCAACGTTCGGCGGGACAGGCGGATAGCATCCGCTGCTGCGCGCAGATCACCGCGCACCAACGTCAGATCGCTGGCTTCGATCGCAACGTCGGTACCGGTGCCCATCGCCAGACCGAGGTCGGCCTGCGCCAACGCGGCGGCGTCGTTCACGCCGTCGCCGACCATCGCCACTACCTTGCCCTGCTCCTGCAGCCTTTTGACGACGTCCACCTTGTCTGCGGGCAGCACCTCCGCGATCACTTCGTGGATGCCGACCTGGTCGGCGATGGCACGCGCGGCGGCTGCGTTGTCGCCGGTGAGCATGATCGGCGTCAGACCCAGGCCCCGCAGCTGCTCGATCGCCTCGGCGGAGGTGGGTTTGACCGCGTCGGCGACGACCAGTACTCCGCGAGCCCGACCGTCCCAACCGACTGCGACGGCGGTCTTGCCCTCGGATTCGGCTGCACGCATCGCACTTTCGAGTTCGTCCGGCAGCTGCTGCGCCCGGTCGGCGAGGAGGCGGGCCCGTCCGACGATCATTGCGTGGTCGTCGACTATGCCCTGCACCCCGAGGCCTTCGATATTTATAAACTGCTCCACCGGTGGCAGGGCTCCGACCTTCTCGCGGGCACCTTTGGCGATGGCCTGGGCGATGGGGTGCTCGGACGAATCTTCGAGTGCACCGGCCAGGCGCAGCACCTGCGCGGTGTCCTCGCCGTCGGCGGTGATCACGTCGAGCAGAGTCATCTTGCCGGTGGTGACGGTGCCGGTCTTGTCGAGTACCACGGTGTCGACACGGCGGGTCGATTCGAGCACTTCGGGACCCTTGATCAGGATGCCGAGCTGAGCGCCGCGGCCGGTGCCGACCATCAGCGCGGTCGGGGTGGCCAGGCCGAGGGCACACGGGCAGGCGATAATCAGGACGGCGACGGCTGCGGTGAACGCGGCCGCGATCCCACCGCCGGTGCCGATCCAGAAGCCGAGTGTCGCCGCGGCAAGGGCGATCACGATCGGGACGAAGACTCCGGAGATCTTGTCGGCCAGACGCTGAGCTTGGGCTTTACCGGTCTGAGCGTCTTCGACGAGTTTCGCCATCTGTGCGAGCTGGGTGTCCGAGCCGATGCGGGTCGCCCGGACCACGATTCGGCCACCGACGTTGACCGTCGCGCCGACGACCAGATCATCGGGTCCTACCTCGACGGGCACGGATTCGCCGGTCAACATCGAATTGTCGACCGCGGAAGAGCCGTCGGCGACCACGCCGTCGGTGGCGATCTTCTCCCCGGGGCGGACGACGAACTCGTCACCGACGATGAGTTGATCGGTGGGGATGCGCTGTTCGACACCCTCGCGCAGGACGGAGACTTCCTTGGCACCGAGCTCGAGCAGGGCACGCAGGGCGGCACCGGCGCGTCGCTTGGAGCGTGCTTCGAAGTAGCGGCCGGCGAGGATGAAGGTGGTGACTCCGGCTGCGGCCTCGAGGTAGATGTTGCCGGCCCCGTCGGAGCGGGAGATGGTCAGCTCGAACGGGTGTGTCATGCCGGCCGTTCCGGCGGTGCCCCAGAACAGGGCATACAACGACCACCCCAGTGCTGCGATGGTGCCCATCGAGATCAGGGTGTCCATCGTTGAGGTGGCGTGCCGCAGATTGGTGAAGGCGGCCTTGTGGAACGGCCATGCCCCCCACACCACCACGGGTGCGGCGAGGGTCAGGGAAAGCCACTGCCAGTTGGTGAACTGCAGTACCGGAACCATGGCCATCGCGATCACCGGCACGCTGAGCACCAGCGATATGAGCAGGCGTTGGCGCAGCGAGGCGGTGGGGTCGATCTCGGCTGGCCCGGCCGCGTCGGGGTCGGTGGAGGAGGCGGCGGGCGCGGGGACCGTGGCGGTGTAGCCGGCCTGCTCGACGGTGCCCACGAGATCCTCGGTCGAGACATCACCGACGTAGTCGACGCGTGCTTTTTCGGTGGCGTAGTTCACCGTCGCGGTGACACCGTCGAGCTTGTTGAGCTTTTTCTCGATCCGGTTCGCGCAGGAGGCGCAGGTCATACCACTGATGTCGAGTTCGACCCGGCCGTCGGCGGTGGGGTGGTGCGTGACGGGATTCATCGTCGCTCCTCTCGGGGTGTGGTGGTGTGTCAGTGTCCGTGCCCGGCGGGCATCGGCTCCGAGGCGGCGGGCACCGCGGCGTATCTGCTGTCGGTGACCATCAATCCTCCAGGTCTCTGATTGGCGACGGGCCCGCCCGCAGTGGACACCGCGGCGGCGTCGTGAGTCGAGGTGTCGTGTGTGTCGGGTGGTGCGGCACCTTCGGGGCCGAAGGCGTCCCCGGCTCCGAAGGCGAGCCCGAAGACCGCGGCTAGGGCGATGGTGAATCCGACGAACTTCGATGATGCGTTCATCGTGCGAATCTCCTGTCCGGGTCTGGTGTCGATCAGGAGGCGAGCTGGTAGCCGGCCTCGTCGACTGCGTGGGCGATGGCCGTCTGCTCGATCGGGGTGTCCGAGTCGATATCGACTCGGCCGCTCGCGAGGTCGACATTCACGGCGGTCACACCGGGGATGCCGCTGATCTCCTCTCGGACCGAGGAGACGCAGTGCCCGCAGGTCATTCCGGTGACGGTGACGGTGGTGTTCATCGATGCCCTTCTTTCTTCGATTCGGAATGTGATCGAGGTCGTCGCGACCCACTTACAGATTTACCATACCCCCCTACGGTATGCAACGAGATGTGCCGCACCGGTGCTACGGCATGACCCTGGGCACTGACCGGAACACCGCCCTCGGATGCGGGAGCGGCACCCAGAATCGAACGTCGCACCAGAGCCTGCATCGGCGGGCGTCCTCGACTCCGGCTACTACGAACGCGGATTACGCGCGCGCAGAGATGCCCACAATCTTCTCGATGATGTCGCTTCCGTCCTTGCCGACGTCGAATCTCGTGCGGACAGAGTGTTCTTTGGGTGATGATCATCGTCATCGCCATACTGGCCACGATCATGCTCTTCGTATACGAGCGTTCGGCCATCACACCGGTAGTCGGTACGCAGGCAATCCATTCGGCGTTCTGTCGTGGCTGCGCTCGGCGTCGCTGCACTGACCGTACTGGCGTTCGACCTCGGGATGGGTGGCTGGATGCTGCTGCTGTACTACACCGAGACCATGCCACCGGTCACCGACGCTGCGTTCTGGATGCTCATGCAAATCGGTATCGTCCTCGGGGTGGTCACGGGTTACCCCGTCGTCCGTCGCCTCCAACGTCACCGCAACACCCCCGCCTGAGGCGTGGGTGGCCCGCATTCGTGTGAATGCGGGCCACCGGTCGGTGGATAGTCGTGAACGGTGCCGCGTCACACCCTCTGTTCGGCAACCATCGTCGAGGTCTCGGGTGTGGGCAATGCAGGCCACTTCTCGGCGTGCACTGCCGCTAGCCGGTGGCCGGTACCTCGCCGCTTTCGGTCACCGTGGTCTCGGTGGGGGGTGGGGTGAGCCGGTCGGATCGATCGAGCGCATAGAGAGCGGCCACAGATGCCGCCCCGACCAGGGTCAGTATTACCCAGATCAGTGCACCCAGATGCGCGTCGCTGAGAAGCCCGAAGACGGCACCGGTGCCCAGGTTGCCGAGCAGGATGCCGACCCCGACGATGGTGTTGTAGAAGCCGTAATGGGTAGCCACGAGCTTCCCGCCCGACAGGGTCACCACCGTGTCCATCTCGAACGGAAACACCGCGGCGGTGCCGACCGCCAACAGTGCAGCGGTGAACACCAGGGCACCGGCGGCGGCCCACCCGCCCAGCGCGGCCGGGCTCGGCAGCACGATCAGCGGGAGGAACGCCAGCGCCATGATTGCCATACCGACCACCACGCTTCGCCCCGAACCCCACCTGCGGGACAACCAGGACGTGATCCGGAACTGCCCGGCGATCGCGACCACGCCGGAGACCACGAACAACGAGGTCACCAGAGCGGTGTCGGACCTGCCGTCACCGACTACTACCGCCGCCTGCAGCGGCAGCGCAAGATAGATCTGGAACGAAAGCACGTAGGATCCGATCATCGCCAGCGCGAACAGCACGAAGGGTCGGTTGGCCATCACCACCCGCCAGTCCTCGAGTACCGATGTCATGGCCCCGGCAGTTTCGGCCCGGTGCGCGGGGAGCGTCCAAATCTGCACGATCGTCAGCACAGCGAAGACCGCGGCCGCTGCCAGTGAGGTGACTCGGAAGTCGAGGGTGGTCAGCGCGAGACCGATCAACGGGCCCAGCAGAATCCCGGCCTGATAGAACACGTTGAACACCGCGAACGCCTCGACCCGCCGTGGCCCTGCGTCGGCGGCCAGATACGCCCGCACGGCCGGGTTGAACAGCGCACCGGCGAACCCGGTTGCGGCCGAGGCGAGCAGGATCGCCGGCAGCGATTCCACGGCCGCGAGCAGTACGAAACCGGCGACCCGCAGCAGGCAGCCGGCGACGATCAGGGGTTTGTATCCGAGGCGGTCGGCGAGGGTGCCGCCGAGCAGGAACATCCCTTGCTGGGAGAAGTTCCGCATCCCCAGCACCAGCCCGACCGCCCACGCCGCCAGGCCCAGGGGACCGGCGAGATACCCGGCCAGGTACGGCATCAGCATGTAGAAACCGACGTTGATGGAGAACTGGTTGACCATCAACACCTGGCTGGGCCGGTCGAAGCTACGGAACTTGGTCAGAAAAGTTTTCATCGAACGCTTTCGGTGGGATCGACGACGGTGGGATCGACGACGGTGGCGCACCGCGTCCACGACGTCACAGTCTCATCGGTGGGGTGGGCGATGGTCGTCGGCTCGGTCGGCGGGTCAACGTCGAGCAGGCCGTGCTCGGTGCAGTAGTCGTCGTTGTAGATGGTGTCGAAGTAGCGCTGCGGTCCGTCGGGGAAGACGGCCGCGACCCGGGTCTCCGGCGGGCTGGTGCGAGCGATCCAGCCGGCCGCGAGGGCGACGGCCCCGACGCTCCAGCCGCCGCTGGCGTGGTGCGTCGCCGCCAGGGTGCGGCACGACCACACCGCTTCGTGCGGGGCCACCCAGTGCACCTCGTCGAAGGCGGGATAGTCGATGTTGTCGGGATAGATGCTCGAACCCAACCCGCGCATGAGCCGAGTGCTGGCGGGTTGCCCGAAGATCGTCGATCCGATGGTGTCGACACCGACCAGTTTCAGGTCGGGGCAGAACTGCCGGAGCACCCGGGCCACCCCGGCGGAGTGCCCTCCGGTACCCACCGAGCAAACCAAGGTGTCGACGCGGCCGAGCTGGGCGATGAGTTCGTGAGCGAGCGACTCGTAGGCCTCGACATTGTCCGGGTTGGTGTACTGATCCGGGCACCACGACCCTGGATGTGTATCGAGGAGCTCACGGACCTTCTCACGCCGGGCCTGCTGCCAGCCGCCGTCGGGGTGCGGTGTGGTGACCAGTTCGACGCGGGCACCGTACGCGGCGAGCATCCGGTGCACGATCGGTTCCAGTCCCGGGTCGGTGACGAGGGTGACGGGGTGGTGATGGGTGATCCCGGCCAGGGCCAAACCCAGGCCGAGGGTGCCGCTGGTGGATTCGATGATCATCGAACCGGGAGCGAGGTCGCCGCGGGCCTTTGCTTTCTCGACCATGTGCAGCGCGGGGCGGTCTTTCATCCCGCCGGGATTGCTGCCTTCGAGTTTCGCCCAGAAACCGCGGCCGGAGTCCGCGAACGGTTCACCGATCCACAGAACAGGAGTGTTGCCGACCATCGTGCTCGGTTCCGGGCAGTTCTTGGCGGTCGCCAACATGTGGCCGGCGGAGGACGGTGGCACGAGTGTGGAGCGAACAGCACTGTTCATGAGTAATCCCTGTATGTGACCTGCGAGGGCGCAGTAAGTGAGTGATGGGCAGCACGAACTGGGCCATGAGAAGAGGAGTCCTCGGATGGCCCGCGGGCTGCTGATCAGCACCTGTTGATACAGAGTTCGTTCAAGACGGTTCGGCCGTGCCGGATCGGAATGGGTAGATCCGGTGGGGCTCGCGGGTTGCGCGGGGCAGACATCGCCACCAACACCACATCGAAGGCCATCGCGGCGACCGCGGCGATGGTCGATGGGCGGGGCGGGTTGTCGGATCGGGGCATTGCGATGACGGTGTTCGTATCGTGCGCCATGTGGGGCGATCCGACGTCGATGTGCGCGTGGTTCGGGGAGAGTTCCGCGGCGGCCTGAGACGAGGACGAAACGATGTGTACGCCGTCGCTGTGATGGTCCTGTTCCCAGGCGATGCCGCATTGAGCGATGGTGTGAGCCAACAAATACAGGACAGCGGCGACTGCGATAACCGTCCGCAGGCGCGGCGGGCCCAGCGCAGAGATTCTCACAACGCCTCGACGGTAGCAGCCGGAAACTGGGTTGGCCCAAACCCATTCAGGGTGCCCCTGATGTGCCGCCGCCGAATCGGGCGGTCACACCGCCCGCCCGCAGGCACCACATGTTTCTGGTCACGTCGAACACGGCCAGGACGATCGGGGCGGTGATCATGATGGCCGCCAGAGCAGATGCACCCGCATATGTCGGCGTGCTGCGGCGCGGTAGAAGCCAGTCTCCATCCCGGGGTCCAGCACGCATCTTGTGCGAGCCGAGGGTGGTCCGTGCACCGGTCGATGCCCGGCCACGAAGGGCACCGCGAAGGACAAAGGGCACAGCGAAGGTGCGCGGTCGATATCCCGGGGTATGCATCGACGTCGCAGAGGCGCGGTGTCGGCGGGGGAGCCGGTCCGGGCTCACCGCTGTTACTACTATCGTGCATAGTAGCAACCGAGGGTGGTCAGGTGGCGCTATGCCGTACATGAGAAAAGAGCCATGCAGGCATGCTCGATATCGAGTCCAGCGCAACAACAATGAACCGTCACCGACGAACCCGACGTCGTGCGTTCACCGCGATAGCAGGCAGGTCATCGTCCGCGGTATCTGCTGGTGTGTTGTTGTACGCGGGCTTTCCACCTCGGTCGCTGTGGTTCCTCGCGCCGCTGGGTATCGGGGTTCTTGTTCTCGTCATCCGCGGCCGTTCCATCCGGGCGGCATTCTTCTACGGGTATCTGTCGGGGCTTGCGTTCTTTCTGCCCCTTCTGCCCTGGGTGGGCGTCTACGTCGGCGCCCCGCCGTGGCTGGCGCTCGCGGCGATCCAAGCGATAGCAGTGGCACTGTTCTGCGCTGCAGCGGCCGCAGTGTCCGGGTTGCGCTTCGAAGCGCTGTGGATCGCCGCGATCTGGACCGCCACCGAAGGTCTGCGCGCACGGATTCCGTTCGGGGGATTTCCGTGGGGGAGATTAGCTTTCGCCCAAGCAGACGGCCCTCTGCTCTCGCTTGCCGCGTTCGCCGGTGCGCCCGGTGTATCTTTCGCAGTCGCAGTGATCGGCGCGGCACTGGCAAGTGTGGTCCGCCAGGTACGCTCGCCGACGTCGCGATTCGCAGTCGGATCGGTGGCCACTGTAGTGATCGTGCCAGCTCTGGCTTTCGCGCTCACTCCCGCTGGCGACGCAGGCGCAGCGCGTGCGACGGTCGCCGTTGTGCAAGGCAACGTTCCGCGGTTGGGTCTGGACTTCAACTCGCAACGTCGAGCAGTTCTCGACAATCACATCGAGCGAACAAGGCAACTCGGGGACGACATCACCGTCGGCAGTGTGCCCGCTCCCGACCTGGTGATCTGGCCGGAGAATGCATCCGATATCGATCCGCTGCGCAATGCCGACGCCACTGCCGGGATCGACGCTGCAGCGCGGTCGGTCGGGGTGCCGATTCTGGTCGGTGCGGTCCTTGGCAACGACGACGGCACCTCGACGAATACCTCGATCGTGTGGGATCCGGTACTCGGACCGGGGGAGCGACACGACAAACGCAAACTTGTTCCTTTCGGAGAGTATCTCCCGATGCGATCTGTGATGACGGCGTTGTCCTCGTACGCCTCGCAGGCCGGTAACTTCGTTCCCGGGTCGGGCGACGGTGTCGTCGATATCGCCGGAATTCCGACGGCCGTCGCCACGTGTTACGAGGTCGCGTTCGATGACCTGGTCACCGAGTCCGTGCGTGCGGGGGCGCAGCTGATCACGGTCCCCACCAACAATGCGACGTTCGGGCGCACCGACATGACCTACCAGCAGTTGGCGATGTCGCGGCTGCGGGCGGTCGAGCACAACAGGACTGTTCTCGTTGCGGCGACCAGTGGGGTCAGTGCCGTCATCGACCCACAGGGGAAGGTCGCAGATCGTTCGGGCTTGTTCACTGCGCAGACGTTGGTCGCTGATGTTGCCCTGGAAACGAGATCGACGTGGGCGACAAAGCTGGGACCGCTTCCGGAGTACGCCGCGGTCGTTCTTGCTGTCGTGGGGTGTGCTCTCGCATGGAGAAGGCAGCGTTCGCCGGCCGATGGTCTCCGACCGTCGACGTCCGGTGCTACCGCGCTGTGAGGCACGAAACCACTGCGGGGGACATCGAACTACTAACCATGATAGTAATTACCCCACTCGTCGTGTATCTTTTCGTTATCGCGTCGTGATCCGTTCGATACATCAGTGAGGTGCGCACGTCGATGATTACGCCTCGCTCCATTCGATTACCGAGGACTCTGCTGTGGCACAACACCGTATGACCCGCATGACCGACCGACGTCGACAGTTGATGGACTGTGACGTGCAGGGAGTGGCGGTGACGCCGAGAGGGCGGCATCGCGCTCGGGCGCGCGCCACCGAGCGCCGCGGCAGTGTCGCTGTCGGTATTGCGGTGGCAGCGGGCGCTCTGGTCACGGCGGGTGCCCAATATGCGAGTCCCGCACAGGCGCAGGCAGTCCCCGTGCACGAAGCGACACCGATGCAGGACCCGGTGGCCGAATACTTGCCTCAGATCCTCGCCATACCGGAGATCTCCAATATCAACGATGCGATCGAGCAGTTGGCGAAGGGGCAACGAAGGGCAGAGGAGAGCGCTGCGCGTGATGCAGCGGCGCTGCGACCACTCGTCGTTCGTCCGGTCGCCGGGACCCTGACCTCGGATTTCGGTCCACGATGGGGGACTACGCACACCGGGCTCGACATCGCCAACGCTATCGGAACTCCCGTCTACGCGGCAGCCGACGCTACCGTGCTCGACTCCGGTCCTGCAGACGGATTCGGCCTCTGGGTACGTCTTCAACATGACGATGGAACGACAACGGTCTACGGGCACATCGATCAAACCTTGGTGACAGTGGGGCAACGAGTACAAGCCGGTGAGCAGATCGCCACCGTCGGCAATCGTGGCCAATCGACCGGGCCTCACCTGCATTTCGAGGTCGTCGACGCGGCGGGGAGCAAGGTCGATCCTCAGGAGTGGCTCGCCTCTCGGGGTGTCGCGCTGTCCGACGCGGCTGTTCGGTCGTAGGCCCCCGTTTCACCTCTCGGGCTCGCAGTAGGTACGGCGAACTTACCGGAATGCGGGCGATCGTACTGCGCTCCCGCCGAACATGTCGAGGCACTTAGCGTTCAGGTCCGATGGTGAAAACGAGACCACTGAGACGCATCCGAAGCCGGTGCAACAGTGCGGAATTCGTTCCCATCGGCGGGCCGTGCGGTCGAGGCTCGGCTACGAGTCACGATCCGAACCGGTGATGGTGGCTCCGCGTTCCGCGAGCCAGGGTCTGGGGTCGACCTTGTTGCCGGCGGGTGTGTCGACCTCGAAGTGCAGATGTGGACCGGTGGAGATACCCCGGTTTCCTACCGTCGCAATTTCTTCGCCAGCAGTGACGCGTTGACCTACGGTCACGAGGTTGTCGTTGTTGTGCCCGTAGGTCGTTACGGTGCCGTCATCGTGGCGTATACGCACCCAGAGTCCGAAGCCCTGGGCCGGTCCCGCGCTGATCACCTCGCCGTCCGCAACGGCGACGATCGGTGTACCGGTGGAGTTGGCGATGTCGATTCCTTGATGGGCGCGACCGTCGCCGAAGGTCGAGGTCAACGTTCCTGTTGTCGGCGCACGATACTTTCCGTTGCTCGACCCTGTTGTGCCGGTAGGGGATTGCGGGGCGGCCGACGGATGATCGCCCGCCTCGGGTGTCGTGGTTTCGGGTGTCGTTGTTTCAGATGACGTGCCGGGTGCCGACGTTTCAGGCACAGTGGCGTCGGGTTCGAGCGCGGGCAGTTCGGGCGTCGACGGGTCGGCGGCCGACTCGGGGTCCTGAGTGTCCTGAGTGTCCTGAGTGTCCTGGGTGCCTTGGGCGGTCGGTTGTTCGGTCGAGGGCTCGGCGTTCGACCTGCCGGGTGGGACCGCCGCATGTCCGCGCGACGAGGTGTGCGGGGTGGCCGGATCGTGGGGAGTCTCGGCGGCCGCGAGTGTGGATGCAAGTGTGGCGACGTCCATCGACGACACCAGTCGGGGGAGAACTGTGGGGTCGATGTCGTCGATCGGCGCGAGACAGGGGATCAGTCGCGAAAGGGCTCCCGTTGGTCCGTCAGCTGTATCGGTGGCTCCGATCGTGCCCACGAGGCAGGAGACGATGCGGCTCTGTGGGCCGGCCAGGTCGTCGAGAGCGCCGTTGGCGCGAATCTCGCGTAGTGCGCCGACGACGAGATCGAGGACCTCCTGTTGGACGTGCGGGTCCGATTGGGCCTGCGCGGGGAAGGCAGGCGGCGGCGCAGCCGGATCGGCGTCCGGGGCTGCAGACGCCGTGGGTGCCAGCGCGAGGATGCCTCCCACGAACGCGGTACCGACGAGGATGCGAGTACCCCACCGAGTTCGGTGCGCCATGTACGAGGACGAGGGTAGAGGTCTCATGTCGGTGGTCCTCCTGGACGGCAACTGCATACCTGGCAGTAATTCAGGTCGCCTTCGAGTCAAGGCGACACGCCGCATCACTATTACACTCTTTCCGCACAAGCACCATCAGTCACAGTGAATTACATCGGTAACATTCGCACCCTGCGACCCATTTCGATCGTCGGGTTGTTTCTCGGGAGCCGGGGTTCATGTACGTAATATCTTCTGCGCCAGAAGGACTCGGCGTCGATGGACGGCCTTCATTGTGCGCCTCGATGGGGACGGTCGTCTTCGGCGAACGGCCGGAGAGCTGTGTGCTGGCACTGTGAGGCCCGAGGGTGAAGGGGACCGCGAAAGCGTTGAAGGCGTGCAGGATCCACGTTGCTACTATCGAAGATAGTAGATCGTGTAGTATGACGCTGACAGACCGGAAGGCATCGTCGAGGTGAACGAGACAGAGGTGCAGGGTGCAGCGGGTGACGACACGCTGGTCCCTACTTGCGATCATCGTCATCGTGACAGTTGTTGTAGCGCTGGCATTGTGGTCTCGAGATCCCTCGACCCAGTCGGTGGGGCCCGCAGGATCGGCACCTCACGTCGAGGACGAGGATCTCCCGTCGGCAGTGATCGCTACCCGTGCTGCCCTCGAGCCGTGCCCGACCTCGTCGCCGGTTCCGTCCCCCGTAACTGGCGAGCTCGTCGGTACGTCCGCACGATGCTTGGGAACGTCGGACTTATCCGATCTGGGGACCTCCCTGGCTGGGCAACCCACATTGCTCAATGTCTGGGCGTCGTGGTGCGGTCCGTGTAGACAGGAGATTCCGGTTCTGGCCCAGTACGCCGCAGAACCGGATGCGGTTCGGGTCGTCGGTCTCAACGTCCAAGACGATGCCGATGCGGCATTGAGCCTGCTCACCGAGCTGGGAGTGCACTATCCCTCGTTCGATCAGGCCGACGCGGCGTTGCAGACACTTGACGCGCCCCCTGTCCTGCCCCTGAGTTTCTTGGTCCAGAGCGATGGAACGATCGAGCGCATCACCTCGACGCCGGTGTTCTACAACCCGAGTCAGGTGCGGGAGGCGGTAATAGCGCTTGTGCGCTGATCTCAGCACGAGCACCAGCACCAGCAACGCGGCGAGGATCGAACGCCCGCCGGCGGACGGACTTCTACAGAATTGGGAGATGTGTATGACCGGGCAGCGGGCAGGTGCGTTCTCGCTCACGCGCCGCAACTTTCTCGCGCTGAGCGCGGCCGGAACGAGTGCCGTCGTGTTGGGGGCATGCGGCAATGGCTCGTCCGCAACAGCAGTCGTCGGACCGGACTCCGATGTGGTGGGACAGGCCGAGAACGCGCGCCGCTCGGCTACCGGCAGACAAGTCGATATTTCCTTGAGTGCTCAGCCCAGCACGATCGACCTCGGCGGAGTGCAGGTACAGACCTGGACTTTCGGCGACAGACTCCCCGGTGCCGAGATTCGCCTGAGCCGAGGTGATGTGTTGCGCGCACAGCTCGACAACCGCCTCGAGCAGGAGACGACGATCCATTGGCACGGAATCGCCTTGCGCAACGACATGGACGGAGTGCCGGGCCTGACTCAGCCGGCTGTGGCTTCCGGTGACTCGTTCGGCTACGACTTCACCGTGCCCGACGCGGGCACGTACTTCTTTCACCCTCACGTCGGTACCCAACTCGACAGAGGACTGTATGCACCGTTGATCGTCGAGGACCCCGCCGACGGCTCGGACTACGACCTCGAAGCCGTCCTGGTCCTCGACGACTGGCTCGACGGGGTAGCCGGCGACCCCGATCGAGAACTCGAACGGCTGCGCAGCGAGGGCATGTCGATGGGCGGCATGTCGATGAGCGCGCCCACCGCCCAGTCGCCTCTCGGTGGCGACACCGGCGACGTGAGCTACCCGTACTACCTGATCAACGGCAAGATCGGGGCCGATCCCATCGTGCTCGGCGGACGGCCGGGCCAGCGGCTGCGCCTGCGCATCATCAACGCAGCTGCCGACACGGCCTTCCGTTTCGCAGTGGGGGGTCATCCTCTCACTGTTACTCACAGCGACGGATTTCCGGTTCAGCCCGAGCAGGCGCAATGCTTGTTGATAGGGATGGGAGAGCGTTACGACGCAATCATCACCTTGCAGGACGGGGCGTTTCCGATTGTCGCCGCCGCGGAAGGTAAGGACGGGAGCGGGTTCGCTGTGTTGCGTACCGGGCCAGGCGCCGCGCCGCAGTCCTCAGTCCGGCCTGCCGAACTCTCTGCAGCCCCGGTGATGGCTGATCGACTGAGGTCGCTCGATACGGTCCGCTTGTCCGCACGCGAGCCGGATCGCACGTACGACATCGCTCTCGGGATGGAGATGGGCGGGTACACCTGGACGCTCAACGGTGAGACGTACGAGCAGCACACCCCCCTCGACGTTCGCGAAGGCGAAAGAGTACGACTTCGCTTCGTCAACGCCACCACGATGTTTCATCCCATGCATCTGCACGGACACACCTTCGAGGTTGTCAACGGTGCCGGATCAGGCCCCCGGAAGGACACCTCGCTGGTCTTGCCGAACCAAACTGTCGAAGTCGACTTCGACACCGACAATCCCGGCCAGTGGCTTCTGCACTGCCACAACCTCTATCACGGGGAAGCGGGAATGATGACATCGGTGTCCTACCTGGCGTGAGCCTACGGCCGCATTCGTATTCGAGGCATGCAAACCTCTCGGACCAGGGTGCTCGCTACCGAAGGATCACGTAGCTGGCTCGTTCGACGGGATAGAGTGAACACGCGCCTAGGAGGCACTCATGCAGGGTTTGGGAGAGCTCGAAGCTCTGGTGATGGACGTGGTGTGGAATACCAGCGCCGCAGTCCGGGTTCGTGATGTCATCGATCAACTCGAGGACGGTCGAGAACCGGCGTACACCACGATTCAGACGGTGCTCGACAATTTGCACCGTAAAGGCTGGGTACACCGACAACGCAACGGACGGGCATATTGGTACGAAGCCACCCGAAGCAGGGAAGAAGCCGCCTCCGACGCCTTGCGAATACTTCTCGAATCGACCGGCGACCCGACGAGCGTGCTGCTGCACTTCGCCCGCGGCGCTTCCGATGACGAATCGAAGGTGCTCACCCGCGGTCTGAAAGAGCGTAAGAGGTGACTGCCGTACTCCTGTGGGCCCTCGGTGGGCTGTTGGTTGCGGCTGCCGCGCCATTGCTGATGAGGTCGATGATCGACAGAGGTATCGATGCGCACGTCACGCTCTTGACGTGGTCGGCGCTCGTTGTGGGCACCTTGGTCAGCATTGCGGTACCGGTCGTGCTCAGTGCGATCCCCAGTCATGGGGGCGTGACGACCCTGGTCGACATCGCACACCAATGCTGGCTCGCCCTTCAGGGCGACATACCTGCCCGCGTCGAGGCCATCGTCGGGGTTGTCGGGATTGCGATGTTGGGCTGCGGCGCAGTCCGCTGGATCATTCACCTGAGGCGCGCAGTGTGTGAGCGACGGCGAGTGTACGAGCGGCACATCGATCTGCTGCGCATCATCGCTGGAGGCGTCGGGTTTTCCGGTTCGAATCAACCCGCGTCGACCTTGTGGCTTCCGTTGGACAGTCCTCTCGCGTACAGCGTCGCGGGACGACCGGCGATGGTCGTGGCCAGCGAGGGGCTGCGTACGCAGTTGACGCCTGCTGAAGTCGAGGCGGTCCTCGCACACGAACGTGCACACATCGATGGCCGGCATCATCTGCTCGTAGGCATTGCCGAGTCGGTGGCCTATGCGTTTCCGTGGCTACCGATCATGCGAGCGTCACCTTCGCTCGTGCGCGCTCTGGTCGAACTCGACGCGGACGCCCGCGCAGCCCGCTCGCACGGACGAGACCCCGTGCGGCGCGCTCTGACTTCGCTGCGCCCGCACCCTGTTCCTCTGCCCGCCCTCGGTATGGTTTCCGATGCCACCGTTGTGCGGCTCGATCGTCTCGCCGTGGACCGAGTGATCCCGCATGCTCCCCTCCGGTGGGCGCGGGCGTTCGTAGCGTGCACCGCCGTTGCCCTGCCTGCGTTACCAGTAGTGGCCCTGCTGGGGGCCATGACGTTGGCATCCTGCGCGGTGGGATGAAATGCCCCGCGCGGCACTACAGATCACGGGAGCGAGTCCGCAATACTCGCCCCTCGGCTTTCGGGTGCGGGAAGCGATCATCATGAGACCGACGAGCGCGAGGACCATCGCCATCGGATAGCCGACCGCGAGATCCTGCCATCCGGCGCTCGGAAGAAACCGAAGCTGCCCGAGATGAATTACGACGTGGGTCGCACCGATCACGACACCCGCCATCAGGACCACCCAACCCCGACCTTGACGGCGGCGCTCACGCTTGTACGCCTCGGTGTAGAGCGCCCGCGTCCTCCGGCGGCCGCCGTCTCGTTTTTGGCCTGTCATCGCGCGCCTGCACGTCCACACGCTATTGCTCGTGAGCGAGTTGGCCGACGGAGCCGAAGCACCGCCGAGAAGGCATTCCGCAAGCGGCGGCATCCCTGCGCTGGTAGCGCTGAGCGGGACAGCATGCGCGAGAGGTTCTGATTCGGCGGTACGGGGAGGGGGCCCGTTCGACTCCGTTGCGCCCGGTGGCAAACCGATATCGACTACTTCCCGGCAGCAGCGGGAACCATCGGCGAATTGTCCGGTCCCGACCTGGTGAACCCCGAACAAGACGATCTCGGCATCCGATTTCATCGGACACGTTCTGGTGATCAACCTCCGGGGTCGGCACTGCGGAAGGTGATTGATCATTCTTCGATGGTTCGTCCGGTGTGTCGCCACGCGAGCATGCCGCCTTGTAGTTCGACGACATCGGTATAGCCGAGAGCGGCCAGGTCTTTCGCCGCGGTGGCGCTCATTGTCCCGGTACGGCAGTAGATCGCCAGCGGTGTGGTCCGGTCGGGCGGCAACGTCGCGGCCTGTTGTCGGATCTGGTCGAAGGGAAGACTCGAATCGGTTCCAGGGAGCTGGCCCTCGTTGGGGGTATGGACGTTGATCGTGACTCGGCCGGGATCGGCAATCGCGGCGGCGAAGTCAGCGGGATCGAGCAGTTCTGCCCGCGTAGCGACGGGCATCGACGCACTGGGCTCAGTGGCCTCGCCGCCGGTACATCCAGCGAGTGCAAGGACGAGGACAGTCAGTATCGATGCCGGACTACGGAGCGTCGATCGGGACACCGAATGCGGTGCCATCGCATCGAGGTGATCACCGAAAGGCACACGCATAAAAATACGTTCGGTGATCACGAGAGCACCTGCGACGCTGCGAGGACGCCGATGAGGACCGCGCAGCAGATGAGCGAGACAGTGAGTCGGCCTCGACGAGTGTGCGCGTCCACTCGAAACAGAAACAGGCCTTGCCGGATCAATGTGTATGCGGCAATACTCCCCAGGAAGACCAGCCCTCCGACGGGAAGGTCGACCTGAAGTACCGCGGCGAGCGCAACTCCCGCGATCAACAGGGCTGCAGCGGCCTCGTAGAGCTGAACCGGAATCCTCCTCGTCGCCAGGGTGCGATCGGACGAAAACAGGCCCCACCGAGATCGAGTCGGACGCCCCGAACAGCAGCCCGCCAAGAAGCATCCCGGACGACCGATCGCCATGCCGAGAAACAATCCCGGGGTGGTTGCATCCAGGACTGCGCCGACGTCCATACCCCCGAGTGCTCCGCCGATGACCAAGGTGCCGAGCGAAACGAGGAGGAAGCCTTGTATGCACGCTCCTGCGCGGATGAAAGTAGATATCGGTCGACGGTGCAAGATCAAGTACCAAACCTTGGCACCGATATATCCCAGAATGCAACTCAGAGCTGAAATTGCAACAGCAGCAGCAACATTGGCATCCATGCGTGAGAGCAGGAATCCCTGAACAATCAATGCAACCACCGCTCCCGCGGCTACCAACGCCGGCCAACTCCACACCCGCACAGCGGGACCGTATGTCAGTAGCGCAGTGCGCGCGGTGAGCACAGAGTTCTGCTGCCGTTCGCTACTGTCTGCGCCCCCGTCGATGCGTCGCGCACTCACCTCCCACTCCCCGCTGGCAATGCCCTGAATACGGGTGGTCGCGGCGAACCGGCCTCCAGCGGCAGGACGTGATTTCACGACCAGAGTCCGATCGAAACCGACCTTCTCGGTCGATGCATGGCCCTCGACTTCCACCCGCGATCCAGTGAAGCGAATCGCCACGTCGTGGCTGGGCTCGGCATCGGCCCCGCCGACACCCCAGTACGTCACCGCAAGCCCCAGCGGCTCGACCTGGGAAATCTCATCGGTACAACTGGTGGCTGGTGAGCGCTTGGGTGCGTAACTCTGCGGTGCGGGCGCAACAGCTTCAGGCGTGCGGGCACGTGGGCGCTCCGGCGGCGCTGCAGTATCGATCGTCGGATCTGCGGCCTGGGCCGACGCTCGCGGTGGGGTAGTGGAGGCCGGCGCGAAAGCCCGGGCGACAGTGGGATGGAGTGCACCGCTGCCGGGCGAGTGGCCCCTGCTTCGAAGATAATCGGCGGCGGCGACGCTGACCGCAGAATGTGGGGCCACCGCTGAGAGGGGATGCCTTGGCTGGGGCTCAGTACGTATGGCACCGGGGTGGGGAGCCGGTGGGCCGCCCCCGGATCGTGTCGCCGTGGTTCGTCGTTTGTGCGCTTTCGATCGCGACTTGCTGGATTTCTTTCCCACAGGTTGCCTCCATCATCGCCTGTCCGGGCGACGGCGTCTCGACAGCAGTCAACTACTATGCTCGATAGTAGCTGAACTACTAAGCGTTATAGTAGGAGCTGCGGGATGACCACACTCCGCAGGTCAGCAGGTGGCTGGTGCGAGAGTGAGGAGCAGCAATGATGAATATGGGCACCATGAGTGGCGGATGGACGATGATGGCAGGAATGGCCGCGTTCTGGCTGGTCGTGATCGCTCTGTTGATCTGGGGTGCGGTTCGGCTGATGTCCGCTCGCCCGCAATCGGGGGAGGACGCGCAGGAAATCCTCGATCGTAGATTCGCGGCCGGGGAGATAGATCGAGATTTCTATCGCGCAGCGGTCGCAGAATTGGCGACCGCTGCGCTGCGCAAGCGTGCCGACACTCGGTAAAGAGCAACTGCGGTGTGACGGGCAGGCATTTTCACCGCATGTGACCGAGTTTGCGGACTGGATATGTCGGTGCGCGCCGGCTGGCCGGTAGGGCAGGGCTCGCCCGGGGCCGGTGAGCGGCAACTGTCGGCGCGTTCGAAGGCGCACCGAAACGATCAGATCGAAAGTGGAACCGAACGTGAGTGATACACCCATCTACGACTTACTCAACGCTACATCGGCGTCGCCGCAGCCCCATGGTGAACGAGACAGTATCGCTCCACCGTCCGATCTGCGGCGTCAGCGATCGACCGAACGAGCAGTTCCGCGATCTTCGAGAGTCGACACGCGGGCTCGCCATGCGCGCCGTGACACGGCGTAATTCGCCCTGCCCTGCCTCCAGTCGGTGAGAAGACTCGTAACGGAAATCGCAGCGAACGCCGATGATCCACGCGCGTGTGCAGGTACGCCCGTCGCTGTAAGGCTCAGCTGTGCCGCGGATGCATGCGCCCCTTGACCGAATCGGTATCGACATCCATGCCCGTCCGTGAGCATGACAGCGACCGCGGGTGCACCTGGTGGCCAGCCGACTGGCGCTCACGCGTTGACAACACCCTGACGGTTCTTCCCAATGAGATCAGGAAGGGGTATGGTTCGACTTGATCGACATATACCCCTATGGGGTATATGTTGTCCGAGATGTCGAAAGCTACGCATGATCATCACGCACTGTCAGTTACGCCGGTATCGATGTACGGCCACTGTGAGTCGTCGGTCCGCAACGACGTCAACGCCGTGATCGGAATGGACACTGTCGCGTTATCGGCGGCGGCAGGGACATTCACGGTCACCAGTACAGCCACGCTCGTCCAGGCGCAGATCATTGTCGCCCTCGACGCCGAATACACAGCCGAACCAGAACCCACGAGTTCATGGGATGAATGGATATCGAACTCGATGGATGAGAGGACAGCACGATGAACGATCACACACACTCCGACGTCGACTCCGCGCGGACGGATCCGCCGAACAGACTGCAGCACAGCGGGCATGAAGAAGGACCCGAAATGCACACGGACGTGGCAGAGAAGGCGACTCCGCAGTCGGACCACGACACCGGCGGGCACAACGCAGAGCACGGCGGGCACAACGCAGAGCACGGCGGGCACACCGGTCACGGTGGTCATGCCGGTCACGGGGATCACGTCGGTATGTTTCGTCGCCTGTTCTGGGTCATGCTGGTCCTCGCCGTTCCGGTGATCGTTGCCTCGAACATGTTCGCGATGCTCCTCGGATACTCACTGCCCGACTCATCGTGGATCGCCTGGGTCTCCCCGGTGCTGGGCACCGTGATGTACGCCTGGGGCGGATCTCCCTTCCTCACCGGAGCAGTTGGCGAAATCCGTTCCCGTGCACCGGGAATGATGCTGCTCATCGCCCTCGCGATCACCGTCGCATTCATTGCGTCGATGGGAGCGAGCCTCGGCCTGCTCGATCATCAGCTCGACTTCTGGTGGGAACTGGCGCTGCTGATCGTGATCATGCTGCTCGGGCACTGGATCGAAATGCGATCCCTCGCGCAGACCACCTCCGCTCTGGACTCGTTGGCGGCGCTGCTCCCGGACACCGCCGAACGCGTCGACGGCGACGATGTGGTGCCGGTGTCCCCGGCCGAGCTGCAGCTCGGTGATGTCGTCGTCGTCCGCCCCGGCGGCCGAGTACCGGCGGACGGCACCATCGTCTCCGGATCGGCGAGCATGGACGAATCGATGATCACCGGCGAATCACGCACCGTCCGCCGCAGCGACGGCGACCACGTCGTCGCCGGCACGGTAGCCACCGACTCCGGTCTGCGCGTCCAGGTCACCGCAGTAGGGGAGGACACCGCCCTCGCCGGCATCGGCCGCTTGGTCGCCGACGCCCAGAACTCGACCTCGCGCGCTCAGCGCATCGCCGACACGGCCGCCGGTTGGCTGTTCTGGTTCGCTCTCGGTGCCGCGATCATCACCGCCGCTGTGTGGACTCTGGTCGGGATGCCCGACGACGCCGTCATCCGCACCATTACCGTGCTGGTCATCGCCTGCCCGCACGCACTCGGACTGGCGATTCCGCTGGTGGTCTCCATCGCCACCGAACGCGCAGCCCGCGGCGGTGTCCTGGTCAAGGACCGGCTCGCACTCGAAACAATGCGCACGGTGGACACCGTGCTCTTCGACAAGACCGGGACCCTCACCAAGGGTGAACCCACCGTCACCGCAATCGAGGTGACAGACGGGCGCACCGCCGACGAGGTCCTCGCTTTGGCCGCTGCCGCAGAAGCCGACTCTGAACATCCCCTGGCTCGCGCCATCGTTGCGGCCGCACGCGCGCGGAACCTGACCGTCCCGGCTGCAGCCGGTTTTCAGTCGTCTCCCGCTGTCGGGGTCGCTGCGGACGTCGACGGCACCCGCGTGCAGGTCGGCGGGCCCGCGCTGCTCGAGCAGGAAAACGGATCCGAACTCGCTGTCGCCGACCGGTGGCGCGGCGACGGGGCGATCATCCTGCACGTCCTGGCCGACGGTGCTGTGATCGGTGCCCTTGCGCTCGCCGACGAGATCCGGCCCGAATCCCGCACGGCAGTCGATGCGCTCCACGCTCGGGGTATCGCGGTGGTGATGATCACCGGTGATGCCGATGCCGTCGCGCAGTCCGTCGCCACCGAGCTCGGTGTGGACCGCTACTTCGCGGGGGTGAAACCGGAAGACAAGTCCCACAACGTTGCTGAACTTCAACAGGAAGGGCGCACGGTGGCGATGGTCGGTGACGGAGTCAACGACGCACCGGCTCTGGCGCAGGCCGATGTCGGTATCGCTATCGGCGCGGGTACCGACGTTGCTATCGCGTCGGCCGGAGTGATCCTCGCCAGCGACGACCCGAGGTCGGTGTTGTCGGTGATCGAACTCTCGCGCGCCTCGTACCGGAAGATGAAGCAAAACCTCTGGTGGGCAGCGGGATACAACCTCATCTCAGTTCCGCTTGCGGCAGGAGTGCTCGCGCCGGTCGGGTTCGTGCTGCCCATGTCGATCGGCGCGATCCTGATGTCGCTGTCGACGATCATCGTCGCCGCGAACGCGCAGCTGCTTCGGCGACTCGACCTCACGCCCGACACCATCACCGGAGCGGTGAACGAGGGGAGTTCCAATGCTCCGTCGCAGCGCACACCGTCACTGTGAGAGCTGATCTCGTACCGGGAACGCAGCCCTGACAATTGTGGAACGTTGATGGCCGCACCTTCTCCGCCGGAGAGGATGCGGCCATCGTTGTCTATAGCGGGCCGGGTCAGCCGAGCAGCCGCTGCATGGTGTCGATTTCCTGCTGCTGGGTGGCGACGATGGTGCGGGCCATCTCCAGGGCGTCAGGGTTGGAACCGTCTGCGATTTCGGTGTTCGCCATCTCGATGGCACCGGTGTGGTGGGCGATCATCATCGTCAACCACTGGCGGTCGAATTCGGGTCCCGACGCTGCCATCAACGCGTCCATGTCCTGAGCGGTCATCATGCCGCTGTCGGAGCTGTGGTCCATCCCGCCCATCTGACTCATGTCAGCCGAGGGCGCGGGCTTACCCCACTCGGTGAGCCAGGTGGTCATCTGGTCCATCTCGGGCTGCTGTGCGCCGGCGATCGCCGATGCCAGCGACAGCACGTCCGGGTTGTCGGTGCGGCCTTCGGCCATGTCGGCCATCTCGACTGCTTGGGCGTGGTGCGGGTACATCATCTGCGCGAACATCACGTCGGCATCGTTGAACTGCGCCGTCGAGCTCGCCGGCGCGGACGATGCCGAGGTAGAGGACATCGATCCCATCGAATGGCCATCCATCGACGAATCGGCCCCGTTGTCGCTACAGCCGACGACGAGGAACGCGCTCGCAGCAGCAGCAGCGATCGAGGCAATGACTTTGGTACGCATGAGGAAACTCCTTGCAAGAGTGAGTAGTACAGAGAATGGCCGTGTATCGATCCGCCGACAGACATGCGTCTGTCGGGCTCCCCGTCACACTCGCAAGGTCACCGATCTGTCCAACTCCCATAACGTCCACGGCGGCGCACGTTCGAGCGTGCAGTCAGTGCATCCGACGATCCGGTTCACCGACGTCGGCACCAGGTCGACGGCAGTGCTCAGCGCCGGGACCGTCAGCGCGGGCCACGACGCCGGCGTGCCCACACACGGATGCATCATCTGGTGTGCAGACGGGCAGTCGTGTTCCCCGGCCATCACCGGAATCGACACCGAGTCGTCCATGCGGGACGGTGCTGCGATCGAGGCATGGCCGCCGCTCATCGACCGAGACATCGAGGACATCGACATCGAGGAGACGGAATGCATCAGCAGCACACCGAACACCACCGTTGCAATCAGCAAGCCAGTCACCGAGGCGGTGCCCCGGTGACTGTGCCCGATCTCTGAATGCATGCCTTCGACCGTAGCAGGCATACCCCCTAAGGGTAGCGCCCGAACCGGGTGATCGCTTTACCTCCGCTACTGTCAGACGGAGGCATGATCTTGGGCAGATGCGACTGCATCCAGCAATCTGTGCACACGACTTCTGAACTAATGCAGCTCACTTCTGAAACTGACATCGGTCGACGCTCCGACTAGCCTGTCGGTGTCCTGGTAGATAGTGTTGCAAGTAATCCCAGTTTGATCGCAGATTTCGAGACGGAGGGCTCCAGGTGGACGAAAACCTGATCGGGTACGCCCGATGCTCCACACGAGGACAGGATCTGCGAGCGCAGCGCACAGCCCTTCGCAAGATGGGCGTCGACACCGGCAACATCTACACCGACCGCGGATATACCGGACGCAACCGTGAACGGCCCGGCCTCGCCGAAGCCCTCGCGGCAGTGGGGGAGGGGGACACCTTGGTGGTCACCAAACTCGACAGACTCGGACGATCGGTCACCGACCTGAACGCTATCGTCACCGAACTCGACGCCAAAGGGGCACGGTTGATCTACGGCGGCCAGGTCTACAGCCCCGGCGATCCGTCGAGCAAGATGTTCTTCACCGTCCTCGGCGCTATGGCCGAATTCGAGGCAGACCTGACCCGCGCTCGCACTCGCGAGGGCGTTGCAATCGCTAAAGAGCAGGGCCGGATGACCGGCCGCAAGCCCAAACTCACTGCACTGCAACATGAACGCCTTCTCAAGGACTACGAATCCGGGGAGTTCGGTGCTGTGAAACTCATGGAGCTCTACGGACTGAGCCGATCAGCCGTCTACGCAGCCCTCATCCGTGCCCGCGAGCTACGCGACGGAGCACCCACACCCCGCGCCACCACCAGGAGCTGAAAAACGATGACCACCGCCATCAATCGCCACGCCACCGAGATGCTCGATGGAGCCCAGTTCGGCCCCGCCGTCGAGGCGACATCATGACCGCCGAACGGGTGGTCATTCGGTGCGCCTGGTGCGACCAGTGGCATTCCGATCCTCCAGCGAATCTGGCACCGTCCCATCCGGTCTATCACGACGAATGCCGCCCAGCCGGCTGGCATGGCTGGACCGCCGCCGATGCTAAGGCTGCCGGTCCCGCTCGGCCTCGCCGGTAGTCCGCGTCATGACAAACAGGAGCTGAATGACGATGACCACCGCAGCCGACCGCCGTGCACCCGACATGCTCGCCAAAGCCCAGCTTGCTCGCACCTGCAATGAACTTGGCGAACCGTGGCCTGCATGGTCGACTGGCGAGCAGCTCGCAGTGGCCGTTCTGCTTCAAGACACGGATACAATCGTTGGCCTCGGTTATACCGAACACGATGCATTGCAACGACTTCGGCGCACCTACGGCTTTCATCAGCTCGCCACCGCAACACAGTGGTTCGCGGACCTCCGCGCCCGCCTCTGACCACACCCCACGTACCCATCCGACCGGAAGGCCCCGGCAGTGCTCCACACACCACCGGGGCCGGTCGATCACAGAACGGACCTGCGATCAATGAACAACGCTAATACCCCCGACCACGACCCCACCAGCGAGGACACCCTCGACATCCACCCCCGCGTCCTGACCGGTGCCCTGATCACCGGCCTGGCCATCGCCATCATCGTCGGCGCGGCATCGTTCAAACTCTCGTTCTCCACCCTGCTCGACCTCGCCGTCATGGCCGGTATCCACCGCGGCGACGCCTGGGTCATTCCCGTCGCTCTGGACGGACCGATCCTCGCGTGCGCTGTTATCCGGATCGCCCTCTCTCAGCACACCGACCCCGCTACCGTCCGGGGCCGGCGACTCGTCGTTGCCGTGCTGGCGATCATGGCGCTGCTCTCCATCGCAGGCAACGCCTACCACGCAGTCCTGACCGCGACGATCCTCAACGCCGCCGTCGCAGCAGCAATAGCAGCATTAGCGCCAGCGATGGTCCTGACGATGAGCGAGATCGTCGCCGTCGTCCTGCGCGCACCCCGTCGCCGCCGTGCCACGGCTATCACTTCGAGCGAGATTCCACGTTCACTCGATACGACCACCGACACAGCTCGCGGTGACGACCATATCGACCGAGTGGATACCGAACAGGACAGCGCGACAACAGGATCGACGCTCGCCGGAATCGACGAAGACCTCGACAACGGCCTACTCAAGCCAGCCGTATGGACCAGCGTCGACCTCTACCTCACACACCCCGACTGGTCCTTCAGTGACATCGCACGCCACCTCGAGCTGCACACCTCGACCGTCTCGCGGCACATCAAGACCTGGACACAGGTACAGCAGAACATCGCCAGCGAACGCAGCACCGCCGCCCCCGCCACCTTCGACCAGGCACACACCATCATCGACGCTGACCACGACCACAGCGGCGAGGACGTGACCGAAGCACGTTCGGAGTACGACGACGCCGACTACGACTCGATCAGCACCGATCGTGGCTACGCGGGTGCGGTGCGGTGACCGAGGAACGAGCAATCAGGACACGCGCCGACATCCTGGACGGAGCGGCAACAGAATTCGCGCACTACGGATAAGCCGGATCGTCGATCAACCGCATCCTGGACAACACGGCAAGTACGAAAGGCGCGATGTACTTCCACTTTTCGTCCAAGCGGGAGATGGCCGCAGCGGTACTCGACACCGCAGAAGCTGATAGCTGGATCGCCGATTGCAACGACGCAAAAATTAGTGAGAACTGTTGATAAATATAAAAAGAACGGTCATACGTACACTCGCGCCGAGTGAGGAGATGTTCACCCTTGCCGCAGGGGTGCACACCGGCTACGGCGTGCGTGCGGAAGGGCATCTGAGTCTGGACGCCCTGATCGATGCGTTCAGTGCTCTGACCGACACGCACTGGTTCCTGAAGGGGGCTATTCAAGACGCCGAGGAATCTACTGGCCGGGTATTCGCTCTCGCAGAGGACGATGTCGCTGTTGTCAGCGTCGTCGGCGGGAGCCCGACTTCGGGGCCACTGGACGGGTTCACCACCAGTCAGGACTCGGCATTGTGCGCGCTTCATATCGTTCGTCTGCAATCACGGCACCACCTGATCACCCTGATCACCCATCACAGTATCGCTGATGCACGCCACTCGTTGATGCTGCTGAGCGAACTGTGGACCTTGTACACCGCGCTGGCGCAATCTCACATCCTGGCGGGCGAACGCCCGCGTCACAGCTTCCCCTCGGCGATCGAAGTCGCCTTGCGCGAGCGCGGCATTTCCGGTTCACCCCGTCAGGCGAGGAATCCGGCATCACAGCACACGGCTGTAACGCGAGAGCCCGACGCGGATGCGACGGCAAACGCACCGGAACCGGTAAATGCCCCGACCAACGGGTCCGAGACAGTGCGCTGCCAGCTCACCTCGCATGAAACACAGCAGCTCACCGCGCTGGGCCGCGACCAGGGCGTGACTCTGAACCAGCTGGTCTCTGCGGCAATTCTCCAGGCCGCAGCCGCCGTACGAGGCGTTAACATCTGCGAAGTGGTGTACGCCTACGTTGTCGACATCCGTTCACGCGTGTCGCCGACAATCGAGTACACCGAGGTCACCACAGCGCTGGGCTACACGATTTTTCAGGCGTCCCCGCCCGATCAGTCACTGCTCGAATTGGCACGCGCCATCGGAACAGCCCTGCAGGACGACCTGGCTGCCGGTGCCATCCAACGATGGCCCCTCGGCGACACCGAAGAAATGTTCGCGACCTTGGAGTCGACGCGAACACTTGTCATGACCACCAATTGGGGAACGATCCCCGAGCTGACAGTCCCACCGGACCTGGACTTTACCGAGTTCCTCCCCAGCACCTACGTCGGTGCCGGAACGTACGCCCCCGCCTGGTCCGACGCGTTCATCACCACCTTCGGAGGGAAACTCGCCGTCGACTTCTGGGGCGGCCCGCCACAAGACGGAAACAACATGGCCACGGCACTGCGCTCTGTCCTACGGAGCCATCTCTCGGCCACGCATTGAGGTGAAAGACCGCAGGAACAGGGTCCGCCAACCGCGCAGAATACGGCCTCTGAACAGGACGCCCCAGCACTAGGGGGTACAAGTAGTGCAGTGCACTTCTGACATTGTGCAGTCGTCTTCTGAAACTGACATTGGTCGACGCTCCGACCAGCCTGTCGGTGTCCTGGTAGATAGTGTTGCAAGTAATCCCAGTTTGATCGCAGATTCCGAGACGGAGGGCTCCAGGTGGACGAAAACCTGATCGGGTACGCCCGATGCTCCACACGAGGACAGGATCTACGAGCGCAGCGCACAGCCCTTCGCCGGATGGGCGTCGACACCGGCAACATCTACACCGACCGCGGATACACCGGACGTAACCGGGAACGACCCGGCCTCACCGAAGCCCTCGCGGCAGTGGGGAAGGGGGACACCCTGGTGGTCACGAAACTCGACAGACTCGGCCGATCGGTCACCGACCTGAACGCCATCGTCACCGAGCTCGACGCAAAAGGTGCACGGTTGATCTACGGCGGCCAGGTCTACAGCCCCGGCGATCCGTCGAGCAAGATGTTCTTCACCGTCCTCGGCGCGATGGCCGAGTTCGAGGCCGACCTGACGCGCGCCCGCACCCGCGAGGGCGTCGCGATCGCCAAAGAGCAGGGCCGGATGACCGGCCGCAAACCCAAACTCACTGCACTGCAACATGAACGCATCCTCAAGGACTACGAATCCGGCGAGTTCGGTGCCGTGAAACTCATGGAACTGTACGGACTGAGCCGATCAGCCGTATACGCCGCCCTCATCCGTGCCCGCGAGCAGCGTGACGGAGTACCCACACCCCGCCCCACAACCACCAGGAGCTGAAAAGCGATGACCACCAACGCCAGTCGCCACGCCATTGGTGTGCTCGATGGAGCTGAGTTCGGCCCCGTCGTCGAGTCGACGTCATGACCGCCGAACGGGTGGTCATTCGGTGCGCCTGGTGCGACCAGTGGCACTCCGATACTCCGGCGAGTCTGGTGCCGTCCCACCCGGTCTATCACGACGAGTGCCGCCCAGTGGGAGTGAACGGCTGGACCGCCGCAGCCGCCGATGCTGCTGGTCCTGCTCGGCCCCGCCGGTAGCCCGCGCCATGACAACCAGGAGCTGAACGACGATGACCACCACCAAAGCCGATCGCTACGCCACCGACTGGCTCGCCAAAGCCCACTTCGCCCGCAGATGCAACGATCTGGCCGAACCGTGGCCTGCATGGTCGACCGGTGAACTACTCGCGGTCGCCTGACCTTGCAGGACATGCGCAAGCTCGCTGACCTCGATTACACCGAAGTCGATGCCCTGGAACGTCTTCGGTACGACATCGACTTACCTGATCTCAATACCGCGGCGCAGTGGTTCGAGGATCTACGCGCCCGGTTGTGAGCAACCAAGAACCCCATCCGGCCACAAAGGCCCCGGCAGTGCGGACACACCGCCGGGGCCGGTCGATCACAGAACGGACCTGCGATCAATGAACAACGCTAGTACTCCCACCCTCGACCCCACCAGCGAGGACACCCTCGACATCCACCCCCGCGTGCTGACCGGTGCACTGATCACCGGCCTGGCCATCGCCATCGTCGTCGGCGCAGCATCCTTCAAGCTCTCCTTTTCCACCTTGCTCGACCTCGCCGTCATGGCCGGCATCCACCCGGCCGATGCCTGGGTCATCCCCGTCGCTCTCGACGGCCCGATCCTCGCCGCAGCTGTCATCCGGATCGCCCTCTCTCAACACACCGACGCCGCCACCAAAAGAGGCCGGCGACTCGTCGTGGCAGTGCTGACCGTCTCGGCGATCCTGTCCATCGCAGGCAACGCCTACCACGCCGTCCTGACCGCCACCGTCCTCAACGCCGCCGTCGCAGCAGCAATAGCAGCATTAGCGCCAGCGATGGTCCTCACGATGAGCGAAATCGTCGCTGTTGTGCTCCGCGCACCTCGCCGACGCCGTGCCGCAACCACGACCCCGATCGAGACCCCCCAATCGTTCGACACGACCACCGACACAGCTCGCATCGACGACCCGCTCGACCGCGCGGAGAGCGAAACGTCCAGCGCAACAGCAGGATCGGCACTCGCCGGGATAGACGAGGACCTCGACAACGGCCTGCTCAAGCCTGCCGTGTGGACCAGCGTCGACCTCTACCTCGCAAACCCCGACTGGTCATTCAGTGACATCGCACGCCACCTCGAGCTCCACACCTCGACGGTCTCGCGGCATATCAAGACCTGGACTCAGGTACAGCAGAACATCGCCAGCGAACGCAGCACCGCAGCTCCCACCGCCGTCGACCAGGCGCATCACGCCGAAACCGATCACGGCCACAGTGCCGACGACGCGGCCGAAGCGAGTTCCGGCTACGACGACGCCGATTACGACTCGACGAGCACCGATCGCGACTACGCGGACGCGACGCGATGACCCAGGAGCGGGCCGTCCGAACACGCGCGAACATAGTGCAAGGAGCGGCAACAGAATTCGCGCAGTACGGGTACGCCGGATCGTCGATCACCCGAATTCTCGACAACACGTCGAGCACCAAAGGTGCGATGTACTTCCACTTCTCCTCCAAGCAAGAGATAGCGGCCGCGGTCCTCGATACCGCCACCGCCGCTTACACGGCAATAGCGACACGTTGGAGTACTGCTGACGGTGTCCCTCCGCTCGATGCGATCGTTGGCATGGTCGACGACGCTGCGCAGGCCTTCGACCACGACGTCTCCTTGCGCGCCGAAGCCAGGTTGAGCGTGGAACCGGACTTCCATGCTCATCGCTCGTCCGCAGCGTGGGAGGCGGCGGTACTCGACCTCGCACGCCGAGCTGCCGAATCAGGCTCGCTGAGAGCAGGTTTCACCGCAGAGAAGTTCGCGCGCGTTCTGGCGGCATCACTGGCCGGGTATCGCCTGCTGGCCCACATCGTCCCGACAGGGTTGAGGGCGTCGATTTCCATCGGCTATCGCGAGTGTCTCGATACCGTCCTCGCCGCAGCGCGCAACACCGATTCGATGGGGTCTGCGTCGTCGGAAATGAACACAGCGTCACCTCTGCGGCGCGCCACCGAAAATGCCGATATCGCTCGGGTATGAACGAGGAGTGGACACCGTCACCGAGCCGACCCGGCCAGCACCGACCCGGCGCCGGCCCAGGCCTCGGGTGCACCGCCCGAACGAGGACCGGGTTGTCATGATCGACATCGACGGCGTGCTGGCGGACCTGTCCGCGCACGCAGGCGTGTTGGCCGACGAGGAGATCGACCCAGCTCAGCGGTGGCGCGAATTCTTCGCCCACGTGCCCGAAGCCGCAGTGCTCGCCGGCGGGCACGATCTGGCGTGGGCGGTGCACGGTCTCGGCTACACGATCGTCTATTCGACGACGCGGCCCGCATATGCCCTGCCCGCGACACGAGCGTGGCTCACCGACCAGGACTTCCCCGACAGGAGAGCAGTCTTGGGCCGCCCTGCCTCCGAGTACAACCAACACACACGGCAGGCCTGGCAGATCAAACTCGGGCACGCCAGGGCAGTGATCAACCGGCACCCGGCGTGGCTGCGTGGCTTCGTCGACGACGACCCGGACGCCGTTCGACGCCTGACCAGCAGTGGTGTCCGGGCACACGACGCGGGCACTCTCACCCAGCTCGGAGTCGCGTCATTACGCGACCGACTGGACAATTCGTAGCCCCTATCACCGCACATTTCGGGGCGAGCACCGAGCGAGCGCCGCCACCCCGCATCACGGGATGTGGGGTCGACCCGCATCACCACTATCGAAGAACGGGAAGAGACATGGACGCCGAACAGGCGCGGTACGAGGTCACCGAGATCAAGGTGATCCGGGGTACCGAATCGAAAACGATCGCAAGCAAGCAGCAAGAAGGCTGGGAGCTCGTCGACCGACAGGATGGCATCCTGCGAACCACCATGACCTTCCGTCGACCAAAGCCGAATCCCTGGCGATTGTGGGCCGCGCTGGGAGGGGTCGGTGTCATCCTGGCGGGCATCATCACCGTCGGCGCGCTCACAGAGGACGACGACGCGTCCACGACCGACGCCGCAACGTCCTCGAGCGCCGAACAATCCTCTCCGCAGCCTGCTCCGGCACAGGAAGCGGAACCTTCCCCGTCGGCCGACCCGATGATCTGCGATACAACAGGAATCGAACTGTTTCCCGAACCATGCAAGTTCGGGCAGACCGCGATCTACAGCAGAAAAGTGCGATCAGGCCAGGTCCAACTGGAGATCACCGTCGGCGCACCGGTCGAGTTCACACCGAGTGTCGACGCGAGGATCCCGTACGACCCGCCGATCCAGCCTGTGAGCGTCTACTTCCCAATCACCGTCAAGAACACATCGCCCGACTCGACCATGCCGGACATGGTCTCTACCCAGGTGACCAACGTTGAACAGGGTGCGTACGACGGCATCCAGGAAATACGAGACGGCGACGTCGGCTTGCGCTCGGTCACCTCAGCTCTGAGCTTGCCCGTGGGTGAGTCGTTGAGCGTCAAGGAAGGCTGGAACATGACAACACTCGATGGTGTGCAGTACAGCCTGTCGATCGACGGTCAGGCCGGATACACCGTCGAGTTCGCGCGGTGATCCTGAAGTAATGATCAGTGTGCAGCGTTGAATGCTTCTTCGATCGCAGCGGGAATGCGGCCCCTGTCGCTGATCTCGTAACCATTGTCTGCGGCCCACTGCCGGACAGCTCTGGTCTGGGCCGGATCACGTGTAGCCCCGCTGTTCGAGGGTGCAACAGATGGAGCCGTAGAGGTGGGGGAGTGCCGGCGCTTACGCCCACCGACGCGGGTCGCGTGCTCGATGTAGTAGCCGATCTTGCGGTGAAACTCGCTGGCGTTCTTCGCCTTCAGGTCTACGAGGTAGTCGACACCGTTGACAGAGAATTCGATCGTCTCGCCTGATTCGTCGTCGATGACCGACCCATCGATATCGTCGACCAATTGGGTGAATACTTTTTTCGCCACGGTTCGATGCGGCCTCTCTCGAGTAGAAACACATTGCTGTCGACAACCACCCTAACCAGACCGAACCCGCAGGCAGATGAACCAGATGAGGAAATGCGTAATAGGCACTTCCTCCGTGTCGACCGCCACACCGCCACTCGACCATATTCCGTCTAGTCGACTTGACTAGAAAGTGTCCACTCGACTAGACTAAAATCATGGTAACCGAGCAGCCCACGCGGAAAGTGGTCAAGGCCCTCAAAGCGGCCGGGTTCACCTCGGTTCGCACGGTCGGCTCGCACAGTACGTGGGTCTCGGCCGATGGCGTAGTCAAAGTGACTGTGCCCGACGGGCACCGGACGATCTCGCCCGGCGTCTACCGCAAGATCCTCGCAGCCATGAAGGAGGCGCAGCAGTGAACAAGACCTACACGGTGTCGGTCACCCGAGACGGCAAGTGGTGGATGATCGCCGTCCCCGAACTCGACGCCCTCACTCAGGCCCGTCGCATCGACGATGTCCCCACCGCGGCGAAAGAACTGATCGCCCTCGAAACCGGAGTCGCCCTCGCCGATGTCGAGATCGAGCAGCACATCGAGCTCGAACCCGGGGGAGAGGATCTCGCGGTCCGCATCGCCGAGATCGCAACACAGCGAGCACGTCTGGCCGAGGACGAAGCCCGCGTCAAAGCCAGCACCGAGGCCTTCGCGAAGAAACTCGCCACCGCTCACGTACCCGTCCGAGATATCGGATCGCTTCTCGGCGTGACCTTTCAGCGAGCCAGCCAACTCGTCAACAGCTGACCACCCGGACCGTGCGGTCGCGACGGACGAGATACTGATCCCATGACCAGCGACCGCAGTTTCGATCCGACTCCCGATCACGGACAGGCCGGATGGGTGACGCTGCCGAGCGGACAGCGCGCCTACCGCTACGACGGCTCTGACGACCTGATCTACGACGCGGGAACCGCACCCGACGCCGCTGCGTCGAACTAGGCATGGACCCAGACGAACGCGCCGCCATCATCGACGAGGGCTACGACCCCGACGACCCGGCCGTGCGCGCCGACCTCGATCACGTCAGGCGTCTGCTCGCCGAACATCGCCACCTGACGGCCGACCCCGAACTCTCCCTCGACCACCTCGTGAACGCCGCCAGGATTCCTGAAGCAGGGCCAGCTGCGGGCGTACGCAGGTAGTTCGACATCGAACGTATGTTCGCATAGATTAACGGGACTGATCCGTTCGGCGAAAGGTCGCACTCATGGCCGGTACCGCCGACACGATCCCCGACCTGACCAGCCTGGACAAGGCTGCACAGCTCGCCGCTCTTCGCCGCAGCATGGCCGCGATCCCCGGACGCCGCGACCACGCACCCACCGACTCCGACGACTCGCCCGCATTCGCCCCCTCGCAGCCGAACGCGCAGGCCGCCGCGACCGACGGCGATGAACGGGCCCTGAGCGGCCCCGTGCGCTCACGAACCCTCAAAACCCTGCCGGTACCCATGCCGCTGTCGGAACTGCTCCCGCGCGGCGCACTGGCCCGTGGAACGGCCCTGTCGATCACCGGTGCCGGATCCATTCTCGTCGGACTCGTCGCCACCGCCACCGCGGCCGGCCACCACGTCGCACTGATCGGTCAACCCAAGTTCGGGCTCCTCGCCGTCCACGAACACGGCGGGGACTTGTCGAAGATCGCCCTGATCGACCCCGGTCAAGCAGACCCTCTCGACGCCGCCAATATCTGCATCGATGGGATCGATCTGGTCATCAGTACCGTCCACGGTCGCGACGTACCGCCGACCCGCGCACGTGCCCTGCTGGCCCGAAACCGCACTCACGCAGGGATATTCGCAATAACGGACGGTCGAATGCCTGGTCTCGATCTGACGATTTCCTCTCGGCCGGTCGGCTACGGCGGCATCGAGCAAGGCAGGGGCCGCATCCGCTCGATCACACTCGAGACCACCGTCCACGGACGCGGAATCACCCAGCGCACAGGCCGCTACACCCTCACCGCACCCATGCTCGGCGAACACGGCTTGCGCTGGACCCCCGCGGTCACCGACGCAGTCGCCGAACATGGGCCGCACCGATTGGCGGTCGCACAATGACCCCCGACCTGTACGAGAACTGGCCCGTGAGCTTCGATCCCCCCACGCGCCGCATCGTCGATCCACCTCGGAGAGTCCTGGTCAACATATTGTAGACGGGGTTTGCCTCTGACCACTGTGCATCCGATTAGTATCCCGCTGTTTCGGGCCATCACCAACGAGGGTTCGACACCTGCCCGAATCACGCTCGGACCATGAGCTGCCGCTGTAGCGGAGCCACCGCGGATGAGGATTTGGCCCGTCGACAGCCAAGACAGGCTAAAACGTCAGTGCAGTTCGGGAATAAGTCATACACCCCCGAACTGCACTGGTGGGACGTGAAGATCAGCTTCCGGTCCAGTCGACTGAAGTCACACACCTACCTTGGTGGCACTGGCGGTTCGGAGCTGACGGGCTCCGATTCGCGGTTCGGATCGAACGGAATCTCGTTGTCGATGGCATCTCGCATTGTTGCGACCGGCGCTGGCTCATCGGTTGATCGCCGCGCAGTTCCATCGCTGACGGCAGCAACTTCCTCTGCTGACAACGTCACTTTGCCCGCGCGTGGAGCGACCGTGTACCAGTTTTCGGACGGCAAGAAGCCAGCCGACATAAGGTATGTTGCTCCCGGCTCGATCAGTGGGTCATCGTCCAGTAAGTACAACGTACCGTCGGTGCCATACCCGCCTTGCTGATTGACGAGTATTTGGCCCGCGACGTCACCCTTTAGGGTCTGAAGCACCTCAACAGAAAACTGCGTCTCGGGAAACGGCCCAACTGCCTTCGTACCGACTTGCTCAATCACTGTTCCGACGAAGACCGCGTCGGCCCAACCGGCAAGCTGCTGAGGGTCTGTCACATCGAAAGCCGAGTCCATTTCCACTGCTTGTGTGCGCGTAGTCACGCTGGCAGTCGTGCCAGCATCTCCAGGTTGCGTGCCTGCCGAAGTGCTGCAGCCAACTAATACAATGCAGGCGAATAAGCTCGCAACGCCCACCGTGCCGTACTTTGATCCTAAACTTCTGACCTTCATCATGTCATCCCCAGAGTTGACGGTAGGCGGCTTGATCCATGAACTGCGGCGCAAAAACCGATGAGTTTGAAATCGGATCCATCAGCTGACTTTTGCAGTTATGCGCCAAACCGAGCGCATGACCCATCTCGTGTGTCATAACGTTCCGTTGATTACTGGCGTTACCGAGCTTCGCTGTATTCATTTGAATAGTGTCCACCCCAAAGTCGGTGTTGCTGTATAGCCCGGCCCATGTGACGTCCGGACGGTTGGCGTCGGAAATTTCCACATTAGTGAGCGTCGGGTTCACAGGGTCATAGGGGGTAACCTGGACGCTCCCAAGTGCATTCCAAGCAGTGGATGCCTGCGAAATTGCGGTCGTGTATTGGGAAGATGACTGATAGGTGAGTTTGGAGAAGAGGACTGAGCTGTAGCCCAATGTCGGCGGCCTGCGTCCTGACGTCAGATACTGGCCGTTCTGGAAGTTCTGTCCGGAAGCGCCATATGACTCGTAACCATCATTGGACGTTGTTCCATCTTGACACAGGTACTCATCACTGCTCGGGAAGCCCAAGGGTCCAAGCTCGTAGTTCTGCGCAGCCCACTGATCGCGAATGTTACCCCAGGTGGCATAGGCAGATGTGGCTCCGAACTTGTATGTAATCGCGCCGCCCTGGAAGTTGTTGTACCGCCCGCCAGAAGCAGGGCTCTCACGTGTGACCGGGTACCCGAGTCGTCCACGTTCGTCGCTTCGCTTCTCGTACTGATACGGGCCGTTGACATACGTTCTGTACTGACGCGATGGCAAATTAAGCCACTTGTTCATGATCAAGCCGCCGATTTGACGACCTTTGTTTGGGTCGACATTCGGCGACCAGTAAATGCGATTAGTAAACCCGAATTCCTGCCACCGCCCCTCGTTGCTGTTTCCTGCGTAAAGCTCGCCACTGGTGGGTTCTCCGATACTCGAGGTGCCGCCTTGGCCGTATTGGTTAGCACCGGAAAGGAAATCGATAAATTCGCGTTCGATGGAGCCGAATACCCACTGGTTGTTGCGAAATTGATCGGCGTTCGCAACGCCAGGTGTAGAAACTAGCAATGCAAGGGATGTAATTAACGCACCGATAAGTGACATTCTTCGAGCGACAATTTGATTTCGCGTCCGATGCTGCCTGAAGCGGACATTGATCAATGGGCTTGGATCGCCAATATGCGACTTGAGAGGTAGCCTGCTCGGTTTCATGGAGCTCCCACAGTGAAGGGCATCAAGGACGAACCGAACAGTACGGTCAGTTTGCCCACCGTTGGAGAGACACGCGAACACGAGTTTGGTCACAATTCGGTCACCGTGACCGCCGCCAACTCGACGGCGGCTAGACTTCGAACGCATGAGCAATACAGGTTCTCGGTGGCTACGGCCAGCTGTCCTGCTGGTTCTAATCGGCGTCTTGCTCGTTGGTGTTGCATTTGGGGCGACCAGCCAGATTGGGCTCGGTCGCTCGGCCTCAGAAATTTGCGAGAATGCTTATCCGGGGGCTGTCGACGTCGAGTCCAGTCGTCCCCTCCTACCGCTAGTCGTCGTGCGTTGCGCTGCACAGGATTTTGACACGCGTGTGGAGACTAATGAATTTGATCCGCTGTCAACGCTTGTCCTCGCGGCTGGGATCGCAAGCATTGTCGTTGGTGTATCTGCCATCCGACGTCAAAAGCTGAACGAGTCATCTCAAAAAGGACAGCGGTGAACATACTCGGAGTGGTCTGGTCTGATTCGCTGTGTGAGAACTCGAATTAATTCTGGTCGGAGGATACTTCCTCCCCGACGCCCAGTATCTTGCAGCTTTATCGGTGGATCGAGGCTTAGCGGTCCTGCCGGCCACACGCGCCCACGACAGCGTCCGCGGAGCTCGAGCGTGACTGCAGGGAGGTCACCCCTGACGTTGTTTCCAGTTCTTTCCGTAGGGCGTGGTTGTCGAGTGTTAGCCGCTGGATGACGGCCAGTGCGAGGGTGAGGTCTTGAGTCAGCGCCGCGTTGTCTCGTTGCACGCGTTTGTTGGAGGCAAGGAGTTCGGTCCGGTCGTCATGCCGTGTGGCGACGGGAGCTGCGACGGAAGCGGCTCTGAGTTCGGCAGCGATAGCGGGGTAGTGCCGCCAGAAGGTTGCGTTGGACAGACCCAGTCGACGGGCAAGGCCGATGACAGTGGCGCGGCCGCCGGCCGATGCTGCGTCTTCGATGTGCTCTGTCATCACTCGACGGACGTCCTGCTCGCTCGGGAGGTCGATGCGTTTACTCATCGGATTGAGTTCGGATCGTGTCGGTCGACGAACTGATTTATCTGCTCACTCCGTTGCCGTAGTCGATGCTGCAGCAACGGAGGCAGCGACGGTGTTCGTTCGAGCTCGCGCTCGATATCGGAGCTCTCCGAACGCAACTCGTCGAGGTTGCCTGAGGTGAGCGCGACGTTGCGGCATTCGAGAGGTCGACAACCACCGAGCGTCGGCGCGTTCTGGCCCGAAAGGTTTTGTGCGCGTGTGCACAGTGCCTTGTCCGGATCGTAGACGCAGGTGGCGTATCGGCCTGGATAGATTGCTGGGTCGAATCGGCGTATTAAGCGGTCGTGCCGACGCCGGTCGGTGACGACCTGTCCTTGGTATCGGATATTCGACTCGAGCTCGCTCAGACGTCGGCGGGCTTCGTCGGCGGCGGGTCCAACGAGATCGGTGTGTTCGTGGGCATCGATCATTGCCATCAGACCCTCCCCTCGGGCAAGGGCCTCCTCTGACTCGACTTCGGCGCGGAAACCGCTATCCGATGTGCCGGCGTAGCCCTCGAACATCTGGACAGCTTGGTGGCGATATTGAATTGCCCCGGCAATGGATCCGCCGGGTTGGCGTGCGATGAACCAGGCGAGTGTTCGTCTGAACTGGCGGGTTGTCAGCCGCCACGTTTGGGCATTCACAGCCGGAATGTCCTCTGCGAGATCATGTGCGCGACAATAGCCATCGATCCAGGACACCAGATTGTTGATGTGGTCGTTCGTGGTCTTGGTCAAATTGACGTGGGCGGCGGTTTTGCCGATCCGCACAGCGGTGCCATGAGTTGAGGGTGCGAACAGCCGGGTTTCGTTACGGGGTTGGAGGAGTTCGAGGACCGCCACGGCGCGGGCGGCCGGAGCGCCGACAACCCAGGTCGCTTGCACTCCGGTGGGGTCGCGTTCACCTTTGAACGCCAGGCTGGTGATCATCCACCGGTAGGGCCTGCCGTGAGGGTCACGTTTGACGCTGATGCAGCCCCGCTGCAGATGCTTGATCTCGCTGTCACGCATGCCGGACAGGAACGCGATGATCACGTAGCAGGCTGCGCTCAGCGCCGACAGCAGGTGCAAGATCCCGGCCTGCCGATCACGCCGATTGAACAGGATGCGGTCAATCCAGGGGGACCCGTTGATCCGTCCGTTGATCACCACGTCACACGAGACATCGTTGTCGACCCCGACCAGTCGAGCTGTGTCCTCGATGAGGTCATGGTAAGTCCGCAAGGTCGAGCGATCGCATCCAAGCAGGCGGGACAGGTGGCGAAAGCTCGGTTGGCCGTTGTGTCCCGGTAGTGGGCGTTCTGCGTCACGGTATTCAGCTAACAGATGGACCAGATCCTTCTCTACCCAACGCCTTGCCTCGGGCGGAACTACCCCTTCTTGCAATCGAACTCGTCGCCACTCGCGGTCTGCCGCGAGAATGTCCGATGCAAACTCATCGACGAACCGCAGACTCCAGGTGAGTAGGGGTCCGAGCACCGCCTCCGGAATTCTGGCGGTCGCGTTGTCTGGCCCGCTCCTGTCGCCGGACTCGCTCCAACCATCGATGTGGTACGGGTCGAAAGTCAGCTGATCGGTAACCATGAGTCCGCGGTAGCGATAGAGCGACCGAACCGAACTGCGATAGCGATCACGAACCGTGAGAGTGGGTTGCGTCGCGAGCAAATGCAGTTGGTACGCAATCAAATCGGAAGGTTGCAACTCCGATAGCAGCGGCTGGCGCAGGTTGGGTCGCGAAGCGAGCCAGGAGAAGAAGTGGCGGAGCGTGGGCAACATCGAGGCAATCGTCGCTACCTTCGGTAAGCCGCGTCCTCTGGCGGGTGCAGGCCCGCCCAGCAGCCCGATGAAAAGTTCTTTGGCCACGGTGCGATAGACAGACGGCACGGATGTGAAGTCGAGGATCAGAGCAACATGATGTTGCTGAAAGAAAGCTGGACTGAGATCCCAGACGTCCTCTACGAATCGAGAAGCTCGGCTGAGTTCTGTCTCCGGGCGCACCGGCCGCCCGTTCAGTACGCATCGTTCGTCGAACGGGTGCGACGTCGACGGTTGAGGGTGGGCGTTGGTCATGTTTGCTCCCATGGTGATTCGACGAGATCGAGAAGTGCATCGGTGGGTTTGATCTCCGTTGCCGCCAGGATCTCGGACCGATTGAACTTCGAGAGAACGTCATGGCGGATGGCCGCCCACGTCGGTCCGTATCGGACCCACCAATCGGCCTCCGACAGCTGATCGCGGCGGGCCGCCAGCGCATCGAGCAATCCGAGCAGTCCAGGAAGGTGATCAGGCGTGATCACGCAGTTTCCGCAGTGAAAGCAGTCGAGAAACGATGCGCGACAGCTTCTCCCGGTGGCGGGATGATGGTCGTGATCCCGGCACGCTGACCAGGCGGTATCGGCTGCGTCTGTGTGCGTCGGCGGGGTATCCCCGTGAGGATTGGTGGCGGAGCGTTCCGGCTGCACGTTCAGTGTGCCTCCTGCAACGTGCAGCGCCCGTCTGTGTGCTGCCAGAGCGCTCGATTCGGCGTCGCTGACGGCAGCCGCAACAACGGTGTGTGCCCATTCCTGTGTTGTCGGGTCTCCGCGTAGATAGTTCCGGAACAGAACCGGGATGGTGTTGCTCCGGGCAGCGGACGGGAGGTGACCGCCGATCTGTTTGGTACGGCGCACGTCTGCCGTGGTCTTGATCCGGTTGCCGGTGACCGCAAGCGGAGCCGGGGGCGTTCCGTCGACGACGTCAGCGTGGAGGCAATGCCGGGTGCGCCATCCGGCAAGGTTGATTGCTGTCGCGGTCAGTTCGCGAGCGAATGGGTCGAAATGTTCTTCGATACCGCGAAGGCCGGTGTTGTGGCCGCTACGCCAGATCGACCAAACGGATGCGCTGCCAGAAGTGTTCCTGCTGCGAGTGGTCAGTTCGTGTAGCAGTAGGTAAAGACCGCCGGGATAGTGCAGTTCGCGACCCGGTGGCCCGATCTCCCACGTCGCGGTCTCGAACCATCGGTGATTGCCGCGGCGGCGTTTGATGACACGAACTTCGACGGCGCGTGTCTCCAGGATTCGGTGTTCCCAGGGGAGCTCTTTGATGGTTTCGATATTGCGGCCGGTCAGCGCCACCATCAACACGAGCATTGGCGCGAGGTCCCGGATCGTCATATAGAGCCGGCTCGCAAGCTCCAGTCTGACGACGTGCGCGCTGAAGCTCCGGCTCGGGGGTACGACTCCTGATTCCGCAATCGCGACGAGCTCTTTGTCGCCCTCCAAGCCTTCCTGTTCACCCGTTTGTCCTATTGCAGCTTCCGAGAGTCGAATTCGATCGCGCAATGCGGTGATGTCTGACCGAGCGGCTGAGAGAATACGATCGAACTCTCCGTCCGAGTAGCCAGGTTGGCCAATCCGGGTCTGCCCGATTTGGCGGCAGGTGTAGTCGATCACTGATGAATTCACCGTATCGACCAGCGGTGGCAACGTCAGGAACTGTCCGAAAAGTGCGATGCCTCGCCAGGCGTAGACGTCCTTCTGCGTGATTCTGCGCTGGTTGTAGACAGATTGGAGGTGGGCGGTCTCCAGCAACGGTGGTCCGGTCGGTGGATCCGGCAGTTCCGAGAGGGATCGCAGCATGGATCGCACCCTCGTAACCAGTCCCTTCGCTGAGCTGAGCGTCCTGCTGCGTCCCGTCGCCCCGAGGGCAAGGGCCAGAGCCTCTGCAACTGCCGTGTGCCAACCGGGCAGCGCCATCTTCGCGACGTCCACCAGCAGAGTCCGGCCGTCTTCACCATCGAATCGGACCGTGAGGCCGGAGGCGATGGCGTGTTCGCCTTCGGTCGGTGTGTACGGGCCAGATGGGAGCATCGCGCGGCGCCCGGTGCCGGTACTGCCGCGACCGTTCACTGTGTTTTGTTCTCAGTGGCGACGTCGAAGACGTCGAGTGGAGTGTCGCGGGGATCTTCCCATGTGTTGGGCACCAACATCATTCGCGTTTCCATTTCCAATTCCGACAGCGCGTGTAAGTAGATCTGTGTTGTCACCACGGAGCGGTGTCCGAGGCGACGTCGCACCCAGTCCAGAGGGTCACCGAAGATCTGTGTCCATTGCCCTCGCTGTTCGGCAGTCATTTCGGTCATCGCGCTGATATGTCCGCGCTGTAGCTGTTCCAGAGTCACCACCGCGAACGTGTGCCGCAGGAGGTGAGCATGTGCAGTCAGAGGAACTCCTGCTCGACGACACCGTGTGTTGGCGACTGCGAACATGTCTTTCCAGGTCGAGACCGCGATGGGGGTGCCGAACTCCGACAGCCAGAACGCGGCCGGCGTCAAGCCATCGGGCCCGTCGATGAGCAAGCGGCGTCGTTCGTCGGCATCGAGGTTGGAAACTTTCACGGTCGATCGCAGACCGGACCGAGTCTGTACGACGACCGGCGAATGCGGATCAGGGATCACGAGCGGGCGGCGAACCTGTTCGTACCGTCCGCAGGCGCGTGCGCGGGCGATGACCTCCGCGCGATCGAGTGTCGCGTACCCGATCAGGTCGGCGATCACGGATTCAGGAACGTAGACTCGGCGGGCCGAACGACCTTTGGCGATGGCCGTCGGCAGCCAAAAACGTTGATAGCCCCCGAGACCGCGAGCTGTTGGCACATCGAATACCGTCAGCGCCGCTTGCTCGGACAACCGCATGCCGGTGCGCACCATCAAGTCGCAGAATGATGCATTGCGCGCCGCCCAGCGACCGCGAAACCCGGTGTCGTGGACACCGTCGGCGCGATATCCGCGAATCCCGACATCGCGCCATAAACGGTAGGACTGGGGTGGGAGCCACTCGATACGATCCGTCGCGGCATCGTGCGAGTAGGTTGCCGGTGTTGTGGTCGAAGAGTCATGACGGACGAGGCCCGCGCCGAACGGCATTGGTCGTCGAACTCTCTGCGGCACAGGGTTGTTCAATATATGGCCCGCGCGGACCTGCCATCGATAGAACTTGTCGACTGCGGCAACCTCTCGGTCCCATGTCGCACCTTGTATGTGCGGCCCTTGAGAGTCGATCCTGCGCCAGCGCCAGTACGCCAGATGGTCAGCCTCGTTGACGTCGCACCAACGAGCTCTGTCTCGTGAGACAGCAACGAAGTTCAAAAACGCGGCTAGATCGCGGGCGTAGCCCACCTGGGTGTGGCGCGCCTTCGCCTGCATATCGACTGATCTGAAGAAGGCATTCAACTCGATGTCATACTCAAATGATGGGTCAATGAGGAACGGCGTGCCGGCCACCAACTCTGGCCGCGCGAACCCAGGCCACTCCAAATTTGTGTCCGGCACCGCTGGCCGCGGCACCAACTCGTGTGGAGTGATACAAACACGCCAACCAGGTCTCGGCATGGTGGGCAACAGTACGTGGACATCTGTCCATCCGTGCACAAAACATAGCTCTCACCGTGGCAGGCTCGTCCGGAGGATCCTTCCGCGACGGGACACCTCTCAAGGTCCGCTCGGAGGGGCTCGCGATGGATACAAAATCGCCCGGTCTGCTCCATGCGTGGGCGAAAACTGCTCGGGGACAGTGGATTTGCTGTCTGAGCTTCGACATACCGATCGGGAACGGCAAGGGATTCCTTCGCCTCCATCAACAGTGGTGCCCCGCCGAAGCCGCAACCCCCGTCAGCTGAAACATGCTCAATCGTCAAGATATGTTGACGGACAGAATGCGTCAAGATATCTTGACGTTATGGAATCGGAGAAGGTCCTCACCCCGACCGAGCTGACCGAACTCTACGTCCAATACAGGGACGCTCTCGTCGACGTCGACCTAGCCGAGATGGTGCGCGAGCAGGGGCGCAAGGACGCCGGGACGTGGACCGCGAACGCGCAACGCCGCATGGACGACGCGGTCTCCGATGTCGACGCACTCGAGATCAACGCATTCCTCGCCTCGACGATGATCGCCGACCGCTACGCCATCATCGGACGCCTCCGGACCCAGGAGCGGCCTGTCCCGTGGTCGAAGATCGGCGAGATCCTCGGCATGAGCAAGCAAGCCGCCCAGCAGTGGTACGACACCTACAATCTGCGTCCCCGGATCGAGAACCCCACCCGCCGCACCGACCCGGCGTGAGTCGCAGGCTCGATCAGCCTGCGCTGTAGGTGATCCGAGTATTCGCGGTGCCGCCTCTCGGCACCTGCAACGATTCGCCCCCCTGTGCATTGGCATCGGAATCCGTTGCAGCACTTGACTTTACAGTCTGAGACTGTAAGGTTAGAGGCATGGGAGAAACGCAGCGAGACCTCACGGCAGTCACCTCCGAATACGGCGACGAACGCTCCGAACGTGGCCTGGGGGTGTCCATCCGACGGGGCGGCATCGAGGTCGAGTACATCGACGCGCCCGGCATCGAGGAGCGCGCACCGATGGCCTGGACACCGGACACGGCGCAGATGCTGCTCGCCCGTCGCGGATACGAGGTCACCGGTCGCTGGGTCGACATCAGCGACCCCTGTGCAGAAGACCCGATCTGGGAACTACCCATCGCGACGACCGCCGACCGCTGACCCTCGCTCGACCCTCCACCTGTGAACAGGCACCGGGCAGCTGATATCTGCCCGGTGCCTCACCTGCACACACTAACCAGGGAGACCGCCATCATGACTACCACCACGGCTGCACAATCGGCACCGACCTCGACCGGCTACATCCTCGTCGACGCCGACCCGCACGCCCTCGACATCACCGCCAACGTCCGCGACGGCGTAGACATCACCGCCGACCCCGAGTTCGTCGCCTCCATCGCCGCCCACGGTGTCCTCCAGGCGGTCTCGGCGGTCCGCCGCGCCGACGGAACCCTGGTCGTCCACGACGGACAGCGCAGAACTCTCGGGGCCCGCGAAGCCGGTCTCACCTCGATACCGGTGATGGTGCGCGAGCAGTCCGACGACGAGAAGGCCGCAGGGATCGAACGCATCACCGAGCAGGTCGTATCCAACGACCAGCGCGAAGACCTCACCACCGGGCAACGCGCCGCCGCCGTCACGGGCCTGCTCGACCTGGGCCTGAACGTGCAGAAGGTCGCGACAGCACTGCACGTCCCCAAGTCGTACGTCGAAAAGGCCGGTCGAGCAGGACGATCCGAGCGCGCTCGCCGCCAGCTCGACGACCGTCAGCTCACCCTCGAAGGGGCTGCGTTGCTTGCTGATCTCGAAGCCGCCGCACAGGCGGAGCCGTGGATCACCGAGGCAATCGAGCAGATCTTCGACAACAGATTCGGTTTCGAGTACCGCCTGGCCACCCTCCAGCGCCGCATCGACGAACGCGCCGAGACCACTGCCGCCGCAGCCGATTACATCGCACTCGGCTTCACGTTGCTCCACGACGAACCGTCCACCAGCGAGGGGGAGTGGTACTCCCTCGCGGACCTGCGCACCGCCGACGGCGGTGCAGTCCCGGCCGACGCCCCGGAGCAAGCGCCGCACTTGTGGCACGTCTACGTCCACGAGACCGGCACCGTCTGGGTCGACAAGACGACCCGCGAGGAAGTCGCCGAGGACGACATCGACTTCGACACCGAGGACGACGACGACGCCGAGGCGTACGAGGAGCTGCGGCACGCGAACACGGTCGAGAAAGTGACCGCCTGGGGGTGCGAGTTCTTCCTGCGTCACGACCATGTGTCTGCGGCCGGCCTCGAACTCGCACCCGAGAAGATCGCCGCCGCCGCAGAGGGCGTCGGCACCGAGGACGGATTGACCCCGGCGCAGCGCACAGCCGCGCGCGCCGAAGCCGAACGCATCGAGACCGAACGCGCAGAACGGCGAAAGGTCAAGGCCCTCAACCGCGCCGGAGCGACCGCGACCGAAGCCCGGCGCGCGTTCCTCACTGGGCTGCTCGCGGGCAAGGCCGCGCCGAAGAACGCCACCAAATGGATGGTGATCACCTTGGCGACCCATGGTGATGTGTTCACCGAATCAAAGTGCTCGGAGCGGTACGCCGAGATCATGGGCTCACCGCTGCACGAGGTCGACCGCAAGGCCACCGGTGCCACGCCCGCTCGCGCCGAGGTGCTGCTGCTCGCCCGCGTGCTCACCGCGTTCGAGGCCCGACTCACCGGCCCCCAGGACGCCAAGGACTACTGGCGCTTCTCCGTCAAGCACTACCGGGGCATGGTCGGCATCGACAGGTACCTGACCTTCCTCGCCGACAGCGGCCACGCCCTGACACCGGTGGAACAGGCCGCGATCGGCAACACCACCGTCGACGCCGCCTACGCAGCCGTCGACGACGACGCCTGATCGAACCGCAACAAGAGGAAGGGCCCCGACCATCACCCGATGGCCGGGGCCCTTCCTGTTCGTCAAGAGATGTTGACGATCGAGGGGTCGGTGGGTTCGCTCGTCACGGTCGGAGGTCGGTTCGTGCACCGCTGCCAGGCCGGTCGGTGATCCACTGCTCGATGTCGCCCCGCGCATACAGCGGGGTGCGGGAGAGGTGGCGGGCCGGTTTGGGGGCCTGTCCGCGTGCGACGTACGAGGACCATGTCTTGGCCGATATGGCCTTGCCGGTCTTGTCTTCGATCAATGCCAGCACGTCGGCGGTGGTGAGTTCGTCGGACATCGGATACTTCCTGGGTCGTGGTTGGCGATGCCCTGACCTTACAGGCTCCGACTGTAAGGATTTGGACTGCACGTCTTGCACCTTACAGTGTGAGACTGTAAGGTTAGGGCATGGCCACGACACGCACCGAATCACACCAATGCGACTGGCAGTCAACGCTGTTCGATGACTGCGCTTTGCCGGGTTGTGGCGCTCCAGTCGTTACGCCGGGCGACGTGTGCCAGTCCTGTCGCGTGGCTTTCGGGGACATGCTGACCGTGCGAACCAATGGACCTGACCTCGACCCAGAGCAGGTCCGCGCCGACCTCGCTGCCCGTGATGCGAGCACCCGCGAGCAGTACCGCGCACAGGCCGCCACCGTGGCTGCGGCGCAGCAGGTGTCGACCCGTAAGCGCAACCAGATCTGCTGGCTCTGTGAAGAGCGACGGACCTGCACCTCGACCGCCGGGCGCTGGGAATGCGCCGACTGTCAGACCTTGCCGTCCTGAGCGCCTGCACACGGCCCGCGACCGTCATCGCTGAAGTCTTTCTCCGCCCGACCTTGGGAGTACTCATGACCGCCACCCTGACCACGCCCACCACGCCCGCACGCCGCCGCCTCAAAGGAGTTGGAATGAAACTGATTTCGCTCGACACACAGTTCGACGGAACGATCATCGACATTCTCGGCTATCGCACCGCACCTGCAGGCCGCGTCGAGGTCACCGCCCTCCTCGACGCACCCGGTGCCTGGTACAGCCGCACCCACCCCGTCGTCGTCGACGCCAGCGACGTACGACTTTCCCTCGCCGTGCAGTCCATCACCCGCCCCGAGCTGGGTGTGCGGTGATGGCCGAGACCGCAGGCCAGATCGACATCTTCGAGGTGCTCGCCGCCGCCGAAGCCGATGTACAGGAACTGCACGTCCAGCGGCACGGCATCCCGATCCTGTTCGCCAGCCCCACCCGAGGGGTGCAGGCCCGCGTAGCCGAATTCGAAGCCTGGGCGACCACCTGGGGACGACACGGCTCAACCGCCGCCTCCCACGCGTTCCGTCCGGGAATCTGCGACCCGTCCACACCCACCGATACCTGCCAACCCACCTGTGTTGCAGCGGACCTCGACTGCTGCTGCCCGGACACGAGCAGGGACACCCCCTGCCAGTGCGTCGGCGGCGACGTCTACCGCGGCGCGTGCACCGGCTGCCGGTGGGAAGGGGAGAACCGCGCCGACGAGTCCGAGGCAGTCTGCGACGCCCTCGATCACGCCCACCCCGGCTGGCTCGACGACCTCCCGATCGTGACCCCCGAGCGCACACCGTCGCAGAAGGATCAGGTGTGGACAGCGAAGGTCGTCAACATCGTCGGGGAACGCCCCACCGGATGGCCCGTCATCACCCGACGTGGCGTCACCATCGGCCTGCGCTCGGTCCCGCACCGCTCACCGTGGGGCGGCTACGACGTCGCCGCCGCCACCGCCGAAGCCCACCTCGCCCGCCGCCCCTGATCTTGCTGCCCCACCGAGCCGGAAAGGCCCACTACCGATGAACAACCCGATACCCCAACCGACGACACCCACCATCGCCGATCTCGAAGTGTTCCTGTCGTACGTCCTGTGGGGATGCACAGCCGTCGGGATCGCGGGCATGATCTTCGGCGGAGCCACGCTCTACCGGTCTCGCATGTCAGGTGGAGACGCCCGGACCGCCCCACAGATATGCGGGGGAGGGTTTTTCGTCGCCATCGCCGCCACCGCAGTCCGAGCGCTCCTCCTGCCGGTGTCTACCGGCGAGGCGACGGACCTACCTGCCGCCGACCCGGCACCGCCGTCCATGGTCGATACCGCACCCGACGTTCCGATGGACTGGACACCGGTCATCTGGTTCGGCGGCATCACCGCGGTCCTGGTCTCGGTCACACTGGCTGCATACCTGATCACCCGGACCCGCAGTCACCTCGTCGACCGCCGCAACGCGAAGAAGGCACTCGAGGCCGACTACGCCGCCGCGCACGCGGTCTACAGCGAGGTCGCGGACGCCTACGCCGCCTACCTGGCCGACCCGTACTCGATCTTCGTCAGGCCCCTGCTCGACGACCTCACCGAGCCCCGAACGGCAGCGTTCATCGACGCCTTCGCCGCAATGAACGACGTTCGCCCCGAACACGGCCCCGACACCCCCGAACGCGTGCAGGCCTTCGCCACAGCCGCGCAGAAGGCGCGCACGGCCTGGCGCAGCGCCGACGGCTACGCCCGCACCATGGGTCTGCGCGTGACCAGCGTCGACGATCAACGCACCGTGCGACGGATCCGCAGCGCACTCGGCATCGCCCTCGACACCTCGGCCACCGGACAGGAACGCGAGACAGCGCTGCGCACCGTCGCGGAACTCGCGGCCGGCATCGTCACCATCCCCGACCGCATCTACGACAGCGCCAAGGTCGCCATAGAAACCACCACACGCAAACAGATCACCAGCTGACCAACCAGACCCCGTGTGGTGCCGACACCCAGCAGTGTGTCGGCACCACCTGGCAACATCACCCACCAACGACACAACGACAGACACAGCTGTCGATCACGACTGGACACCACAGATCGGAACGAACAACGCCATGGATCTCGTCAACCGCACAGCACTGATCGTGTTCGTGGTCCTCGTCACCGGGGCCTACGCCGTCGGCACCGCCTACATACGCAAGCCGTCCCGAGTGAAACTGCACAGCAACGCACTCGCCCTCATCGGCCTCGCCGTAGTCGCCGCCAGCGTCTTCGCCATCACCTACCCAGACGTCGCCTGGGGTTGGAAAGCCGCCCTCACCGCAGGCTCCATCCTGTTCGGCTACCTGATCGCACGTGAGTTCAACAGCACCCGCGCCGATTACGAAGACGACCAGAAACGCAGCTTCACTCGAGCCGCCCTCGACGACGACAGGAACAACCGATGAACCCCCTCAGCACCTTCCGCAACCACGCCAAGATCCGCCAAGAATTCCTGTTCGACGACAGCATAGAAAACGCGGAACGCTACTTCGAGTCCGCGGACGCAGTGGACCGGCTTCGGTACGCGCTCAACCGATTTGCCGCTGTCTTGGTGGGCATCCTCGGAGTGTCCGCTGCCGCATACAACGTCAAGATGAGCTTCGACGGCAACGACATCAGCCTCATCGAAACCGTATTTCCCGCTCTTGCAGTGGCACTGGTGTTCGCTCTTGTCCGTCTCGGCAACGAGCTGGGATCGAAAGGTACGAGAGAGGTCGTCATCACCACGAACAGGGCAAAGTTCATCGGCGACCAACGCCGCAACAGCGCGTCCGACCACTGACCACCGACCGCGACCCCCCCGACTGACGCCGCCGTAGAGCAACAGCTCCGGCGGCGTTTCGCATGTCTCGATCACGGCGATGCGCCAGTAGTCGGCGACGGCACCATGGTCTGAACGTGGAATGAACTATTGCCTGTCGCTTTTTCGTATTCCTTTCCGTACTGCCGATAAGGAAACGCAACCGTCGTAATTCCGATCTGCTTAACAACCGGTAATCCATTGTGCACCAACATGTTCGAGATAAATTGTGTCGCTCCATCTATGGCTAATCGGGGCATTGTGGGATAAAATGGAACCTATCGGAAAAATTCTCTCGAGGAGTGAGCTATGTCGATCACTGTGTACACGAAACCCGAATGCAACAACTGCGATCAAACAAAACGACGCCTGAACAAGCACGGGATCGACTACACGACCGTCGATGTCACCGAAGACGCAGCGGCCCGCGAGTTCGTCACCAACGGACTCGGCTACCGGCAGATTCCCGTCGTGGTCGTCGACGAGAACACCCACTGGTCCGGCTTCCGGATCGACGCCCTCGACAAGCTCGCCGCCGCCTGACCGACCACTCCGTTGCCCCTGTTCGAGATCGACCTGCGAGAACGAGCCCGACGATGACGCCACTGAGCGCAGTTCCACCGCCCGACGAGCCCGAGCGTGTCGTTCGCAGCCTCGCCGCTGTCGCCGACGACACTGCCGTCGACAACGAGACAGCTCACGAGCCGTCCACCGACCCCGAGGCACTGCTGCTCTGCGCCCTGATGTGGAGCGCCCACACCGGGGGAGTATCCGCCGAAGATTTGCGCATCACCGCGATCGTGACCGCCGACGACTTCGACGACGTCGCCTACCGGCGAATGTTCGTCGTGATCGCCGGTCTCGCCCTGGCCGGCGAACCCTACGACCCAGCGAGCGTCACCGCAGCCTTCATGCGATCCGGATCCGGCGGAGCCAAAGACGCGCCCCTGCGTCGCCGCTTGAACGAGGTCATCACCGCCGGGGCAGACGGCTTCACCGCCGTCCACTACGCCGACATCGTTCTCTCCCAGTCCTACCGACGCAGTTACCGGACCGTGGCAACGGCCATCGTCCACGCCGCCGAAGAGCTACCGGAGGAGTACCTGTTCGAACATCTCGTGGAGCACGGACGCGCTCAACGAGCACTGTGGCAGCGGCTCAACACGTTTCGGTCAGGGCAGTGACCCTCGACAGTCCCCGCACCGGACCCCGTAACGAACGAGACACCCGCAGTGTCGACTCCCACGGGCACGAGGTGGAGTCCCCGATCGGGGCGTACCTGTGGTGGTGCGGACACGTCGGAGCCGACGCCCACGACCTCGATGCGCTGCAGGAGTGGGACTACCTCCACGCCGACGAGACCACCGACGCCGAACGCCGCACCCTGACCGCATGGGCACGCTCGGCTGGCATCTTCGGCGCACCCGGCACCGCGCCGCACCCGCAGCGCTGACCACGCGCCCACCCGGCCCGAACGACAAAGGCACCCACACCGGCTGTGTGGGTGCCTTTCTCGCCCGTACGGCCGAGCTGAGCCGGACGAGCGGTGTCAGTGGCGATCGCCGATCCGGACCTCGTCGCCGAAGTCGATGTCGTAGTCGGCCAGATACGGCGCATCAGGATCGCCGCTGGATGTGTATCGCGGGTAGAGGCCCTTCTGCTGTTCGGTCTGAAGAACGACCACGCGTACCCGGCCGGGCGTGATGTGGACTTCGCGGAGTACGCCGGTCATCGGTTCGTTCCACAGCACCGCCTCGAACGCCAGGACCGCGCCGAGGTCGCCGCCGTCGAGCCGGAACGCAGGCTTACCGTCGCCGACCGCGTCGGAGCGCTGCGAGGGCCGAGGTAGTCGGTGCCGCCCTTCCCTCCTCTGCGGTGGGATCTGGTGGTCGGTGGTCACCCGAGACCGTGATCGGCCGACCGCGATATCGCCGCTGTGTGCGTCGGGGCAGGGGCGGTGTGCAGCGTGGACGAGGTGGCCTGTGCCGCTCTGGACGAGCGTCCAGTCGGGGGAGTGACCAACCCGCGCGGACGTGTCGAGGAGCGTTCGACGTCCGCTGCGTTCGCCAGCGAAGGCGTCGATACCGACGCGGACACAGCTGCGGTGTTGTCCGGGCGTGCGGCCGGCGTCGATCGAGCTCGCAGCTCGTCGAGGTCGGCGGCGAGGGCGGTGATGTGTTCGGCGTCGGCGACCGGGTCGAGGACGGAGAGGTTCGCCCGCAGGTTCCGCACCTGCACGGACCGTTCGGCGGCTATGCGGTCGGTGTCGGAGACGTCCGCGTCGTGGGTCACGCGCAGCACCGTCTCGTTGCGCATCGGCTCGATGGAGCCGCCGAGATCTGCCGCGAGCTGCTCGGCGATGCGGTGCGCATCCTGCGGTGTGTACGCGCCGACGTCGGTGCGCGAGTTGGGGATCGGGCCGGGCCGGGTGGAGTACACCTCCACGTCGAGAACCGCGACGGCGTCGGGGCCGTCGACCGCCGAGTCGGGTAACGGGGGTGACGTTTCGACGACAGCGGCCACGGCGGCGGTCACTGCGCGTGGTGCGGGGATGACGGTGCGTCGCGCGCCGGAGGCGTAGGCGGGGAGCGCGGTCAGTTCGGCGGCGAGTTCGCCGGGGGTGCCGATGAACTCGACATCACGGCGTGAGGTGCCCTCGCCGACTGCGTCGATGACGACGGAGACGGTGTCGAACTCGTAGGTGTCTGCCAGTGCTGCTGCTTGGGTGAGTGCGAACTGTCCGGCGGAGCGGGAGGTGTAGAACGCGCCGCGGTAGTGCACGAAACCGGGGTCACCGTTGCGGTCGAGGGAGGCTACTTCGACGTTGAATTCGGGCTGGCTCATGGCAAGTGGTCCTTCGAGGTGTAGGTGTGCGCCCGGACGCGGAGAAGATGTGTCGAGCGTGCAGGGGCGCACTGGGGATCCGCGACCGGTGCCGGTGTGCGGGTGGTGCGAGGGCAGCAGTGTTCAGTGCGCGGGCGCAGTCGAGGACTGCGGTTCGCTCGACCCGTCGGGTGCAGGCGACGAGGCGTCGTCATCGTGGTGTCGGTCCGGTGCCGCGGCGGTGTTCTCGGCACCGACTCGGCGACGCGCAGTGGCGCGACCGGTGCCGCGTTTCGCTGACGCCTTGGATACCTTCTTGCCCACCGGTGTCGGAGCGGTCAGACCACTTCCGGTGAGTTCGGCAACCGTCCACCCGGCGTCGATCGCTTCTTTGTACGCGGCGGCGTGTTCGGCGTTCGCGTGTTCAGCGGCGCGCGTCGCCTCGGCGACCTTCTCGCGCGCATCAGCGGATGCCTGGGCGGCGTCGAAAAGGGACTCGATGTATTTGGTGCGGTTTTCTATCGCGGCGCGTGCGCGCGCGATGGCGGTGTCTTTGTCGACAGCGGGAGAGACAGACATGGTGAGGGCCTTCCAGTTTCGGTGCGCGGAAATCCCCACCGGACAGGTACCGATCGCTCACAGAGCCACACAACCCACAGTGCGGTGAACGCAGTGCGGGGTGAATTGGTACGGGTGGGGCGCGCTCGAACGTGACCCTCATCGACGCTCGAACTTGATCGAAAGTCTAAACGATCCACACCGAATCCGCCCAGACCGGAACTGCACACCCGACCACCGTCGGACACACCGAAAAGATCGGAGCTACCGCGACACCGAGCGTGGCTGGCGTTTCGTGGCTCCCGCACAGTCACCGTGCGAGCGGTACCCCACACCGCGCTGCAGGAGCGCCGAACCCCGGCGGCGTCGGGCGTCTCGCCGGTGGTGGCCGGTGCAGTCCTCGGGCAGGCCCTGGCGGGCCACACGCGACCCTGCGGGCCGCCGCCGAATCGAACTCCGCTGCGCTTCGTCCGCATCGAAGAAATCAATTTCTTGTGACGTTGTGGCTTCTCCGAGTGTTCATCACCCGTGCCGGCGCATCAACCGATGGCGGCTGCGCCGGCCCAAGGGCTCCGAAAACTTTTCAGAACGCCTTCGGCTGAAAACTTTCCGGCCCACCGGCTGACCCGCCGCCCCGTGCGCTGAGCCCTCTCCTCAAGCCACCACGGCAAAAGAAATTGGCAGGGCGAAGGTCCGGCCACCGTTTTCCAGGAGAGGTCACCATGTCGAGCAACACCACCCGACCCAGCCGCCGAGCCAGCGCAGCGCAGAACGCGCGGACCACCGCCATCGTCACCCACACCACCGCGATCGTCACCGGCCCACAGACCGCCACTATCACCGTCACTGCGGCCGCGACCGACGAAGCGCAGATGATCGTCGCGTTCGGGCACGTGATGATGACCTTCCGCAGCGCCGAAGCCGTCTGCGACCTCATCGCCGGATTCGCCTCCGCCCGAAGCTCACTCGTCGGCGTGGACGGTCACGCCCCCCACCCGGCGCAACCCGGCACACAGTTCGGTGCCGCCGCGATATCTGTCGTCTGGCTTGGCGGCCCCGAACACTCCGTCGTCGCGCACAGCCGCTACGTCCCCGAACAACGCCGCACCGTCCACTGGGCAGACCTGCACATGGGCCCGATCACTTGGCGCATCACCGACCGCGTCGGCTACGACACCCTCATGGAGGAGCTGCGCCGCGTTCACCGCACCGCGGTCGGGGTATTCGTCGACGGCGGCCGCTTCCGCCGAGACCCCACCAAAATTCTCGACGCATTCGACAACGCCTGACCGATACCACACGTTCGGCCCCGCACCGCGGGGCCGAACGTCGTTATCCACAGCTTCGCCGGCCATCCACACCCGACCGACAATGGCGGTCGCCTCGCCCGACTCGCTGCGCTCGCCGTGCGAGGCTCCAGTCCTACACGGCCCGCCCACGACAGCGCGAGGAAAGGAACACCGACGATGATCACCTGGACCGTCACTACCCGCCCCGAGAACAACCCCGAGATCATCACCTCATCCGGAGCCGAGCCGGACCTCGCCACCGCCAAGAGAGCAGCCGCCGACGCCGTCCGCTACGCACTGCTCGACGCCCGCGAACACGTCTCACCCGACAACGGCTGCGCCCCGTCGTATTTGGTCACCCTCGACGGAAACTTTGCGCTCATCGTCGGTCTCGGACGCTGCCGGACCGCGAACTTCAACGGCGTCCTCGACAGCCTCGAACGATTCGACGGAACCGGCGAGATGAACCTGCTCTACCTCTGAACCTTCCCGACGACGGCGAACGCCCAGGATGGATCACCCGATCGCACCGAGTCGTAGCTCGACCCCGTCGTAGCTCGACCCCGTCGTAGCTCGACCCCCAGGCGCGCCCGCCGCTGACAGGCCACATCGGATCCGTCGGCCTCACAACGCCACTTTCGTGTCGGAGCCTGGTGGAAGCCTGGGGACCATGCCGAACGACCACGCCGCCACACCGCAGCCTCTCGTGCGAGTGCGGGAGGTGCGCGCCGGCGATGTCCCCAACGGGACGCACGTCGTCGTGCACTGCACCCTCGCGGAAGTCACGGTGAAGACGAATCAGCAGACAGGCCAGTGGGCGATGGGGCGACTCGTCGACTCGGACGATTCGATCGACTTCTGGATGTTCCCGCGCGCGTTCGCACGCACCGGACGATCGTGCGTCGAGACGGCCGGCCTGATCGCTGCGACCGCATGTGTGTCCGGTCCGCCGGAGCGCACCGCGCTGATCGTCAACAGCATGGAGCGCATCGAACCCCACCCGGAACCCGGTGTCGACACCACTGCCCTCTGACACGATCGACCGCTATGAGCATCACTCTTCCACCGCCCCTGATCGCCGACTCCGACGACAACGCAGTCGCTCTGCTGCGGCAGTACTACGGCAGCACCTACCTCGATGCCGGCTGCTACACCGGCGCGTACTTCGACAGCTGGGCACCGCAGAACCGCGCCGCCGACAGCAACCGCTTCACCGCCGACGATCTCGTCGCCATCACCTTCCTGTCCGTCAACGTCACCGCGAGCGCTGCGCGCGAACTGCTCGTCACTCGAGCTGCACGGTTCGCCGAGTTGCTCGACGCTATCGGCCCGGACCGCGACCTCGTCGACGAAGCAGACGGGCTCACACCCGACGCGCCGATCCTGCTGCTGGAGGACGAACTCCGAAGCGTGGGCGACATCGGCCGCACCATCGCCACGAAGTTGATGGCCCGCAAACGCCCCCGCCTGGTCCCGATCTACGACACGGTCGTCGGGCGCGTGCTGAATACGGTGATGGTGCACCGTGATCCCATCCGGGAAGCGCTGCGCGCGGACGGAGGTGCGCTGCACACTCGACTTCTGAGAATCAGAGCGGACGCAGCATTACCCGACGACATCAGTGCGCTCCGCGTCCTCGACGTCATCAGTTGGATGCACGGCAAATCGAACAACTAGATCAGTTGGGGACGTGAATTCGCCACGGAGCCGTCCACTCGATGCTGTGCACGCGTGCACGGTGACGTCGTGTCGGTGGGATGCGCTTGCCCCTTGCGCAGTCGGCTCGCGACGCGTTGCACACCGCCAGCACAGCCGCCGTTGCAGCGATTGCACAGCGCCCCGGCGCGGTGACTGCGACATCGTGTGCAGATGGGCGGTGTCGGTCAGTAGTAGTCGTTGCCGTAGGGGTCGCGGTAGTGCCCGCGGCGCGGTCGCCGGCCTGCGAGACCGCTGGCACCACCGAGCAGAAACAGTGGTGCCATGAGCAGCAATACTGCACCGATAGCCAGCGCGAGGGCGATGAAGGTGAGCGAGACAACCGCGATGACGGCGATCACTGCGACTCCACTGACGATGATGAGCAGGTTGGCAACGACTCCCTTCCATCCGTGATCGTTCTTCGCGTAGTGCGCCACGAGGCTTATTGCTATCACCGCGGCAGCGATCGCCAGCAGAATGAGTACGACGCGGTGGTCGGGGTCGAGTGAGGAGAAGGTCACCGGGTGGGTCCTTTCGCGTGAGGACGCGGCACCCGACTCGGTGTGCGGCCCTGGGCCTGTTGGAGGTGTGTCTACTACACGGCACCGACACAGTCGGTGCCGTGAGTCGATCTCAGAACAAGGTCGGTGGTGCTTGCGCGTCGACGCTGTGGCCGGCGAGTGCTGCCAGCATTCGGTGTTCGTCGTAGCCGCCGGTGAGTGCGTCGCGGATCGCGACGGCGCGCCCGTACCGTCCGCGTGGATCCCCGCCTGCCGGTGTCGGTCCGATGTGACGTCCGGCCGCGACGGCGTGCGCGAGGTTCGCCGACTGGGTACCGCGTTTGAGGTGACCGTCGGCCACCCGCACGCACAATGTCTCGTCGCAGTCGTGCTCACCGACGATCCCGTCACCGAGGTCGCCGTATTCGAGTAGCAGAGCGAACCGGTGCGCGGACAACGTGCGTGGTGCGTCGCCGTCGGTGAAGGTAAATCTGCCATAGCCGTCGGGGTGGCTCACCGAGCCCCGCCACCAAAAATGGTCTGGACATTTGACGACCTTCGTCCAGAACCTGGCCACGGTCTTCGCAGTCAACGGCTGCTGCAACGGTCGCCACACCCGACGAACCGGCTGCGGCTCAGCGGCGTCGGTGTCGTCGCCGAACAACGCCAGTTGCATCACCGCGGCGGTCATCGGCTAGCCCTGACTCGTCGCGGGCTCGGCGGCCGGGACGCTGTCGACGGTCGCGGTTTTGCTCGTTGTTGCATCGCCTGTCGACGTCGAGTCACCTGGCTCGTTCAGGGCCGATCCATCGCGCGATTCTGCGTTTGCATCCGAGTCGGAGTCCGAGTCGGAGTCCGAGGTGTCGTCGCCGGTGTCCGCGCTCGCCGACGGCGCTGCGGTGTCGGCGAGCAGTGCCAGAAGTTTGCGAGCTTCGCCGGTCGTGATCCCCGCGAGTGTCGCAGCGGCGCTGAGTGTTCCTTCCCGGCCCCGGATGTCGTCGAGTGCGCGGGCCATCGCCAGCCGGGCCGCGTCGATCTGGTCAGCGGCCGCGAAGTAGTCCGTCAACGAGCCCATGTTCTTCTCGTCGCGCGCTTTGCGGTCGGCGACGACTTTTTGCTGCGCTGCCCGTGCCCGAGCACGCGCAGTCATCCGAGCCTGAGTCGACGCCATGCCGCCCACCCTAACCCCGAACACCCTCGAATTCACAGATCCTGACACAACCTCCTCCCACATCACCGACCCACCACCCCAGAAACCCCATCCCAAGACCACCGAGCCCAATCACCACCGATCTACAACCAAAAGCCAAGACCAACCCACAGACCTCATGCATTCAGGCCACTTTGACGATTTCGCTGGTAGGGTCCGGTCCATGATGGGTCTGCACAAGCTCACCGCTGGGGACGGGTATACGTACCTGACCAGGCAGGTCGCAGCGGCAGATTCCACCGAACGAGGGGCCGCCTCACTGGCCGAGTACTACTCCGAAAAAGGGGAGTCACCGGGCCGCTGGACCGGGTCCGGCCTCGCCGAGCTGAACACGATCGGCGCGGGCGAGCACGTCTCCGAGGCGCACATGAAGGCCCTGTTCGGTGACGGCCTGCACCCCGAGGCCGACACGATGTACGCGGAAAAGTTCGCGGCCGAGCTCGCTGCCGGTGCGTCGACGAAGAACGCCGAGCGCGCAGCGTCGGCGGCGATCAAGCTCGGACGTGCGTTCAAGATCGACAACGGAGCGTCGGACTATCGAATCGCGTGCGCGAAGGCGTTCGTCGAGCACAACCTCGCGGCCGGCGAGAAATGGAACGCACCGATCGAGGCCGAATCGCGCGCGACGATCCGCACCCGCGTCGCACGCGAGATGTTCGAGCGCGAGTACGGACGCGCCCCGGCCGACGAGCGCGAACTGTCCGGGTGGGTCGCCAAATCGGGGCGGCAGAACACCAAAGCCGTCGCCGGATTCGACCTCACGTTCACGCCCGTCAAGTCGGTCTCGGCACTGTGGGCAGTTGCGCCGCGAGAGATCTCCCAGGAAATCGAAGCAGCACACGACGCCGCGATCGCAGCCGCCCTCGACTACCTCGAAGAGCACGCCTGCTTCACCCGTCTCGGCAACGGCGGTGTCGCGCAAGTCGACGCGAACGGATTGATCGCCGCAGCGTTCACCCACCGCGATTCGCGCGCCGGAGATCCGAACCTGCACACCCACGTCGCGATCTCGAACAAGGTCTCCACAACCCTGCCGGACGGGACAACGAAGTGGCTCGCGCTCGACGGTGCCGCGTTGTACCGCAACAACGTTCCCGCCTCCGAGGTCTACAACACCGCCCTCGAAGCGCAACTGCGTGAACGCATCGGAGTCGACTTCGCCGAACGCCCGAGCGAGGACAGGTCGAAGCGTCCCGTCCGCGAAATCGTCGGCCTGGACACACGGCTGGCCGAACGCTGGTCCTCCCGCAACGCCGCCATCGTCGTGCGCACCGCCGAACTCGCACGCGAGTTCCAGGCCGAGCATCACCGCGAACCGACCGCCATCGAAGCGATCCGGCTCGCGCAGCGCGCGACCCTGGAAACCCGGCAGGCCAAACACGAACCGCGCTCGCACGCCGAGCAACGCGGAGGGTGGCGCGCCGAGGCGATCGACGTCCTCGGATCACCGAAAGCACTGTCGAAAATGGTCGCCGAGGTGACCGGCAAGAAACGCACCCGGGCGAGCGTGGACATCGACGACCCGCGCTGGATCGACTACACCGCCGCCGAAGTCGTCGAGGTCGTCTCCCGCGCACGCTCGCGCTACCAACGGCACAACATTCGCGCCGAAGCGATCCGTCAGGTCCGCACCGCCAACCCGCCGGCCGATCGCATCACCGACCTCGTCGAGGCGATCACCGACCGCGCCTGCGGCACCGACCTCGCCGTCACTCTCGGCGACGAACTCAGTGACGACGTCGCCGCAGACATCGCCCCGAATGTGATGCGTCGACGCGACGGCCGCGACGTGCACACCCGCCACGAAGCAACCTTGTTCACCACCAATGCAGTGCTCGATGCAGAGACGCGCATCGTCGCCCTTGCACAGCGCAACGACGGTGTTGCAGTGGCCGACGAGCATGTGGAGATGGCGCTGCTCGAGTCCGCAGCGAACGGCCGCGAACTCAACGTCGGACAACGCTCACTCGTGCGCGCGATGGCCACCTCCGGTGCGAAACTTCAGCTCGCACTCGCACCCGCCGGAACCGGCAAGACCACCGCCATGACCGCACTGACACGGTCGTGGCAGAACGCAGGCGGACACGTCATCGGGTTCGCACCGACCGCTGCCGCCGCCGCAGTCCTGCGTCAAGATATCTTGACGACTACCGATACGTTGGCGAAGTTCGTCGACATCACCAAGCGGTTGCGTAACGGCGATCCGGTGTCCGTTCCCGAGTGGTACACCAACATCGGACCGGACACTCTCGTCATCGTCGACGAAGCCGGAATGACCGGCACCCTCGACCTCGACGACGCAGTCACCGCCCTCGCCGAACGCGGTGCAACGGTGCGGTTGATCGGAGACGATCAACAGCTCGCGTCCGTCGCATCCGGGGGCGTGCTGCGCGACATCCACGACCGCGTCGGCGCACTCACCCTCTCGCAGGTGGTGCGCTTCCGCGACAAAGCAACCGGCGCGGCCGAAGGCGCGGCATCGCTCGCACTGCGTGACGGCGACGACGCCGCGATCGGCTTCTACATCGACCACTCCCGGCTGCACGTCGGCTCGATCGCCACCGTCACCGACGACGCCTACAGCGCGTGGAGCGCCGACCGCGCCGCCGGCAAGGACGCACTGCTGCTCGCCCCCACCCGTGAACTCGTCGCCGAACTCAACACCCGCGCCCGCGCCGACCGCCTCGCCGCCACCGACACGAAGGTCGGGCGTGAAGCCGTCCTCGCCGACGGCCTCCGCGCCAGCGTCGGGGACATCGTCCGCACCCGCTCCAACGACCGCCGCAACCCGCTCTCGCAAACCGACTGGGTCCGCAACGGTGACCGCTGGACCGTCGAGAACGTCGGCCGCGACGGATCACTCGTAGTACGCCACCTCGAACTCGGACGCACCGTCACCCTGTTACCGGACTACGTCCAGTCCGCCACCGAACTCGGCTACGCCGGAACCGTGCACTCCGCGCAGGGTTCGACCGCCGACACCTGCCACGTCGTGGCCACCGGCGACGAAACCCGTCAGCTCGCCTACGTCGCACTCACACGCGGGCGACTGAACAACCACATGTATCTCGCGACCGCATCGGACGGCGACCTGCACACCGCGATGACCGAACGCGGAATGCTGCCCCCGACCGCCGTCGACGACTTCCGGGCGATCCTGCGCCGCGACGGTGCACAGGTCTCCGCGCACTCGACTCTCGCTGCCGCCGCCGACCCACACACGCATCTGGCACCGGCTGCGAACGCTTACGACTACTCCGTCGCCACCGCCTGCGAAGTCCTCGCCGGACCCACCGTGATGGCCGCGATCGACACCGCCGCCGACACTGCGATCGCCGGCCTCACCGACGACGCCGCATGGCCGGTCCTGCGTGGACACCTCGCGATCCTCGCCGCGCACGGACGCGACCCGGTCGACGCACTGAACACCGCAATCAGCGAACGCGAACTCGGCAGCGCCTTCGACCGGGCCGCAGTCCTGGATTGGCGGCTCGACTCCACCGGACGCCATTCCACCGCGCGTGGAGCATCGGCGCAGGGACCGCTGCCGTGGCTGCCCGCCATCCCCGACGCACTGCGCAAGGAACCGGAGTGGGCGAGCTACCTCGACGCCCGCGCCGACGCCATCACTGGTCATCGAGGCCGCATCGCCGCCGACGTCGCCACGTGGACACCGACGACTGCACCGGTGTGGGCGCGTCCGTTGCTCACCGACGAGCCCGACCGGGGGCTGCTCACCGATCTCGCGGTGTTCCGCGCCGCGCACGACGTCGACCCGGCCGACCGTCGTCCGACCGGACCCGAGCAGCTCGCCGCCGCATCGGTGAAAGCGCAACGCAGCCTCGACCGCCGCGCCGAGACCGTCATCGGCACCACCAACGACGCCGTGAAGCGGTGGCGTCCGTTCGTCGACGAACTCGACACCCACATCGCCCGCGATCCGTACTTCCCGATCCTCGCCGACCGACTCTCCGCAGCCGCCCGCGCCGGAATCGAAGTCCACACCCTCGTCCGCGACTCCCTCGCCACGTCGCCGCTACCGGACGAGCTGCCCGCTGCCGCTCTGTGGTGGCGACTGTCCGGTGAACTCTCCGCCGCCGCGGTCGACGCCGACACCGACGGCTCGGTCCTCGCACCATCGTGGGCACCGGTACTGACCGAACTGCTCGGCTACACAGCTGCCGTCCGGGTGATGTCGGATGCGGCGTGGCCCTCACTCGTGGCGACCGTCGACGACGCCGACCCGACCCTGTGGACCCCGGGACAGTTGCTCGGCACCGCGTACGAGTTCCTGCACGGCGGCATCGACCCGGTCGATCACGGTGTCACCCTGCCCGCTCACGAACTCGCCACCGCGCTGACGTGGCGGGCCGAGATGCTGGTGCGCGAGAACCACCTCGCCCGCACCTACACCCCGCCGCCCATCGAGCCACTGTCGGTCGAGGACGAAGAAGCCCTCTCCCCGCTCGACGAGACGATCGGCGACACCACCGCCGACGTGTTGCCGGCCGAGTTCGCCGATCCGGACAACCTCCCGGCACCGGTCAACGCGCCCACAGCAGCAGTCGACGCAGCCGCGCCGACGATCCCGCTGGTCAGTGACGCTGACTACCTCGCCTCCCTCGACGCACTCGACGCCCCGGTCGACTACGACCAAGCACCACCACCGGAGTACGTCAGCGGGTACGACGAGTACACCGGTTCCGACGTCGTTGAGTCCGGTGCAGACGATGCCGAAGCCGACGTGTGGGATGCATTGCGCTCGCAGATCGAGACGATCGAGCTGCCGTACCCGACGGTCACCACCGACGAACGAGTACGACTGCTCACCGCTGATCTCGACGACGCAAAGGTCAAGTACCGGGAGCTACGTGCGCGGATTTCCGACGGCACCAGCTCGGCACAGTTCCATGCCCGCACGATGCTCGCCGAGCTGCAGGAGCGAGCCGACCGGCAACGACCCGCCCGGATCGAGATGCTCGACACCCGCCAGGAGTGGACCGACCGCGAGTTCGAGGCCGAAGCGCTCTGGCATCACATCGACACCGTCATCCGGCCCGCCGTTGCCGCCGACGTTGCGGCTGCCGGGGACGATGACGATGCCCGCGCCCTCGCGCAGCGTGGTCTCGATTGGGAGATCTGGCGCGCCGGTTTAGTCGACGACACCGCGACGGCCGCCCGTGCGCGGGCACACGCCGCTGCCGCGGAGTACGAGCGGGTCACCGCGGCCGACGGGGGAGAAGCCACCGCCGTCGACGTCACCACCGCACGCCTCGCGGCTGAGAGCATCGACCTCGCTGCTCTCGCTGATCTCAAGGCCGATGTGGACCGCACCGAAGCGATGCTGTGGCGGGCAGAACAGGCAGCGAAGCGTGTAGCGATGACCGATACCTCGGCCCCGTCGACGCGGGTGCAACCTGCCGCCGAGGTCGTCGACGCACCACAAATCGATACCGTGGTCGAGCAGCTCGAGCGCGAAGCGCCTGCCCCGACAGAACTGGCGGTGGAGGACACCAGCGAGACCACCAACGATCCGCAACCGGTGCTCTCGCCGGCGGACGCCGCCTTGCTCGCGAAGATGCAGCAAGACCCGATCCGACTTGTCCCGGACGCGGAGTTGATCGCGTTCGTCGACCGTGCTGGACGATCGCGCACCGCACCGACCGTCGTCGCGGACACGGAGAAGCTGTATGCCAGGCTCGACGAGCAAGCTGCAGCGATTGCCGCAGCCCGAGAGCTCGCGGCGGAACTGCGCCGGATCGGGGCAGAACACGAGGCGGCGCGCACCGAACACGCTGCACTCACCGGACGTTTGTCGACCGCCAAACGGCGCGACCGCAAGACCCTCGAACCTGCCGTCGCTGACGCCCGACTACGGGAAGAGCGCCTCGCCCGACAGGCCCGCGACACCCAACGCGCAGCTCAGGACGCCATCGGACGTGTTCAGACAGAGAACAGTGAATGGTCCGCCATCGTGCAGCGCGCGACCGATCCGGACCGTCGTGCCGCCGACCTTGCCGCCGCGGCTGTGTTCGACACCGCCATCACCGAACGAGGCCGGCGTCTGCGGGCAGTGACGTTGGCCGGAGAACGCCATGCTGCCGAACAGCGCGTGCGTGCCGTCATCGGTACCGCACGCGCGGTTGCGGCCTCTCCGATCGAAGGGCTCACCGACACCGACAACCGTGTCACCGGCATCGAACCAGGCGATTCGGACGCGCAAAAGCGAATCGCGCGCCTGGTCGCCGACGCGCCTAGCCCCGGGCGGTCACACACCCGCACGCAGTCAATGCGTCCGGAACGCCAGTCCGACCCTGTCGTCACCGAACGCCAGCACGATAACGACTACGGACTCTGATCTTCCGAATACCGGAACATCGGTGTGGCCAGTTCTGCGTTGGGGTCACTCATCAGTTTCTGTCTGTACAGCGGCCAATTCGGCGGCGACCGCGGCGGCTGCAACCTCGGCCATGAGCTTGATGAACGCAGCGCCGTCCGGGCTCAACCTGTATGGAGGGGACACGTAGATGACGTCATCGTCTCCCAGCCGCACTTCGGCAGACGAGTCGTAAAGGCACTCGATACCACCGGCAATCACCAATTCATCGTTGGGTCCGACAGCGAAGCTAGCGGACCAGACTGCACCGTTGCCTGCAGCGGAGTCGGGGTGCGGGTGCTCGAAGTGAATACTCGCGACCAGCTGCCCGGCCGCAGTGACCAAGGTCTTGCGAGCGGGTACGCTCCCGCCCCCGACTGCAGGGTCGTCTTGGACGCGGGTGTCCGTCAACTCGCTCAGATATTCGGCCAGCCATTCCTGTGCATCCGCGTCATCACCGAAATCCAAGTCCAAGTCAGCGGCGACTGCTCGATCGACCTGGCGAACGTCCACTACGTCCGTACCCCGAAATTCCGCGACGCATCCGATCTGGAGCAGAGTGTCCACTTCGTCGTTGCCTGGGAAGATCGAGCCGTCGCGATTGTCGACTGTGTACCCCTCGACCTCAATGACGGTGTCCAATGTCAGATCGAACGAGGCGTAGCGGATGTCTCCAGTTTCGGACTCGTCGATACCTACGCCTGAGATGCCCACGACATGCGAGTTGGGATGGACTTGAACGGCGGTCACCTGATCGAACTGTGCACCAGGATCAGAGGGCAATCCTGATAGATCAATGTCGGCAACCAACCTGGTCGCCCACGATTCCGCCGGCACGCCGTGTCCGTCCTCGCCGTCGTGTAGATCCTGCTCTGCTTCCCGAAAATATCTAACGATGGCGCTGTGGACCTCAGCGTTCTCTCGCCTCTGTTCGGCTTCTTGATTCCGTTCGGCATGAAAGGACGCGAGACCGTCCATCAACGCCTTTTCGTTCCCGAACACCTTGACATCTTGACCACCAGGGATGGTGCCAAGGGTCTTGTAGATGTCGGGTTTGTTGCTGCTCAGAAATGCGAGTTCACCGACCCTGTGCCGTCCGATGTGCTCTGTCGAGTCGCGCACCAGTGCCGAGTCGGCGGCTCCGGTCTTGACTCCGTCTTTTCGTGCCCCGGGACCCGTCAGAAGAATCTGATCTTTGAGGGCCTGTATGGCAGACCCGCCGTGCACCGGGACGACCTCGACGTTCGGCATTCGCCTTAAGGTTTCCTCGATCGCGCTGGCAATTTCAGGTCTGGTCAGCGTCTTCGTCGGGGCAACTGGCATCTCGGGGATGTTCAGACGGTCGAGTCTGCGGAGCGCTGGTAGCACTTCCGCTTGTGTTGCCGCAGCGTGGTCGGCCCATTCCCAGGTGACTACTTGAGGAACCCACAACTGCACGCCCTGGGCAGCGAGGCGCGCCGCGAGCCCCTGCACCCACAAGGCGTCGAACTCTCCTTTGTGCCCGGACATGTTGGTGTCCAGGACGACGAACCGCGCGTGTACGGGATCGGCCTCAGCAGGTTCTTCGGGCGCGCCTTCGGTCATGCCTCATTGAACCAGAACCGCACGGCGACCTGCGGTTTCTGCGTTTGCGGCACAGGACCTGGCTACACGGGCTCGAACTCAATGGGTCGTGCAATCTTGTTGAAAGTCAGGTGAGGTGATGGATTGACGACCAAACCACGTGTTTCCGCGTGGAAGCTCTCGATGTCCGCAATGTTCTTGACAATCGTCGCCCACCGCAAGTAGGCGATGTCATCGATTCGTCGTAGGTAGTTCAGGACGCCGACGCCGAGTTGGCTGGTGGTGACGACGGTCTGTCCAGCTAACGGACGAAGAACCAACCACGTGACGTACTGCGCGACCTGAGGGGCGTGCGGCCGCCCCTTCATTGCCTTGCGGACACTGTCGAGGAACTTCTTGGGCCCGAAATCGACAGTCTCACGCTGGGATTCGGCTCCTGAGGGTTGCTTGACTACAAGGCGTGGAGTCCATGCGGTGGCACGCGGAGTCCAGCTCTCCCGATCCACGGTCGGGCGTTCGACTTGATCGTGACCGGAGATCAAATCTGGGTACTCGTCACCGAGCCATGCCAGGACGTCCTCCGCGCGAGCCCACCCCGGCCGACCGCGCTTCCCACGTGCCCGATAGTCCATCGCGTAGAGCACGTGCAGCATGTGGTGACCATTTTCCTTGAGGTAGTGCTCGACTGCATCGCGAATCACTACGACGTCCATGACGAGAACTGTTTCGGTGGTCCCGTCCTTCGTCGTGCGTTCGATCTTCTCGAGTACGCCCTGCGTGCGCATTCGCGCACGTAGCGCGTCGATGGTTCCGGCGACGATCTCCTCGGCACGCTCCTCGCTGACCCGGAGGAACGTTCTCTCGACGACATCGTTGCGCAGCAGTTCTCGGTCGAAATAGCCGCCGATGGATCCGTCACCGTTACGCAGTCGAGCATCCTCGAGCTCCCACCCGATCGAGGACTCGATCGTTCTGTAGCGATGCCCGTTTGTGCACAGGCGGTCTCGCTTCAAGCCCTCCGGTATCGCCACGGTTCGCGTCACCCTCGTATCCGACGCACACAATGCACACAACATCCGTCGTACCTCCGTCGCTGTCCGTTCGAGCCCCATCTGCCACAGGGGTCACGCCATGACGGCGCAGGCCATGGCTATATGCGCTAACTAGCGTAACTGTGTGGTCAGACGCGCACAAGAGTTGCGTATCTGTACAACATGGAACTGATCAGAACTAGTGTATCGGGCGCTATTGCCACGTTATTACGTTGTGAGGCAGTCTTATTCGCGTGGCACCGGGACGTACCGCACTGCACGCGAGATTGCAGAAAGACCCCTTCGGGAACCTCTGCATCGCTTATTTGTGCAGTCGTGGTTCGCCCGCCCACGGACGACCGTGACCATCGGTGCGTCTAGATAGGCATCGCGACCACATAACGATGCCCCTGCCGGAAGGAAGACCGATGACGGTCATCACCGACAAACCCCGTTCGTTGCTACTCAAGATTCGCGTTGCTTTCGTCGTGGGACTGGCGTCTTTGTTCGTAGTTGCCGGAGCCGGGGCGGCATCCGCTGGCCCCCCGACGTATCCGATCGTCGATGTCCAGACAGGGGCTGCTGCCCGCACGGCACCATCCACTGCATCGGGCACCCTTCGTGGATATGTGACCTGGCACGGCAATACTCAGCCGTCGTGGGTCAAGTGCTGGCAGGACGGCGATTGGGCCACCGGCAATTACCGCACCAACCGATGGTTCCTTGTCTACGTCAACGAGACGCGAGATATTGCTCCGCAGTGGCTGTACGTGCACGCGTCGTACGTCTACAACCAGAAAATCGTGGGAAGGTGCTGACGCTCACGACCATCTGAACACCATTGACAGAACAAGCTGCCCCGGAACGAGACCTCGTTCCGGGGCAGCTTGTTTCTACATGTCGAGGTCGTATCCGTTGTCAGGTTCGTGACCCGGCTCCGGCCCCTCGTTCTCGGTACCCTTCCATGGCTTGGCGGGCCCCGGACCGTCTTCTACCGCGCGGAGAAAGTGTCCGGGCCGAGTCGATGTGTCGCCCGGTTGCCGATGTTCGCTTCCTCCTGCGCTCTGCGCGCTCGCATGTTGAGCAGCCACGGATTTGGCGTGCATCATGGCCCGCACTTCGTCCGCGCTTCCCATTCCGAGTTCTTCGACAAGGGCTTTGGTGGGATTGAGCATCAGCGACCACTTCGGCTCGCGGCCCTTCGCTGCGGCGCGTTCGGCACGGGCCGCGTCGCGCGCGAGGGCTTCTGGGCTGGTCTCGGCGTCCTTGATTTCGCGCCGCAGCCGCGTCACTTCGTTCGAGAGGTCCTTGAGCTGTACTGCTTTCGGGAAGTCCGAGAGCTCGATCAGTTCGAGGTCGTCGAGGCGTTGTTCGTCTCGATCGAGTGAGCGTTCGGCCTTGGCCAGGTCGGTGTCGACGGTGTATGCCATGTTCTCCACCCGCGTGAGCAGGCCGAGTGAATGTTGGCTGCGATCGCCGTCCCCGATCCTCGGATACAGATCGTGGGCTTCGATGACCTTCGTTGACGACCCGAGACCGGAGAACGACAGATACAGCGCACTGTCCTGGGCCGGGCGAGAGGCCTCGATCGGGAATCCGCTCATCTCCGCGATCACCATCGTCTTGGTCAACCCTTCGCCCTTGAGGGACTGGTAGGTGCCCTGCAACGCCGTGGCCATCGCATTTGCGGCGTCACTGCGCTTGTCGTAGAACACCCCGCGGATGGTCATACCGGGCCACTGGTCGACCTCGCGCCGGCCTTTGAGGATCGGTGCTGCTTCTTTCAATCCGGCGACCCGCTGGCGCGCGCGGGGCACTTCACGTCGCAGCCGGTCGCGGTCGCGTTCGATGGAGCGTTGCTCGGCGAAATGCGAATCCGCTTCGGACTGGAGCTCCTGAAGCTGGGAGTCGAGTTCGATCTGCTGAATGTAGCGATCGTCACCGGTGGCCAGGGCCTTGGTCATCGCCGAGTTCTCGGCGAGCGAGTCGCTGTCGAGGTCGACCACCCGCCGCATCGACCTGTCCGCTTTCTTGAGCTGTTCGATGAAGTGCGCCTTGCGGTGCACGGTCTGCCACATGACGGTGTCGAAGGTCTTCTCGGCGACGTAGTTGAACACCTTGACGTGCGCGTTCTGGTTGCCCTGCCGGATGATTCGGCCCTCGCGTTGTTCGAGGTCGGCCGGTCGCCACGGCACGTCGACGTGGTGCAGTGCGATTGCGCGGTCCTGGATGTTGGTGCCGGTGCCCATCTTCTCGGTGGACCCGAACACCACCGATACCTTTCCGGTGCGGCACATCTCGAACAGGCGGGCCTTCTCCGACGGCTTCGGGTAGTCGTGGACGTAGGCGATCCGAGCGGGCTCCATCCCGCCGGCGAGCAACTCTGCGCGGATCCCGTCGTAGATCGACCACGACCCGTCGGCTTTCGGGGTGGATCGGTCGCAGAACACGATCTGCAACGCACCCGGTGTCGGGTGGGGTTCACCGGAGGCATCGAGGTAGTTGTTCTCGCTCGATTCGTTGTGCACGTTCAGGATTCGTTGCGCGACGATGTGCGCGCGCGAATGCTCCGGCGGTGCTGGATCCAGATGCGCGACCCTGGGGTCGAGGGTGGCGTTGCGGCCGTCGTTGGCGACCTTGAGCGCATTGTCGATGTCGGGGCGTTTGGCGTCGGCATTATCGGCGCGATACCCGAGGTCGGCGATGAAGTCCTGCACCTCGAGCGCCGGGGTGAACGTGACGTCGGTGTTGCGGCCACCGTCCTTGACCGGGAGATTCGCCGGCACCTGATCGCGGGTGACGGCGTCGGTGTACACGCTGGTCATGCCGATGAGATCGCCGACGTTGGTGAATTCCCCGACCCGAGTCACTGCCCGCAGTCTCGATCCGGACGAGTTCAGCTCGACTCGTTCGACGGTGTCGGTGAACGTCGCCCCCCAGTCGTTGATCGAGGCTACCCCGGCGTCCTCGAGGAGATCGGGACGCAGGTAGTGCTGCATCACCCACAGTTCGGCGAGGGAGTTCGCGACCGGGGTGCCGGTGGCGAACGTGGCGACTCGCTCGATGTATTCCTCGGGCGGGATGCCTTTGGTGATCGCTTCCTCGCGGCGCATCGACCGCAGATAGTTGAGCTTGAGGTCCATGTCGGTCGCGCGGTGCGAGCCGGAATTGGCGAGCTCGGCGACCCCGGAGGCGCGCGCCAGGTTCTTGAACTCGTGCGCTTCGTCGACGAACAGGTAGTCCGCCCCCGATGCCTCGAACGTGAGCCCGCGGTCCTTCCCGGCCTGTTCGAGGGCGGTTTCGAGTCTTTCTTCGAGCTTGGCTTTCATCGCTTCGAGCCGCTTCTTGGTCAGACCTTCGTCGACGTTGCCGAGTTCGGCGTCCAGCTCGGCGACCTGTCCACGGATGTATTCCGCTTTCGTACCGGGGTCGACCCCGATGGAGGAGAACACCGACCGCGGGACGATGACCATGTCCCAGTCCTGCGAGGCGGACTGGGCGACGAGCAATCGGCGCCCTTCGGCGTCGGTGGCCGCCGATCCGGAGAGGATTCTCGCGCCGGGATACCACTGGCCTGCTTCGCGGACGACCTGGTCGATGATGTGGTTGGGCACCACCACCCACGGCTTGTTCGCCAGCCCGAGGCGCTTGAGCTCCATCGCGCCCATCAAGATGGTGCCGGTCTTGCCGGCCCCGACGACGTGATCGAGGAGCACCGTCGGCTCGGAGACGATCCGGGCCGCGGCGTCGCGTTGATACGGGTACGGCGAGTACTTGTCCCCGAGACCGGGAAAGGACATGTGCGCACCCGAATGCACCGGTGCGACCAGGGAATTGAACTTGTCGTTGTAGATGTCGAGGAGCTGCTCGCGCCGGACCTCGTCGGCGTGCAACGCCCACTGCCCGAACTCCTGGGACAGTCGCCGGGCCTTCGACTGGGCGGCGCGGGTCGCAGCATCGTGGATTGCTCCCGCGCCCGCTCGATCACGAAACTCCTTCGAGCTGGTGATCTCGACGGTGTCGCTGTTGAGCAGGTCCTGGAGAAGCTCTTTCCATGTGTAGTCCCCAGCGCGCATCCCGGCGTTGGCGACACCGCGGTCTTCGGCGGGCCGGTGCTCGAAGTTGAACTTCGTCGACCATGCGTGACGTTTGGGCATCAGCGCCCACTTGAGGTCCTGCTCACTGCTGCCCGGGTAGTGCCCGACAGCGACCTCCCAGCGCCCCGACGCCCGTTCGATGGTGACCGGCACATCGGCCGGTACCTCGAAGGTTTCCCGGACGAACTGGGTGTAGGTCTCGATCGGCACCCACGGCGCACCGAGGGAGACATCGACGTCGGTCTTCCGCGGCGGGATCGCCGCGCTGAGGGCGTCGACGTTGGCCTGGTAGCGGGGATCGAGCGCGGCGACCTCTTCGGCGTCGGCGAGCTTGGTGCGGACATTGCCCGACAGATACGTCGACGACGACACCCATCGGGTCGGGTCCGTCAACGTGCGGAAAGCGCGTCCTTCCATCTGGGTCTCGGCCTGCTCGACGGTGGTCCCGAGTAGCTCCGCGATTCGCCCGACGTCGAGGCGGGCTTGTTCGTCGAGACTGATGGCCATCGCCTCGTCGACGGTCTCGGCGTAGTCCCGCAGCTCACGCGAATGCAGGACGTCGGTGTGGAAGATCGCCGCCTTGCGGGCGGTCATCGTCTCCTCGTCGAAGTGTTCGAGCGCGAAGACCGGCGCGAACGTCGGATCGGTCCGTAGGGCTTTGCCGAGGTGGCTCTGCAGCTTGGTGGGCTGTCGGGGATTGATCCACGCATCGTCGGAGAGCCGGTCGTAGACGTCTTCGGGGATCTCCCCGGCATACGGGTCTCCAGCGACGCCTTCGTCCTTACGCCAGGTGTCGATCAGCTTCGCCAGAGCGGCGTCGTGCTGCGATTCGGTGAGGTCCTTGGGCACGGTCATCGCGAACCGGTTGATCGGCCCGTAGCGGCCGACGTAGGCGTCGTACTGCTCACCCAGGATCTCCCGCAGAGCTTGCCGCTGCCCGGGACTGGTCGCGGCGTCCTTCTGCGACTCGATCAACGCGCGGGTGGTGTCGCGCAGGGCCAGCAACTGTCCCCATTCGGCGACCTGTTTGGCTCCGCGGGTGCTCACCGGCTCCCAGTCGCGGGAGTTCCAACGTTCGATGGTCTCTGCCTGCGCGTCGTGCCGCAGGGTTCCCACCGCGAGGTCCGTCTCCTCGAGGGTGTTCCCGGCGGCGAGCAGACCGCGTTCGAAGTCCTCTCGGGTCGGGCCGAGGGTGTCGCGCCACGATGCGGTATGTCCGAGATCGGCAGCTTTCGCGGCGTCGACGATGGTTCCGAGCCGATCCTCGACCAGGGACGGGAGGTCGACGTCGCTGTCGGGGGCGTCGACCGACAAAGTCTCGTTGCCGTACATCCCGTGCCCGACCCGCAGCTCACCGAGCACCCATTCCGGGTGATCGGTATAGACGGCGTTGATCGGAACGCCCTTGTCCTCGCCGGCATCATCGAGCGCGGTGGCGTTCTCGAGCTGCAAGAACCGCTCGGTCAACGGTGCAGGCTTCGCCCCGTCGGCGCGGCGACGCAACACGAGGATGTCGGTGACGACCTCGGTCCCGGCGACCCGCCGGAATGCGTTGGACGGCAACCTCACTGCGCCGACGAGGTCGCCGAGGGCGGCGATGTCGCGGCGGGCCCGCTGGTTCTGGGCGTCGAGGGTGTAGCGGGAGGTCAGGACGGTGACGTACCCGCCGGGTGCGGTCATCGCCAACGATTTGACGATGAAGTGATTGTGGATCGAGTGCTTGGCCTGGTTGTGGACCGGGTCGTAGAGCCGGTAGTCACCGAACGGGACGTTGCCGATCGCCGCGGTGAACGAGGACGCCGGTGCGGTGGTCTTCTCGAATCCTTCGCCGCGGATCTGCGCGGACGGATTCAACGCGGCGGCGATCGCGGCGGTGGTGGCGTCGAGCTCAACCCCGACCATCTGTGCCGAGGTGGGGGCGTGAGCGATGAATGTTCCCGACCCGCAACCCGGTTCGAGAACACGGCCGCCGGTGAAACCGGCCCGGATCGTGGCCTTCCACATCGCCGCGGCGATGGCCGGGTCGGTGTAGTGAGCGTTGAGGATGGTCCGCTGCGCCTGCGCCCACGCGGTGTCGTCGAGTAGGGCGCGGACCTGCTCGCGTTCGGCGGTCCAGTCGTCGCGGCGCGGGTCGAACACCTGCGGGGTCGCGCCCCAACTCGACCAGCGCGCCAGGACCGCTTGCTCGTCGGCGGTGGCGTAGCGATCCTGCGCGGTCACATCCGCCAGCACCCGCAGCGCCTCGATGTTCGCCGCCACACGGGCTTTCGCTCCGGACGGCACCAGTATCTCGGTGCCCGGCCGGAAATCGACGGGCTCGACATTCCACAATCGCTCGGCGACCGTCTGCGTGTCGACCACCATCCCTTCGGTGGTGTCCGGTACTGCGGTGTTCGGCGTGACGGTCGCAGCTTCGGTCGGTGTAGACGCCGGTGGCTGGGGAGTCGGTTCGACTGTGGGGGAGTCGGTCTCGCCGGTGGGCGCGGGAGGGTTCTGCGTGGTTAGGAGTTGGTCGACGCGGCGGCCGTCGACGGCGATCAGGTGCCGACTCTGGTTGCCGAAGCTCACCGCCGCAGCGTGATCGTCGGGCCCGAGAGTCTTCTGATTCTCCTCGGGAATGAGCGACACATCGCCTGCACGGCGCAGCTCCATCAGTGCATCGGTGACCTGCTCGGCGGTCAGCGTCCCGTCGAGGTCGGCGCGGATCCGCGCCAGCCGCACATACGCCTCGTCCGCACGCGCCAGCCGGCCGTAAGCATCGCGCACGAGTTCCGTCGGTGTCGGTGCCGCGATCTGCACGGCAACGTCCGGTTCGTTGTCGGCAGCGGTCTCGGCGGCGAGGATCTCAGGATCGACCGGGTCGGGGAGCGGTGTCCCGCCGATATCGGCGGCGTTCGGGTCGATCGGTGCGGCCCCGTCCGCGTCGAACGCGAACAGGTCCAGTTGGGCGTCGGATTCGCTGCGGCGGTTTACTTTCCGCTTGCCGCGTGCTCGGCCACCCTCTCGTCGAGCAGGCTCGTGAACGACGGAAACAGCGGGTGGCTCTGCGACGTCGGGTAGGGCAGGTCGTCCTCGATCCTCGCCTGCAGCAGATGCATCGCGTAGTACCGGAACTGCACCGGCTTGTCTTTCCACAGTGCGTCCGTCAGCCACAACGTCGACTGGATCGGATCCGCGCAGTTCAGCGGGTTGCGCCACCGTTCCGGATCGCTCCGGTGCACCTGGATCCGTGCCCGATCCCGTTCTGCTTCCGCTTCCGGGCTCTCCTGATCCGGTGGGTAGGCCTCCATCTCCACCGGGAGCTGGTTGTAGATCTCCTCGTTGATCACGAAGTCCGTCGCCTGCGCCCACGCCTGGTTGATCAAGCCCACCTGCTCCATGAACGGGGCCGGCTCCCCGTTCTCCCGCAGATACCTCTCCAGGACCTGGCTCTGCATGTGGACTTTCATGTTGTCGATCCGCTCCGCGATCCGCTCGCTCTCCCGCTCGAGGAACTCCTGCTGATCGTCCGGGTTCAACTCCGGCGGCAGCCCCTGGTGCTCGAGATACAGCTTCATTATTTCTTGCGTTATCGGGTCGATCATGGGTGTCACTGTCCTCTGTCTCGGCGAACAAATCGAGCTGGAAATCGTCGGAATCTCTGGCCATGGTGGGTGCGCTCCTAGAGTCGGGCGAGACGGGCGTATGCGACCCGCACCTGCTGTGGTGGGAGGCGGTCGCTACCGTCGTCGTCGGTCGGAGACGCACTCTCCGGCCACATCGGCCCTGGTGGGTCTAGCCACCCACCAGGGCCTTTCGGCTACTTCGGTCAGGGGTTGTGTCAGGTTTTCGCGGTCAGACGCCCAAGTCGTCGAACCATCCGGGCGGTGCAGCGACGAACTCGTTGCGCAGCGCCGGGGTGTTCTGATGGGAATCGCGGCTGCACCGGTACATCGGGCCGTGTTCGGCGTCGAGCATCGTGCGCAACTGTGGGTCGGCGTGATGGACCCACCACCCCGACATCGCCGCCCCGTCGTCATCGGCGGCCGTCGCGGACTCCCATGCGGTCCACAACGAGTGCAGCCGCACCACGACTTCGGGGTGCTCCCACCAACTCGGGCAGAACACCTGGTTCTTGCCGGGCGAGGACGACAGTTTGCGGGACACGATCGCCGAGAACCACGCATCGAACCAAGCGTCGAACGTGGGAAATCGTCGGGGTTTTTCCTTGTCGGTCGAGGGGATCTCGTCGTGTCCGGTCTCGTCGAATGTCGTCTTGTCGAATTCGGTCTCGTCGAAACTGGTCTCGTCGTATTCGGTCATCGGTACGGCTCCTCGTCGCTGATGGCCGTGACTGTCTCTGCGGTCGGGGCTGCGGTTCGCTCGATCTGGATCCGGTCCTTTTCGGGGATGCCGTAGCGGGCGAACGAGGAGTTGATGCCGTTGGCGTTCGGTCCGTCGGACCAGTACACCTTCACCACCAACACCGGCCGGTTGCCGGAGATCAAGACCAGTGCACGGGTTTTCGGGATCGCTCCGAGGTCGTCGACGGTCAGGATCGGCTCTTTCGACCAGGACTGTGACTTCGAGGACGAGCCGCTGTCGAACATGCCGCCACTGCGGGAGTTGGACCAGCGTTCGACGTCGTGGTCACCGACGAGCGCGGACAGCTCGGACAGGGTGGTCTTGTCCTTGAGTCCGCCGCCGTACCAGAGGAAGTTCGCGGCATCGAGGAGCTGCTTGACTCCGTCTTGGCCCCACACCTTCTGGGCCTGGGAGAGGTTCTGCACGATTGTCATCACGCAGATCCCTTGCGAGCCGAGGTGGGAGTACCACGCCGGGAGTTCGGGGAGGCGGCAGACGTTCGCGGCCTCGTCGAGGATGCACAGCATCGGTACCTGTAGCCGGCCGCGCGGGCTGCGGCGTGCGACGCGCTGGGCGGCGTCGATGATCGACCCGATCAGCGCGGTGGTCAGCGCCGAGGAGGAATCAGGGCCTTCCTTCGACAGCGCGTAGAGGGTGTCACGGCTGGTGACGAACTTCTCGACGACGAACTCTGTCATCGCGTGCGGATATCTCACTCCGGCACCGATCGTGGTGTCGGGAGTGTCCTCGACCCCGAGGTCGGCTCGGTTCGGTGGCAGGATCGACATCGCGTACGACTTCTCTTCCAGCAGGCCGATGAACCGGCGAGCCATGTCGTACAGACCATCTCGCTGGCGCGGGTTGAGATCGCTCGTCGATTTCAGGCGCATCGCGACGATGGCGTGCCCGTGCTCCAGCAGCAGCTTCTGGGGGAGCTCGTTCGCCTCGTCGGACAGCCAACCGTAGACGTGCAGCAGATCTCCGCCGCCGCACGCGGACGCGAACATCATCTGCGCGAGCAGTTCCTGCGCGCCGCCGTCGAAGTAGGCATCGACTTTGGCCGAATCATCGCGCGAGGCGGCAGCGAAGTACGAGGCGAGCTTGCGGGCGGCGACGATGGTGTCGATTCCGCGCAGCGGATTCCACCAGAACCCGTCGCCCGTGGTGAGCGGCCCTTCGGCGATCCCCTGCAGGTCGTATCGCCACACCGTGCCGACCTCCTCGCGGACACCGCGAGTGAAATCGTGGCCGTCGCGCTTGTTGGAGGTGAACAGCGCCGCGCCGGGCGCGGTGCACAGTGCGTCGATCGCCAACGCAGCAGTCTTGCCCATACGAGGACCGGCGAGGGCGAACAGCATGTCCTCCCACGACATGAACACCTTCTGATTGCCCTGGACGGTTCGGCCGACGACGACTCCGATGTCGGAGTCGTCGAGGGTGTCCAACTCGGCAAGATCGGATCGCAGCGACTTCGCGCGTTCGCGTGCCTGCTTGCCGGTCACCCCGGTCAGCTTCGATGTCGGTCCCATCAGGCGGGCCTTGGCGTCGACATCGTTCTTCTTGCCGCTGCCCGTTGCGCGGGCCGCGGTGACGACGCCGGTGAGACCGGAGACGATGATCACCGCGATCACGAAGATCCATGTCGACACGCTCGGCCACGTCAGCGTCCCGCCGGCGACCGAGAACAGTGCCCCGAACGGGTTGACGGGGATATCTTCACCGGTGTCGACGAATACGTGCCCGAGCCATAGTGAGCCGTAGCCGAGCGCGATCAACACGATCACCACCGAGACGGCGATCAGCGGGAACATCGACGACGATGTCCCGGCCCCTTTGGAGGTCGGCTTCTTGGTCACCATGCGTCCACACCAGCCCCGGTGGCCGTGTCGACACCGCGGTCGATCTCGATGACGTTCGCGACTCGGTCGGTGATGTCGATGACCGAGTCCGAGGGGCGGTTCTGCCGTGGTGTCTCGAGCATCAGATCGGCCAGACGGATCGGTTCGACGTCCGCAGCGGTGGAGGACACATCGAGGGTGCGTTCGGCGATGTCGTCGAAGTCGAGGCCATCGAGCTCGGCGGGCAACTCGAGGACGTCGAGCGACAGACCCGGGCGCAGTACCGCGTCGTCGATGCCGTTGTCGATCAACCGTTCCCGCCATGCATCCTCGTGCACAGCCGTGCGGTCGAACGTGGCGTCCGCCCACTCCTGCTGCACCGGGTCGGTGAAGGTCTGCGCTGCGATCAGCTCGTGTGCGACACCGGTCGCGGCGAGAAATGCCGTAGCCCGCGCCAGCGAGAGGTCGGAATCGAGCAGACCGAACGCGCGACTGTCACTGCGCGGTTCGTAGGAGTGCGAGCGTGCGCGAATTTCTTCGCGCCGGGTGTGTGCCCGGTCGGGGAGACTGCGGCGGCGTGCGGCAGCCAGGGCGGCGCGGCGACCGCGTTCGTAGGCGGCGGCAGCGATCTGTGAGCGGCGCTGCAACTCGGCGGTCGAGACGGTGCGAGTGGTCATCGACGGTCGCCACCGTCGACATGGGGCGGGACTGGAAAATGGCTCGGCGAGAGCGGATGAGGAATCGACATGGAGGGCCTTCACTGGGAGCGTCGGCCAGCCGACAGCATGAGGACACCGGCAACCGAAAGTGGTGCGGTGCAGCGCTGTTGCTGGATGGACGCTCGACCGTGACCCTCATCGACGGTCGAACAGGTCAACCTTAACCCATTGCTGCCACTGTGCAAGAGGTCTTGTGCGACGGTGTGCTGTCACACTTGAAGGTAAACGTGGGCGTACCGGGCGAATCCATCAGATTGGCGGCCGTGTCGGCGATGTACATGGACTGCGCTCTTGGTCCCGATGTCGGTCAGGTATGCAGTGCGTCGAGGTTCGCTTCGTGGGGTACGGCGACCAGTTCGCGCAGCACGTCGTGGAACGCGCCGATGTTGTCGCCTGCTCTGGGGCCGATATCGATGAAAACGAGGTAGATGGCCTCGCCGAACCCGTGTATCTGGAGGGGGCGTGGAAGGCTGTGTCCAGGTTCGAGGCAGACCGGATAGAGCAGCCCTGAGAGCGCGCCCTTCCACCGGTCGTGTTTGCGGTAAGCAACCGCCTGATAGACGTCAGCGCGACTGACCTTGATTTTCAACTTGTTCGGCAGTTCGAGCGACTCGCCATCTTCGGACGACTGAGAACTTCCTTGGGACAGGGCTTGTTTGTATTTGGTGTCGAGCAGGACGTGAGCTCCGTTGGTCATAGATTTGATGACCAAGTCGGGATCGACAGGGCTGGAACGTAATTTGACGCCGTTGTTGTCGTAGATGGTGGCTCGCGGAGGTGCTGTTGTGTCGAGGGCTATATCCGGAAACGATGAGATCAGGCCGCGTACAGACTCTTGAAAAAGAGTGGGCATATGCCACATGAACGATTGGGTTTCCGTGTCTCCATGATGGTCGGTCAAGAATTTGTGCGCGAGTAGCTCCTGCGTCGCGCGGAGGATCGGACCGTAGTGGCGTTGAGGCCCGCGCGTCGACACATTTCGGATGTCTGCGGGTGTGAGATTGATGTCGGAAACCTGCGCGAATTTGGGAAGTGTGGCCGCGACTTGCTTCATGACGGCCCTGCTGGCAGCTGGGACGGGAAGTATATGGCTGAGGGCTGCGATGTACCTCAGACCGGCCTTGAGTATTCGATTGTTCGCGGTGTCTTGCGTTCGTTCGATTGTTCTGCAGGGAACGGTGTTGGGCTCCCCGACGGCCAGGTGACCTTTGACGTACTGACCTACCAAGACTTTGCCCTTGATCTTGCCGGTGAACGTCTGGTCTCGGCGTCTGTAGTCTCGCCGAAGCCATCTCGACGCGAATTGACTTATCGATCGGGCGTGCCACATCAGTAGGCACGCTGTCGGGTCGTCCCGCACGGCGTCCACTAGGGGAGAATCGAAATCGAAAATCCGCAGTGGTTCATGGCGTTGGCCGAAGGCGTAGTCAGCTAGAAAGAAGACATCTGCGCCACGCAGTTTGGCGGTGACGTTCAGGGTCACGTCATGGTTTTGGCTGATGGAACGGATGACGCCGGTGCTGTCACCCGCAGTCAACGTCCACGCGTCGTCTCCTGGCGCGCGTTGTACCTTGCAGTCGGCTGCCTTCCAGAAGGCGGTCGAGATTGAGCCGGCCAGTTCCGAGCCGATCGTCGTGGATTGCCGCTCCTGGACGATGATGGGGAGGCTTGCGGTAATCACGGGTCGGTGGGCTCGACGGTTGCGATATCTTGACTGTCGGTGCCACTGGCCGCACTCGCTTCCGCCGCAGTTGCGGCCGCTGGCTCGTCCTCGAGGGATGACGTAGTGGCCGATGGAATATCGGTCAGGTGCTGGGCCAGTTTCGAGACCTGATCTGGCTGGGATACGGCGGCAGAGATGCCCAAGCGTTGCCGAAGGTCGACCAGGGCGGTTGGGTCGAGTTCGCCTTCCATTTCGTACTCTTTGAGCAGGGGCAACACCTCGTAGACATAGCGTGAAGCGAGCACGTGTATCGCCGTGTCGGTCCCGTCCCGTGAGGCGAGGAAGTAGGACGGGCCGACCTTGAGTCCTGTCGGGGCGTCGGCCAATGCTGTTCGGGTGAGGTTCGCCAAGTACAGGGCTGCGGATCGGGTGGCTTCCCCGTCGTATGGGTAAGAGTGGAGCGCTGCGTCGGTGGCGGCGATGTCGAGAAAGACGAAGCGGCGTCGGAGTGCGTAGTCGATCACGGCGATGCTGCGATCGGCAGTGTTCATCGTCCCGATGATGGATACGTTCTGAGGCACCGTGATCGACGCATCTCCATCAATGGAGTAGGGGGTCGATACTGCTTCGTCTCGATACTCCAGTGCGTAGAGCAGCTCGCCGAAGATGTTGGGGATGTCACCGCGGTTGATCTCGTCGAGAACCAGAACCAGCTCGGCGGGGTGGTTGATGCGTTGGAGTTCGACGCCCACTGCCGCGATCAGGCTGAAGATTCGGTGTTTCGGAGTGAAGGTCACTCCGTTTGCATGGGGCTCGGCGACCAATGCTCGTACGAAGTCCGTGTAGTCGTAGCCGGGGTGAAACTGGACGATGTCCCAGACTGCGGTAAGCCCGCGTCGCGTGATCTCGGTCGTGATAGCAGCGATGGTGCGCTCGTTCTCGGGTAGAGCGTCAATGATCGCCTGCAGCCGGCTCTCTTCGGGCCGGCCGGCGGTGGCCCAGGCGATGTACTGCCGGGCGACGTATGTCTTTCCGGCCCCCGGTGGTCCTTGGAGGACGACCTGGCGCTTCCGTCGTAGCTGCGTCGCCAGCTCCTTCAAACCAGCCGGGATATCTTCGCGGGTGGTTCGAGGCCGCTGGGGCTCGTCGACCTGTGTCACCGCGTTGATGAATTCGGATCGAGAGAGGCCGAGCCACCGATTGGCCCCGATCGCGAGGGCCAAATCGATTTCTCCACCGGGCACGGCCTCGACTCGTTGGGGCAGAAGTCGTTGCTGCACAAGGGTTACGAGTGACTTTGCAGCGCCGCGCGTCGGTAACATCTGTTCGATGCCGACAATCGAACCGCCGCGCTTCTCGGGGACGATGATCAGGCATCGCTCGAGAAGGCTCAGTATATTGGTGACCGACTTGTCGTCTTTGGGGAAGTCGATGGTCCCGGTGGCTTCTGCGTGGAGCGTAAGGCGTCTCTGCAACTCTGTCCGGTCGACCGCAGTGGCATCGAATCGACCGCTCGAATCGGTGAGTATGGAACGGGTGATCTCGTCCAGGCGGGTATCGGCGAGGTTCAGGGCGGCCCAGAACAGTACGTACTGACAGTCGGCAGATTCCCGCGCAGCTCGAAGCAATTCGTTGTCGACGGCGAGCTGGTCACCCGGAGTGGCGCGTGGTGTCGTCAGCGGTGGGTCGTAGTCCAGCAAATCGTTCCACAACGGGCCAGGGACGGAGCCCTCGGGGACGGAGTCCAACAATGCTTGTACCTGCAGTGCGGTGGACGTTCCGGGTTCGACCTGCGCCAACCGCTGCATCGTTGCTTCAGGGGCGGTGAACTTCGTGAACGAGATCTTGCCGACCGTCGGTACTGGACTCACCGCCGTCAGTGTGCCAGGTGAGCCGTCGGATCACGTAACGCTCGTCTCACGCGGGGACGTGGATGCTGGCCATCGGACACGCACCGTCTACGGGACAGTATGGCTCCTGGCGTCACAACTCGATGTGTTTACCCTGCTCGCGCAGAGGACCCGTCATCTTGAGGAGAGTCCGCACTCGTTGTATCGAATAGTCGGTTTGAGCTGTGAGGTCGCGAATGCTCGCGCCGGCTTCGTACTCCTTGCGGAGCTTCTTGGCTGCGAGCTCGCGTTCCTCGCCCACGAGCCGCTGGTGCTTGCGCACCGGCGTCACAATCTCGCCCCCGGAGTACCCCTTGTGGACCTGCCCTCGTGGAGTGGCGCTCTCTTCCGACTCGTCACCCCAAGCCGTCCATCCTGGTTGAGGGTGGCGGGCGAACATCTCCAAGTACGGCCCCGGTGAGCATGATTCGATGAAGTCGTACTGCTCGTCGGGCTTGCGGGAGTGCTCTCGCTTTCTGGTTTCGATCATGTTGACCTGGCTACGAGCCGGGGCCAAAGTCCGCATGGAGCCTTTGACCCCGAACAGGATCAACTCGGTGACATTGCGAAAGTAGAATCCGACGCCACGGCCGTCGGGGCCGCCGTCTTTGCGGCGCTTGGCCCAGACGACATTGCTCACGTACCGAAAACCCCATGCTTCGAGTACCTGCATACCCTCAGGGAGAAGGGCGTTCGGTACCCACAGGTACAGATGCGCATCCTTGGCGGCGACGTCCGCCACCGGCAGGGCCTTGATGCCGGCCAGGTCCATGGTCGAGTAACGGTCTAAGCGGCGATGCTCCGGAGCAACCTTGCCGGTGCGATTCGTGAATCGCCAAGGGGGGTCGGCCAAGATCGTCTTGAATCCACCGTCTGCCTCGGGCAGCGGCGGCGGAGCGAGCTCAGGACGAAGTGGTTCGGCGGCGGTCATGCAATGGACCCTAACAATTAGATCTGACAAGAGATCTAATTGGGTTCGGCGTGGCGCGCCATCATGCCGAACTAGCTGCATCTGAGGTGCGTCCTCAACACTCCGAGGTGTGTCCTGGACAACTCGGAGCGGCGTCACGGCGCGAGGACGTCTGTTGCGTTCAGTGAGGCCAACTTGTACAGAGACTCCCTGTTTCGTCGGTATCCAGCTCTACAGTGTGGCGTGTGAGCGGGAACGCGGACGTCGACGTGGCCACGGTGCCCGCATGTGTGCTCGATGACCTCGCCGAGGTTCTGATTGACAGGTTCGATCAGCTACTCGATCGGGTGACCGAGAGGGCTGTGGGTGCGCCAACACCGGGATCGGCTGCGTGGGAGTCGGAGTGGAGCGTCCGAGACACGGAGATCGGACGTGCCCGCATGGCCGAACGCCTCCGTGTGCGAGAGGAGTTGGCGCGCCGCGCGTTCGCCGGACTCGACATAGCCGGGAGCGTTGGACCGGCTACGCAGACTCGGCACTCCTCCCCGGTCCGACCCCGTCGGACGAAGGCCGCACGTGGCCGCGTCGACGAGGCGCAGCTGGCTTTCTTCTGAACCTGCCGCTCGATCCGCTGCCGCCTTGCTGCACTGGTTCACCTGCGTACGGTGGGTTTCTTCCTGGCTACGGGTACTTTTCGGTCCTCGAATTTCAGTTTGAACCCGAAGGTCTTGCTGCCCTGGTAGGTACCTGCGGCCAGTGCGCCCCGGGCCCGGTACGACTTACCTGTCTTGCTTGTGGCGTCGAATTCGATGGTCTCCCCGGCCAGTAGCTTCTCGAGTTCCTGCTCGGTGAAGTCCTTGCCCGACCAGTGGTCGTTGGCACCCCATCCGCGGCCTTTGAACGTGACCGACTTGCCTTTCCACACTCCGCTGACCAGGTCTGTGCGAGGTGGACGTTCCTCGAACTGCGGGTTGAAGCTCACGTGTGGGTACTGCTTGCCGTCTTTCTCCCTCACGCCTGGTTCGAGCTTTCCCGTGCAGGTGAACGTCTTTCCCGACTTCGCGCTCGTCGCGACGATCTCGATGACCTGTCCGGTGAGCAGTGCCGCTACTTCGGTGTCGGTGAACCGGTGGCCACCGAAGACCCGCTTGGCGCGGGTCACGACCGTGCCAGCGTGGGTGAAGTGCAGCTCCGGTGGCAGCTCGATCATCTCTACCGCTTCTCGGGTCACCCTGGCCTTGCCCATCCGTGCCGTGAGCTCGCCGGACAGCGTGCTCGCATTCGCCTTCATCGTCTCGAGGTCGCGGCGCACCAGATCCGCCACGAGGGACAGATAGTCGGCTGCCTCACCGGTTCCGGCCTCGATCCGCGCCATCTGCTCGAAGACCTGCTCGGTGATCGTCAGATCCCCGATGTGTGTACCCGGCAAGATCCGATGGTTGAGTTCACCGATCGCGCTGAGGGTGATCTTGCCGCGTGTCTCGACCATCAAGGCCTTGCCGGCCGAGTTGTTCGTGACCTCGGCATAGGTGCTCGTCCGGGTCGCACCGGTACCTACGCTCCGCTTCTCGAGCTGTTTCATCAGCCATCCCATCGTCGGATGCGGCGGCCGCGGCGGGAAGCCTTCGTGGACGAAGGGGTCCGCGACGGTACCGAGCGCGGTGACTCCTTCCGGCTGGTCGCCGGTCTGCTGGTCCTCCTCGTCGACGACGAACACACCTTTCCATCCGAGTACTGCGGGCACATTCAGCGTGCCGACGAAGCTCGGGTATTTCTCGACGTGCCCGCGGTGCTGGTCGTACTCGTAATCGGGGGCGAGCATCGTCAGGTAGTTCTTGGCGAGGAGCTCGTAGATCTCTTTGCCCAGCTCGCCGTAGGCCTTCTCCACTGCCGCGAGGCTCGGCGGCACGTTGGGCCCTGGACGGTTGGCACCGTGCGCGCCACCGGCCTTGACGTGGCTCGTACGGGGGCCGCGATGGCTGAGCGCCGCCGGATCCACGCCCACCACACCGGCGATCGCGTCGACCGATGGAAGCAGCTCGTTGAACTGCTCGATCGAGATGAACTTGTCCTCGGTGCGCGGGTAGGACACCACCTGCGCCTCGTACATCTTCTGATAGGTGTCGAGAACGTTCTTCGCCCCAAAACCTTTCTTAGACAAAAGAGACGACAGTCCGGCCAGGTCCATCAGTTTCGGCGGTCCCGTTTTCTTGCGTGTGGTCCCGTCGTGGACGACCGGTGACGACTGAAGGCCGCCGGGAACATCGTTCTCGTTCTCGAATCGATCGACGTCGGGGTCGGTGTACGTCACGCCGTTCTCGTCCCGAAACCGGTTCTCGTAGAACGCCTTTTTGACGTATCCGTGGTGCGCGTCGAGCCCGTCACCGACGATCACGACCATCGCGGACTTGAGCCGCCCGTTACGCAGTACCGTGCTCGCCCCGGTTGTCTTGGTCGCAACTCTGGTGAACTGCATCGAGAGCATGTCCCACTTCGACCGGAAGTCGGCTTTGCGGTAGTCGCCCTCGGCAGCGATCGCCGTGACCGGCCGACGGGCTGTGAATGCCTTACGCAGCGATGCCGGTGTCTCGTCCAGGAACTCCATGCGTTCGAGCTTCTTGTTCTCGAGGCCCAGGTACTCCACGATCTCCCAGCCCAGCAGTGAGCCTTCACCGGTCGGATCGAGATCGGCTGCATTGCAGATGCTCTCGCAGCCCGAGAGGGTCGTCTTCAGCTCGAGGAGCAGGCTTTTGGCGTCCGGATCGGTGACCAGCTTGCCGCCGGACACCCGGCGCCGGATTTCTCGCTCCCAGCGGAAGTCGTCGGCGTTCCACGGGAGATGTTCGAGCTCCCAGCTCTTGTACTTGTCGGTGAGAGGCGCGGGCACCATTGCGGAAGGGTCTTTCAACTCCAGCAGGTGGCCGCGAGCGTGGACGATGACGTACTCCGTGCCTGCGAACGTGCCACTCATACCGCCCAGTGCGGCGGCGAAGTTGCGAGCTGCGGAGGGCTTTTCGGTGAGGATTCCGACTTTTCCCATGACATCGACCCTTCTTCTCTGCGGTGCGTGCGGCGTGTGGCCAGCGAGGGTGTTGCCGGTGGCCGGTCGGCTAGCGGCCTGCGCTGACGAGGCGGTAGTTCGCGACTTTCCAGCCGTCGTCGGTGCGTTCGAGGTCGACGGCTCCGGTGTAACTGGTGAACGGGGTGATCTCACCGCTGCGGTGTTGGACGACGCGGTCGATGACGACAGCTACGGTGGCCTGGTTGTCACCGTCCATCTCGGCGGCTGTGCCGTCGGCGTAGACGCTGGTGTCCGGTCGAGCGACGGCGGTGACGACGTCTCCGCTGCGTGCCCATGCCGACCACTCCGGGATCGGCTGCGGCGCTGGATCGGGTGGCGTGGCGGCGGCGGTGGCCATCGATCCGGTCACGTTGTCGCGTTGGGCGTGCAGGGCATCCCACGGTGAATCCTGCACTGCCGGTTGCCAGGTGAACACACCGGACATCACCGACGTCGCGACGCCGACCGGGTCTGTGGCCGACGGGTCGATGGCGATCCCGGCGTCCGTGCCCGGTGGTGGCGGTGTGTCCGAACCACGGAACACGAACACGACCAGAGCGGCAATGGAGACCACTCCGACGAGACCGAGACACGCGAACACGATGCCTGCTCTTCGGCTCATCTCGTGGTCTCCTGCGAGTCGAGGTCGTTCGCTGATTCAGCGTCGGTGTCGCAGATCTGGCCCAGCGCAGCGGCTTTGGCGATGACTTCGAGCCAATCGACGATCGGTGCGTCTGCCTGGCGGTTGTGCAGGATCTGTGCCATGTCTGTGCTCCTTGGTCTGTGATGGTGCCAGTGTCCTGGTGGCCACCGACAACAAATGTGGTTGTGTGCCGCGCTAGCCGACGGTGGGGACTCCTGCTGCGGCGACAACGCTGACCGTCCATATCGCCCACATGACGAGCGCGGTCGCCGCCACGTGGATGGCTTTGCGGAGCGCAGTGACAGTCCAGTTCTGCGCTCGCGCAGAGGCGTCGGCGACAGCGATGAGGCTGCCTATGGTCATCGCCGCGGTGACGGCAATGACGGCCCACCAACCGTGCGCGAGAACGTCGCTGGTCGCTGCGGCGCGGCCGCTGTCCTCGATCGTGGTGATCATCGACTCCAGGATCAGTCGGGCGACGGGAACAGCCCATACCGTCCATACGATGACCGAGGTCAGAACAAGGGCTGTCAGTGCTCGATGTCGGTCGTGGGACGTCAGGTGGTGGCTGGTGCGTGTCGGTGCGGTGCTCATGAGTGGGCCTTTCCGTCGAGCATTGGTCGGTGGCGGCTATCGGGCCAGGTCGTAGTCGGATGCGGTGGCGGTGATGGTGGTGACGTAGTTCTGGGTCTCCGAGTAGGGCGGGACGCCGCCGAACTGTTGGACCGCTCCGGGGCCGGCGTTGTATCCGGCGAGCATCAGCTCCACGGGATCGCCGGTGATAGAGCCGGATTCGATCCCCGGCCGCAGGGTGTCGGCGACCGAGCAGTTGTAGCGTCCCTGCGCCATGACGGCGTCGCCGATGTCGTTGGGATCGCCCTCCCCCGCAGCTCCGGTGACCACGCCCTGATCGTCGACGGGGAAACCGAACGACGCCCACGTTCCGGGGAGGAACTGCGCATACCCTTCGGCACCGGCCGGGCTGGTCAGACCGGGTGTGAAGCCGGATTCCTGTTTGAGCTGAGCGGCGAGGATCGCGGGTGAGAGCTCGCGGCACTGCGCGGACGACAGAGCGAGCCACGGCTCGAACTCGGGAGGGATCTGGCCGGCGGCGAGATCTCCGAGATCACCGAGGCCGGCACCGGGTGCGGTGGTGCAGTTCCCGGTCGCCTTCGGTGCGGATCCGCCGCCGCCGGGGACGGGCCCGTAGGTCTGGCCGGGTGCCGGTGTGCCGTGGCCGACGGTGGTGACGTGGACGTGGTCGAAGTGGTTCTGGGTCGGAGATCCCCTGTCCTCCATGGTGTTCGGTTCACCTTGGGAGGGGATGTATTCCTGTCGCCAGATCATGTATTCGATCTGGAGGTAGTCGCGGTTCGCCCATAGGTAGTCCTTGACCTGGTCGCCGAGCGCTTTGCCTTCCTCGGAGGACCAGTTGTCGATCATGATGTCCGCGGCCCGGCCGGAGGGGTGGTCGTCGAATCCCCCACCGTCGGCGCGCCACCCACCGATCGTGGTGATCTGCGGGAACTTCGCGTGGATGGCGCGGGCGACGCGGACGGTGTCGACCTGGAAGTGCTCTTCGGATCCGACGTCGGCGGGCAGCGCCGCCATTTCCGCTGTACTGCCGCCGGTCGGGGCGGGCGTCGACGGGGATGGCAGTGGGCTCTGGCCGGTCTGTCCGCTGCCGGGTTCGGCGGCGGCTTCGTAGAACGGCTGCGGGTCGATCGCGTTGTCGGGCGACCATGGGCCGGTGTGGTACTCGAAGTGCAGGTGCGCGCCGGTGGTGTCGCCGTTGTTGCCTTCGTCGGCGATGTGCTGACCGGCGGTGACACGTTCGCCTGGCGTGACCAGGACACCGCCCGGGAACATGTGCCCGTACACCGTGGAGACGGTCTGCCCGTCGATGTTGTGCTCGAGGACGATCCACATCCCGAACCCGTCGGCGGGTCCGGCTTGGGTGACGATGCCGTCGGCGTAGGCGTAGATCGGTGTACCGACGGGTCCGGCGAGGTCGATGCCCTTGTGCATCGTCCCCCACCGCGACCCGAACGGGCTCGTCAACTGCGCCTCGGAGGTTTTCATCGGTTTGGCGAACGACCCGGCCGGAACCCCGCCCGCGGCGGAGGAAATGCCTTTCCCGGGAATGCAGTTGGTGGGTATTTCTTCTCGGACCCCGGTGGTGACGAACAGGACCACGAACAGGGCCAGCGCGAGCACGACGGTCAGAGCGATCGCGCCGCCTTTTTTCACAACGCGGCCGCCGACATCGACTCCGCGCCGATCGATCGCGGGGCGTGGGCGGCCAAACGCTCGCTGAGGGAACGGTTCTCCGAACGCAGTCGCGTGATCTCCTCCTCGGCGGCACGAAGTCGTGCAGCCACCTCGTCCGCTGCGGGACGACGCGGCGAACCGTATTTGTCCTTGATCCACCGGGCCACGGTGTTCTCATGCGCCCCGATCGAGACAGCCAAGGCAGCAACGCATTCCGCGCGGGAGGCATAGTTGTGTCGAGATTTCTCGTATTCTTCGAGCGCCCACGCGCGGGTCTGCGCCGGGTATTCAGCGCGCGGGTATTCCGCGGTCATCACTGCGCTCCGACCAGTGCCGTGTCGTGCGCGTAGTGGGCGTCGTCGGTATCAGCGGCGTGGTGCTGGCCGCCGGCGAAGTACTCGGCGAAGCGGGCGTTGGTGTCGTGCACCCCGGTGTCGTATTCGACGTCGGTGAGCACCGTCTGGATGGGGATGCCGGGGGTGTTGTCCTTGGCGACCTTGATCAAGAACTTCCCGCGCCCGATCGGGTTGCGGACGGTGCGCCGTTCGGACCCGCGCAGCGCTGCCCCGCGCGACCAGGAGGTGACCATCCCGGCTTCGGCGTCGGTGAACTTCAGCTCCCCGGACAGGCGCTCGACCTCACCGATCGGCAGTCCCCCGCACACGACCATGCCGGCGCGGTCGATGAAGCCCTTCGCGGTCTTGATGTCGGCTTCGGTGGGCAGGGTTTCGAGGTCGCGGCCGGTGTGGGTGATCATCAGCAGCCCGGTCGCGTCGGTGCGGTTGAGGCGGGTGATCTCGTTGACGCGGGCGACCATGCCCGGTCCTGCGCCGATGACCTGCCACAGCTCGTCGAGGGCCATCAGGAACAGGCGTTGGCGGTCCAGGCCCGCGTCGGCGAGCAGGTGCGCCGCTTCCACGGTGCCGTAGGCGTCGGCCCAGCAGGAGAGCATGACGGCCGCTTTGAGGGTGGTGTCGCCGCGGTCGAGGGAAGAGACGTCGATGCAGATCATCGGTGCGTCGAGGTCGATCGGTTCGGTGGTGTGGTCGGCGAAGATGTCCCCGAGCGGGCCGGAGGTCAGTGCGCCGAGGGCTTGCATCAGCTCGGTGATTGCCTCGCGGTAGCCGTCGCGGTCGGTCTTGTAGGCAGCTTGAAGCATGTCCGCCGATCCGGCGTCGATGCGGGCGTAGAGGTCTTTGAGCAGCGGAGGGTGGGTGTAGGAGAATCCGCCGTCGGCGTACAGCTCGCGCAGCGCGATCCCGATCAGGGAGTTCTCGAAGGCCTTCACCGAGTGGGTGTCGTAGCGGATCAGCTCGACGAGGGCGCAGACGGCGTTGATCTGTCGGGTGGAGATGGTGATGGTGGCGACGTCGATCAGCTCGTCGAGCTCGGCGATCCGATCGGGGTCGGTTTCGGCTTTCCGGGCGGTGATCGCGCGGACGACGGCCTGCCCGAGGGCCCCGGCGGCAAGGGGGTTGAGGTGTCCGCCGCCGTGCCCGAGGGTGATGACCTGCCCGCCGAGCAGGTGGGTGAGCTTGACGTATTCGCCTTTGATGTCGCCGGCGACGATCGGTGTCTGTCCCCATCCGCAGGCCCCGAGGAGAATCTTGCGGATCAGTGTCGACTTGCCCAGGCCCGGCAGGGACAGGACGAACATCGACGGGTTGCCGATGAGCTTGTCGCGGAAGTACGCGAACGGATCGCACGAGACGGCGTTGCCGGTGATGGCGTGCTGACCGACGATGGTCCCGGCCGAGGGTGCGGCCGCGCCGATCGCCCACGGGTTCAGTCCGCACATCTGCACCGAGGTCGCTTCGTACTCGATCGGGGCCGGGACGGTCGACATCCGGCCACCACCGGCACCTTTGAGGCCGCGTGCGCTCGACGACAGTGCTGCGCGCCACCAGGGGTCTCCCGCTGCCTCGTGGACGGCTTGTTCGGCCCGTGGGTGGTCGTTGCGCCACCGGGTCAGCCCGAGGCCACGCCGGGACAGAGCGGAGGGCTCTTCGGCGTCGCCGGTGGCGATGAGGGCGGCGAGCTCGGCGTAGTCGGTGTCGCCGATGATCCACCGCACGAACGCCGACGGCTGCGGCGTTGACGTCTCGTACAGGTCGGGCTCGTCGGACCTCGTCTCGTCGTATCGCGGGTCGTAGTTCCTGCGCGGGCGGTCGTCGGTCGTCGTCATCGTGAGTGTCTCTTTTCTCGGGCAGGGTGGGCCGGATGCGGTCGGCGGCGCTCTAGCTGCGGCGCACGAGGATCGAAGTGGAAATCTGATCGGGCAGGAGGACACCGACGCCGAGGCCGGCGGCGAACGCGGCGTCCTGGAAGGCGAACGCGCGGCGCAGTCGCAGGCGGGATCGGGCGGCGAGGGATTCGGTGACGGCGGCCGCGTTCGCAATTTCTTCGACCGATCCGACGGTGATGGTCAGCAGTGCCGAATAGCGTTCGTATCCGGCGCCGGAGACCATTTCGCGGCGGGCCTGCTCGGCGATCTCGTGGCGCTTCTCCGACCCGGCGGAGGTGATCTTGTTGCCGCGAGAGTTGATCGCGTGCAGGGCGTCTCGGTGTTGCTTGTCGACCTTCTTCGCGGCGTCCCCGGCGGTGTAGGGGCGGTAGACGAGCGTCAATCGCTTACGGGGGATGTCGTCGTGCGGCTGCAGCAGCGGTTTGAGGACGGTGTCGGTGAACACCGATTCCGGCGGTGCGGCCATTTCCCATACGACCGAGACACCGCCGTCGTGGCGGTAGTGACCCCACTCGGTCTTCGCTCGTCCCGGTCCGGCGTCGTCCCAGTCCACGCCGTGCTCTTCGCCGGAGATTTCGAGTTCCTCGAAGTCGTTCTCGGTCGAGGGGTTGTAGGAGCGGTGCACGGCCGCGGTGATTTCGGCGGCGGTCATCGGTTGTGCGTCGATCCCGGCCCCGGAGAGCGACTCGTACAGATCCGGCAGGCGGCGGGCCAGTTCGGTGGCCATCTCTTCGGGGTCCTTCTGGCGTTCGCGGGTGGTGGCGCGGAAGGTGATCGACAGCCGTGCCAGGGTGCGGTGGCGACCCGAGGGCATCCGGACGGCGGACTGCTCGACGAACGACGCAGCCAGCGGCGGTGCGGTGGGGACGAGTTCGTGTTCGGCGCGACGTGCCAGCCGCAGGCCCGTTGCGGGAATGTTCTCCACCACCACCACGGCTCCGACGATGTCGCCGGGCAGGCCGAGGTCGGCGAGGTAGACGCCCCAGTCGGCGGTGTAGAGGTCCTTGTCGCGCTGGACGATGGCTTCGTCACCGCCGGGCAGGGCGTCGAAGACGACGGTGTAGCGGTGATCGTCGGGGTTGTGGATCATCCCGAACTCGTTGCCGTGACGGTCGATTCCCATGTAGACCTTGGTGCGGGCGAGCAGGCCGGGGAGCTTGTAGCGGCCACCGGGGATCCTCGAGTGCGGTCCGGCGTGGTACTCCGTGGACTTGTCGATGTGCTTACGCCGCATCCATTGCATTCTCAGTTGTCCTGTCTCGTAGAGGGTTCGGCCGTTCGGGGCGATGACCAGAGGGGTGAGGATGAGCGCGCCGACACCCATCAGAGCCAGTCCGACGACGACGTGGACGAAGATCAGGACTGCGAACGAGACCGCGAAAAACCCTGCACCGTAGGCAATGACCTTCGTCGGCAGCCCGAACGCGAACGTCGACTGGGGCCGATTGCCCGCGGAATAGATCGGCGGCTCGTACGGGGCTTCGAGCTGCGCAGTCATCGCAGATCACCGCGTGCGAACAGAGCCGATCCAACGGCGACGGCTGCGGTGACGATGTAGGCGACGACGACGGCGGTACGTGCGGGGATCTTCTCCCACCACGCCCACTGCTCTGGCGGTCTCCAGGCGTCGGGAGCGGGAGACTGTGGCCGGGGGGTGGGGGTTTTTACTCCGACGGCGGGTCCAATCTTGGCGGCGTGCTGCGTCCAGTCCGGTGCGCGGCGAACCCTCAGGCGCACCGACTCGAACTCGTCGCAGCGTAGCGCTCGCTTCCAAGCGACGTAGCTGAGTAGGGTCAGCTTGGGTGAATGTGTTGGATTGTGTTGTGTCATCGTTGAATCCGTCCGTGGTAGTTGCCGATCGCCCCGTCGGCAGCTGCGCCAAGGGTGCCTGCAGTGTTTCCAACCGCTCGGGCGCCGGATCCCGCGATTTTGAGTGCACCTGCTGCGCCTGCGAGTCCCGCTGACGCGGCCGTGAGACCAGCCGTAGCCATTCCCTTGGCCATTCCGCGCGTCGCGCCGCTAGGTCCGGGTGAACCGGATGATCCGGACGAACCGGTGTAGCGCCCTTGCAGACCCGGAGCTGGCCGCGCCCCGGTCCCGGCGGAACCTGTCGATCCCGCTCGCCCTCCGCTTCCTCCGGACGATCCCGATGCCTTGCTCGAGGCTGAACCGAGCGTGCGTGCGCCGGACATAGCCGCACCTGATGTCACTGCGCCACCGGCCTGTCCGAGGGTGCCGACTTCCCTGCCTCCCGCCGAGATGGACTCCGCTGCCGGAGCGACGACCCGGATGAGTGCTGGGAGCGAGAATCCGATGACGGCGAGGAGGACCGAGCCGATGATGACCGTCGCGATCTGATCCGAACTCGACGACGACGCTGCCCAGAATGCGAACAGGTACAGCAACGTCGCGACCGGTTTGAACAGCAACGCGCCGAGGGTGAACGCGATCATCGACTTGTACGAGCTACGGCCGGTGCCGGTGGCCGACGCGGCAGCAGCGAGCGGGATGATCGCGACGACGACACACAGCACCGCTTCACGGATCAGTAGGGCGATCAGTTGAGCGACCGAGCCGAGGAATGCGAACCCGGCGCAGGCGAGCGCGAACACCGGGCCTAGTCCTATCTTGTCGTCGAAGGCGGTGATGGCGGTGATTTTTTCGTTCAGATCGCCGCCGACGAACTTCTCCAGTGCATACGCCGAGGCGATGTCTCCGCCTTGGTGAAACATCAACACCAGGATCGGCAGTAGTGAGACGGTGACGACGGTGCGCACCAACATGGTTGCGGTCTCGGTGGCACCTTCCATCACCGCTTGTTTGCGAGCGATCGCGAGTTTGATCATCGCGATCACGATGGAGGCGAACAAGGCGACGACGGTGAACCCGGAGATGATGTTGCGTAGGCCCGACATGGCGTTCTCGGCCGCCAATCCGGGAATACCGGAGGACATCCAGAACGTCATCACCGACCGGAAGGCCTGGGTGTTGCCTTCCATCACCGATTTGGCGAAATCGCCGACCGGATCGCCCCAGAACGCCGACGCAGCGGAGGAGACCCCGGTGGAGATCGCATCGCCTGGGTTGATGACGGTCGCTGCCTCTAGGCACCCAATTTCGTTGAGTTCGTCACCGAAGCCCAGTGCCGAGGCAGCGTCGGTGGCAAGCCCAACTAGACCGGGTACGTCGACGTTCTCGGCTGGGTTCATGTCCAGGCACTGTCGGCGCGTCTGCTGAAACGCGTTACCCGGATCGGCTGCGGTATCGAGAGATTCGGTCAGTGAAGGAAGTGGTGCGGGTGCCGGTTCTTGGGCGGTGGCGGGACCCGCCAGGAGAACGGTCGCGGCCAGGGCAGCTGTTAGTACGAGCAACGACGTCAGGGTTCGGCGCACTGTGGTCACAGGGTCCACCGGGTGAAGCCGTCGAGCGAGTTGTACGGGCCGAATCCTGCACGCTGATTTTCGCGTGCTTTCCACGTTCCACCGTCCCAAACCATGTTCAAACGAATCCCGCTGTAAGTCGGTGACGGCATCAGCTGTCCGTTGTCGTCGACGTCGCGGATCATCGCGAGCTCGACCACGGTGAACGTGTCGGAGCACGAGAGGATTCGGAATGCCGTCGGAGCCCGCAGCGCTACCGGGGCGGTGTTCACCGGCTTGAGTGCTTCGGCGTTCTTCTGTTCATCGGTGAACCGGCCGGGATCGATCACAGTCAGCTTCTCGGTGGCCTCGACCGTGACCGGTCCACCGGCTTGTAGACGCGGGTAGAGGTTTGCAGCGGCCAGCGCTGCACCTTGTGGGGTGCGGGTGAAGCCGGCGAGCACGAGTCCGTCGATGTAGGAAGGCCCGTCGGTTTCGGAGTAGAGGGTGGAGAGGCCGAAGTTGCGCTGGATCATCACCGACTCCGGGGACGTCACCGGTCGGCCGTCATTGGTGCATTCGACACGCGGGCCGCTCGGCTCACGCTGCGGGAGCGGTTGGCCAGCTGGATTATTCGGGACCATCACCGTGCGCCCGGACAGATCGGCGTCGGGAACACCGAATCCTTCCGCGCCGGTGTCGAGCTCGGAGTCACTAGGGGTAGGTGCTGCTGCCGTCGGCGGTGGGCCAGCGGTGGTCGTCGGGGTGTCGTCGTCGTTCATGTTCGGGATGATGAACACGATCGCGCCGACGATGGCGATGACGACGATGGCAGCAACGGTAATCAGGACGGTACGTAGCCGACGGTTCATGGGGTGCGCTCCAAAGTGGTGTAGCCGTCGAGGGAGTTCAGTTCGACGGCGTCGATGTTCTCTTGCGCGGTCGGTAGGACGATGCGCCAGTCGTCAGCGATCCATTGCAGTGCAACGGGATAGGAATAGATCTGGTCGGCAGTTCCGATGGTTTGTGCCACCGACACCCCCGCCGAGAGCGGATCATTGGAGTAGTCGGTGACCTCGAAACCGACGAACTTCGGTGCAGCGTCGGCCGGGACGGATCCGGAGACGGTGACGGCGGCGCGTGCGGCCGCGAACTCGTCACGTCCGGGTCCGGGTGCGGTGACGGTGTTGACGACTTCCGGCCACGCGCGGTCGTCGGCGACGGCGAGTGCGGTCTGCCCGTTGATCGCGGCCAGGACAGCACCTTGTGGGGTCTGTGCATATCCGCTGCGGTTCACCGATGTTCCGGCGAAGGGCCCGTCGACCCGCGAGGTGGGCACCGATACCCCTGCGACCTCGCGCCAGGTCAGCTCGGCCGGGGCGGAGCGCAGATCCGGTGCCGGATCCGGGGTGGCGGTTGGCGTGTCGTCGTTGCCGGATCCGCACGCAGCGAGTGCGAGGACGGTCGCCGCTGTCGCGGCGATCCGGAGTGTGCGGGAGACGGTCATCAGGAGAATGCCTTTCGGGTCGATGCAGTTCGGGCGCAGGGAATGTCGGGGTTCTCAGGCGAGTACGGCTTGGGCGATTCCGGATGCGGATCCGATGATGGCGGCACAGATCAGGATCCGTGCCAGGGTGGCGTCCTCGACCATCTGTGTTCCGGTGGATTTGCGTTGGTTGACGAACACCGCCCCGCACACGAACAGTGCTGCGATGCAGGTGACGATGGCGAACCAGAGCAGCCACGACAGGCCCGTCATGATCGGCTGCCACACCTCGTCGGGCCACTCGACCGGTGAGGTCGGTGGTTGCGCGAGCATGTCGGTGTTCATGTCATCGCCGCCGTGGCCACCGTATTCGCCACTCCAGCAACGAATCCGAGCAGTATCGACGCATACAGCAGTCCGGTGGCCCGCTGGTTGGCCTGACACCAGCGGCCCCTGAATTGGTCGTACGCAAGCTCACCGCCGCCGACCATGACTCCGACAATCGAAGCAATGATCAGACCCCACAGAGTCCAGTTCACGATGGTCATAGGACGAGCATGTTGACCAGGCCTGCGGCACCACCGATGACGATGGACCCGAACAGTCCGCCGACGAGTTTGCCGGTCGCGTTGCCGCCTTGCCCGCCGCCGGAGATCTTCTCGTACGCGAGCATCGCGCCGCAGATCATGATTCCGGCGACGGCAGCGATGATGCATCCCCACATCAGCCAGGACAGCAGGGTCAAGATCTTGTCCCCGGTGGGGCCGTCCGGTGCTTGGGGGCTGACGTCGCCGATGTTCTGCGCGAGGAATGTGGTCGTCGATGCGGTGAGGCTGGCAATCATGGTGTTCTCCTTGGGTGTTGGTTGAGAGGGTGCGGTTCAGTGGCCTGACGCATTGCGGGCGGCGGTGAAGATTTCCCGACCGATCGCGGCGAGTTCGTGGTGTGGGCTGGTCGTAGAGGGGGCGGGGGCGCGCATCCGCCCTGGTGGGGGCGGGTCTGGTTCGGTGGGGGTCCAGATCGCGAGTTCGTTCTGTCTGTGGGTGCGCAGATCCTCGACGTACGGGATCCGCCACACCGCTGGTGCTGCGGAGGCCACGACGTCCGCCCATCGGCGCAGGGTCTTGGGGAGTGGGCCGGGGGCGTCGGGAACAAGGACCAGTCCGAGGAGAGTGCAGTCGCCGACGAGGCCGGCCTGAGCTTGCAGGAGAAGATCGTGGGCAGCGTCGAGGCCGGCCCGGTCCGTACGGCACACGACCACGACGTTGCGGTGCCGGTCGGCTGCGGGCCAGCCCCGGCGAGCATCGCCCGCCGGGGCCCAGATCTGCGCGAGTGTGCCTGCGCCGGAGCGCCCGTGAGCGGCGAGGAGCCACATCACGGGCGGGCGACCGTGGACTGCAACCGGGTCGTCGTAAATCGGTGCTCGGCGTTCGGGCGGCGGTATCCGCAGCCCGGCCGGGGTGACCGACACGTCGTCGTCTCGGTAATAGTCATGGTGCTCAGCTGGTTGTGCGGCCATCTCGGGCGCACCTCCTTCTCCGGCGTTCTCGGTCACCGAGTGGTGGTTGGTGAGACGGTGGTCGGCACAGCGGCAGAAACAGAGGGGGTCGTCGTGGCGGTTCCGGTGGCTCCGACGGTGGCGTGGGCGGCGAGGATGCTGCCGGCACTGCGGACGGTGTCGGTGGTGGCGAACAGGGCCGCACCCTGTTTGATCACTGCCCCGACCTTGTCGGCGAGGCTCTGATCGCCGGTCAGGTCAGCGGCGAGTGCGACGATCCACCGCACGGTCAGCTCGACGGGGGTTTCACCTTTGGATCCGACCGGAACACTGTCGTAGGAGCCGTGTTTGGTGGCGGTGTTCCAGTACGAGGTGTCGGTGACGAGCTGCGCGAGACCGGCGTTCTCGTCGATGGTGTTCGACACTTCCTCGAACGCGACGTCGACGGCCGAGTCGATCGTGGCTGGGGGCACGAGCTTGACCGCCGAGGACAGCACTTTGGTGGCGAGTATGCCGAGGGCTGCGGGTGGGTTGGTCAGACCGACGGTGGCAAGCTGGCCGATGGTCTCGGGGGTGATGACGTCCTTGGCGACGGTGATCGCCGCGCCGATGGCCATGCCGGCGATCTTGGTGACCGCACCGACCGCTTCGTCGATCATCTCGTCTGTCGTGGTGGCGGAGGGGTCGGAGTACTTCGCCATCTTCGACAGCACCGTTTCCGACGACGAGTTGACCTCGAACCGGCCTGCCTTGGAGTCGAAGTCGATGTTGTCGTTGATCACCGACGCGCCGGTCATCAGGGCGGTGCGTCCGACGGCGGTGGAGACGTCGGTGAGGATCCGGACGGGGTCGCGGGTGTCCATCGAGGACTGTCCGGCAATGGATGCCACCAGCTTGGCTGCGGGGGCGTCGATGGGGGTGTCGCACGCGAGATCGCCTGCGGTGCAGTACGAGGCGACCCGGTCGGAGACTGCTCCGAATCCGGCGATTTTCGGTGTCGGTGCGATACCGCCGCCTGCGGGGGCGGCTGCGGCGACGGCTGGGGCGAGTTGGACGGTGTCCACTGCTGCACCGCTCGTTCCCGGTGCCGGGGCGGGGGTGGAGCCGCCGCCGGCGATGACGTCTTCACCTTCGGCGCGGGTGGGGTCGGAGAACAGTGCTGCGCCGGCGAAGTGGTCGGCGTCGACGGGTCCGGTTCCTGCCCCGATGTCGCGGGTGACTTGGGCGGCGACCTCGCCGCCCTGGGAGTAGCCGGAGAGGAAGACTTTGGTGCCGGGGCAGCGTGCGGCGATGTCGGAGATCATCTTGGTGGTGTTCTCGACGCCGATGTCGACTGACTGGGCGTAGGGAACGGCGGAGCGATCGCCGGGTTTGCCGCCGAAACTCGCCGGGTACGGGACGTAGCTGCGTTCGAGAGCGGGTCCGTCGCCGGAGTTCGCATCACGCATCGCCGGGACGGTCAGGCGGGAGAAGAAGCCCGAATCGGTGTCGGGTGAGGAGTTCTCGTCGATCTCGGTGGTGCCGGGGACGACGACGAGATGCAGTACCGGGCAGTTGCCGTCGGTGCTGGATTGGCTGGTGGTCGTCGATCCTGACGGGGTGGGAGTGGCGGAGGGCTGCGCGGCCGCGACGCCGCTGGCGGAGACCGCGACCGTCATCGCTGCGGTGGCGGCGAGCAGGCGCGGAGTGAGGCGGCGAACCTGGTCGATGGATGTGTGCACGGTTTCTCTCTTCTTCGGTGGGGTCCAGCGGATGTGCCTGGTCATAAGGGGTCAGCGCGGGACGATGGCGGAGATGAGCGTTGTGCCGTCCTGCTGCTCGGTGGTGGTGATCCGTTGGCGGCTCATGCGGCCGTCGATGCCGGGTCCGCGTTCGACGACGGTGACGTCGTAGATCCCGGCGTCGATCGGGTCGGCCAGGACACAGAACTCGATGTCGGGTTCGAGCTGGTCGATCCCCTGCTGGAGTCTCTGCGCGGACGCCATCACCGCGTCCGGTGCACCTGCTGCGCGGGCTGCGGCACCGTCGCGGTCGAAGTAAAAGGCCTTCTCGAACCGCCAGATCGCCACCGCGCCAGGGTCGTCACTGTCTTCGGTGACCGGGTCACCGTCGGCTTGGCCCTTGCACCAGGTGACATCGGCGGCGGCGGCACCGGCGGCAGCGGGGGCCGCCGATGTGGGAAGGGTTGTGGGGGTGACGATGTCGGCGGGAAGCAGAGCGGCAGGGGCCTGCGGTTCGTCACCGACACCGGTGAGGACCAGAGCTGCTCCCAAGCCTCCTCCGACCAGGACCGTGAGGGCAATCGTGACGGCGACAGCGGCGCGGTGGCGTCGCCACCACGACCGTGGGGGCGGCGTTTGCGCGGTGTAGGGGCCTCCAGTGCGAAGTAGAGAGGTCCGTTCGTCGAAGGAGCTGTATCCATCCGCTGGCCGGGCGGTGCCCATGTCCTCCGCAGAGTCGCCTGCGAACCAGTCGTCGTCGGGATCGTCGTCGGTGTTGTGCTGGTCGGTCAGGACGGTCAGTCTGCGCTCGGACGCTGCAGCGGCAGTCTCTGTGTCGGCGACGACAGGGTCGGCGAACCAATCATCGGAGCTGTCGTCGGGGGTCTCTCGAGGTGCCACAACAGGGCCTTTCCGAGTGTCGAAATGCAGGAACGGGATCGAACCTTCGGATACAGCCCGCCCACCGGTAGTGGTCGGGCTGCACCCGGAGATCAGATCGCGAGGTTCAGGCCTGCAAGTGCGGCGTTCGCCTGGTCGAGAACCGGTGCGACGGCGGTGTTCACCGCGGCTACCGTGTCAGCAACGGCGGGCTGCTCGAGCACCGTCGAGGAGAACTGCTGAACCTGCTCGTAGGCGGGTTCGGTCCATACCGGTGCAGCACTGATTGCCTGCCAGACGGTGGTGTCGACCGTGTTCTGGGTACCGGAGGCCTCGACAAGCAGCGGCGCAGCAGAGGCCGCTGGGACGCTCTCGGGTGCCGGTAGCGGGGCGGGCTCTTCGATGATTTGCTGCTCGCCGCCGAGCACGGTGGCACCGAGGATGCCGCCGATGGCAGCGCCGGTGCCGGTCAGGCCCAGTACGATCGGTGCCGACAGGGCAGCACCGACGCCTGCTCCTGCGAGTGCAGCCGCGCCGGGAATGAAGACCCAGCCGACAGGTCCGCCCCAGACGATCGCGCCGGTGCCTGTGGTGGCGGCGACGCCGAGTGCGCCGCCGATGGCGGCTGCGGTGCCGGTGATCACGGCGGCCGGGACGGCGGATGCGGCGAGGCCGACAGCGCCACCGGTCAACACACCCGTGGCGGTGCCGGCGGCGATGCGGTCGGCGCGGGGTGCGTCGGCGAAGCCGTTGTCCACGAGCCAGTTTCCGCCGTCGGCCTGTACAGCGGCTCCGGTGTTGTTGAACTGTTCGACCAAGTTCCGGTCCAGCACGTTCGGGTCGTACGGTACGAGTTCGCCACCGACGAGGACGTAGCCGTCGGGTGCGTCGATCGGAGCGATGATCTTGCGCTGCACAGTCGGGACAGGCGGTGGAGGCGGCGGGGTCGCTTGCAGGGCGGGCGGTGCCTCGGTCGGCGCAGCCTGCGGCGCGGGAGTGGTCTCGTAGTAGGTGTTCTGGTACGAGGACTGCTGATTACCGGACCGGTAGTCGTCGTAGCTACGCCACTGGGACTGCTGGACCTGAGGTGAGGCCTGGTAGCCGGGCAGGAACTGGCGTTCCTGGGTCGGGGCCGGCGGCGGCGCGACGGGAGTGGTGTCGGTGGTTCCGGACTGGGCGGTGTCGGGTGCGGTGACGAAGTCCTGCGGTGCTGCGTGTGCGGTCGCGGTGCCCCACGCGAGGGCGACGGCCACGGGAACGGCAGTGAGAACGAGAGCCCGGTCCCTGCGGCGGCGGTGACGCCCACTAATTCCTTGCTGAGGAGACATTGTGTGGCTGTGCCTTTCGTAAGCCGCTGTGATGCAGCGGTATTGGGTGATGTGTGACAGGAGTGGTTGATGGTGGAACCACCACCGTCCGCGCTGGGGAACGACCGAAAACGAGGGTCAGCCTTCGGGCGAACCCTCAGCGCGGACGACGGGTGATGCCTTGGGAGTGGATGCCAGCGGGCGTCCGTTGCACGCTGGCATCCACGAGCACTCAGCCCAGTAGGCCGAGCCAGAACCAGAGCTGCGAGAAGATCCAAGGCATCGGGCGTATTCCTTTCTGTTAGTAAGGAGTTGTGGAATGTGTTCGATGTCCCGGCGGGGTAGCGCAGTTCGGCACACGATGAGGTCGAAGCGTCACCATGCGACCCTCGCGCCGGTCCACCAATTGAGGGGCTACACGGGAGCCTCAGTGCAGTGAGTTCGCCGCGTAGACCCTCGCGACTGATCGCCTCTTCAGGCGTCAGTCGAGATTGGGGGTACTAGGCCACGTGGCTGAAGAGCGGAGACCGTGGGAGTGGTTCCAGGAACGTCGCATTGGCGTCAGTCCATTCACCAATCACCGCGCCCGTCTCTTCGCAGATCAGCCTGTGGTGGCTGTGGTGGGGCACGGCTGGGAGCGAACACACGGCCAGGCCCGCAACACGGTCGTTGACCGAGGGGCAGAGGGCGATGCCGGGATTGCAGGTGGAGCCCGGATGTAACGTTCGCGGTTGCGCGACAGATGTCATAGGTGTCTCCGATCCGATTGCGGTTCTGCTAGATCCGCATAGGCTGGGAGAGCCCCTGCGGATACAAGTTGGGCCCGATATTGGGGCTTTGTTCTGTAGGTGGAGGGGACTCCGGATGCGTTTCGGGACGACCAATCACGGCGCATCTGGAGTCTGCTAATTCGAGTTACTCTGAGCCAGTCGGCTTCTCGCTTTCTTTGGCGCATCAGTGATGCGTAGACGCTGTGGTTGATGCGGTGTGCGTCTGTAAGCCGAATCTTGCTCTGCCGACGCCCCGGGGGTGAACCTCAGTTGCATCGTCTAAACAACTGTATCTATACACTAGCATCAAAACATGCTTTATGTGCTACCGAATTGGGACAAGTGGCATCGTGTCCTCTCGTGAGGTTCCATCGGTGAGGCGTCGGTTGCGTGGTTTCGCACCTGACAAGCTGCGGGCACGACGAATTGAACTCAAGCTGAGTGGTGCCGAGGTTGCGCGCGTTCTCGGAGTGGCTTTGACGACGTACTCACAATGGGAGCGAGGCCAGTCCCATCCCCGTATAGACACTCTTGCTCGATGCGCTAAGGAATTCGGGTGCGAGATCAGCGATTTCGTCTCAGTGCCGGAGGACGAGGAATACCTCGGTGATCTGCGAATATCCAGGGGGCTGACCCAGGGGATGCTCGCGAGCGAAATCGGCGTCAGTAGCCAGTACATCGGGGCGCTCGAGCGCGGGCAGAGCAAACTGAGCGCGCCGGCCGCCCGCCAGATAGCGGAAGCGTTGGGGTACCCGGCGCAACGGGTCAGCGAGGCATACGAGCGTGTGCGGAAGCGGCCACGGGGCGAACCGGCCTGAGTAGGGACCTGACTCTGGATCGACATTCTGGCTCCAAGACGCGTGCTTGTTAGCCACGTGAAATATGTTCCACGTGGTGCTCAAAGGCTGCGTCTGAGGGCCATGCGGCCGACAGGAAATCTTCAACTCTTCGGGAGAGCGGAAGGTGCCGAGGGCGAAGCTATCACGATCAGTTAGGGAGTGGGAACCTCGAGCACCTGCTCGGAAGGTTGTAGCGCGGGGAGCACCGCAAGGACCAGCCGGTCACCAAGCTGTCCAGGGTAGGGCCTTAGTTCGAGTCGGGTTTGCTGCCACTTCCAGCCGGTCGCGTCGCCGCCGTCGATTGCACGGACGCGTACATCAGCTGACACAGGTGACGTATCGTGAGTCCACTTTTCCAGAGCGTCTGACAGTGTCGCTCGGTCGTCGTCGTGCAACACGCCACAGCCGCTTGTGAGGTCACGCCATTTCACCCAGGTTGGAGCTTCCGGTAACCACATTGTCAAAATCCCGGTTCGGCCGTCGAATACAGCGATGCGTGTTCCACCGCTCTCGAGGCCGCTCGGCATTCCCAGCTCAGCCAATGTCGGTTTGTCGGGTTCCGTTGTGTCTGTCACGTCGTGCCATAGCAGCCTGAGGCCGACGTTGGGAGGGTCAGTTCTCCCCCTCCCCCAGCAATGCCAACGCATGATTCGGCCATCTGCGTGGAGAACGGACATCGGGCCCTCCCACTTCTGACCGTGTGTAGGAACCAACGCCTGGGCGAACAACTCCTCGGACCCATCGAATTTGACAGCCTTGGCGTTGTACTCAGCCGGGGTTCGTTCTGGTACGTGATCAGCAGCAGAGACGCCGGACATCGCGGAAGCCTCGACTGTCTGCTCGATGACGGTGCGTTCGAGTAGCCAGGCTATTCCGGAAACGATGCGCACAGGATCGGGTTCGACCTCCGGGTCCCCCACCCAGACCTGTATGCCGTGGGTTTCCCCTGACGGCCCCAGAACTGGTACTGCGCGTATGCGAGCTTCACGCCGACGGCCTTTGAAGAGCACATCTTGCTGGGCGCGAGAACTGCGCGTGAGTTCCAGAAAACCAGGTAGATCGAACTCAGGCCCAGGTGACAAGCGATCGATTTTGGTCCAATCTCGGACCTTCCCCCCAGTACTGATGACTGTCATCTGTCCCGGCACCAGAGTTTCCACCAGGTGCCAGCTGTTCACGGTGTCCACAGGTTCCCCCTCCTGATCGACTTAGACCGACGACGGTACAGTCACAGCCGCCGCGAAACAGAAAGTCTGACGCCGTGTGGCCTCATTGTCACTGCTTCGCGCACATCGAGCTGGTAACCGGGGTCTGCCCGAATCTCGTACCGACGAGCGATGGACGCCAACGCAAGCACCGCCTCGTGTAAGGCGAATTGGCGGCCGATACACGCTCGCAGACCAGTGCCCCAAGGCTTGTAGATGCGGCGGTTGGTGTCGCTGGCCTGGCCTGTGGCGAACCGGTCGGGGTTGAACTTGTCTGCCTCTGGCCCCCACTCCGGTGAGCGATGCAGCTGTGGAAGGAGAACAAACACCCAACCCTCCGGTACCTCGTACCCGCCCAGCGAAGTTGCTCCGCGCTCACGAGCCTTGCGGAAGTAGCCGGGTGCAGCGGGCCACAAGCGGAGAGTTTCGTCGACTACATGTCGTGTCCGTCGCAGCTTGGGTACATTCTCGAACTCGATGTCGGTGCCATCAGGAGCGACGGCGTCAACTTCGGCCCGTATCCGCTGCATCTCATCGGGCCGCGTGCTCAGGAAATGCAACGCAAAGGCGATGGTCGATGCTGTTGTCTCGTTCCCCGCGATCAAAAAAGTGATGATCTGATTGCGGATGTTCTCCAGGGCCAGTCTGTCGCCCGTATCGGGGTCTGGCGTGCTGAGCATATGTTCGAGCAGATCCGGAGATGTTTTGCTGGAGTCAGGCTGGGCCATTCGCTGTTCGATCAGGGAGTCGACAGTGTGGCGTATGAACTGGAGGTCCTCATCGTGCTGCCTCGTCGCCCTTCGTCCTAAGACAGAGCGGATGATCGGCACATCGTTCGATGACTTGTTCACATAGTGAAGGACGCGAGCGATGGCGTCCGCAAAGGGTACGGCCTGGCGAAACGAGCCAAAATCATGCGACAGGGCGCAACGCCCGATCACGTCGAAGGTCAGCTTTGAGCACTCGTCGTAGGCGTCTACCGGACCAGATCCGCTATCCCACGAGGTCAGAAGTTCGTTGACTGATTCCTGCATGGCTTCGTGGTAACCGCGCATGGCCCCTTTGCTGAACGCCGGCCCTAAAACAGCATGCGCGCTATGCCAGTTCGGCTCCGAGTTGAACGCGGTGAACAGACCGTCTTCGCCGATGGCGCGTAGCTTGCGATGTGGCAGGGCGAGAAATTTTGCCCAGTACTTCTCGTCGTTCACTTCCGCGACAAGCTCCGGTTCCGAGACGACCACGAGTCGGTGGCCGAAAATCTTGCGTTCGTAGATCCCCCCTAGCTCGGTGGCCATTGCCATCTCTTTCTGAACCGGCTTGGCAGTATCGAGGCCAACGATGTCTCCGGCAAACGGCAACCGGTAGCGCGGATGAGGCAGAGTCTTCGAGATGGTTTGGGCGATCTCCATGCCAGATAGTGTCCACCACGTCCACAGACTTTGGTCGACGGCCATTATGTGACGCAGCTGCGAGAGTGGACCGGCAGCGCGTGAAGACCGTTTGAATGACAGAGGTGTAATTCCTGGTGACTTCCTCGGCGTGTCTCAACGCTTCGAAAATGATTCTGGTTCAGGATAGACACCGGTTGGGACCGCGGAAGTAGACGAAGGAGGCCGTGCCATGCCGATGCCCAGTAAGGGTGACCGGACGTCACTGACTGTCCGACTGCCGTCGGAGCTGATTGACACGCTCAAGGCGCAGCGAAGCTCGGCTGGTGCGACATCTCTGAGTCAGTACGTCGCTGATCTGATCGCGATTGCCAGCGACCGCGAAGATCTTGCGCGCGAACTGAATCGCGCGCATGAACAGGGGGTACTGCCCTTGACTGCGTAGCCGTCTCGACCTGAATCGACATTCGGGTCTTAGTCCAACTAAATCTACGCAGCACCTTGAGATGACAAAAACCCCCGGCGTGCGGGCCGAGGGCTTCTGAAGTCAGAGAAGCGAGTGACTAGCTCGCGACTCGTTCTGTGTTGCTTTCCCCGAAGGGACTGTCTTGGCGGACATGTCTCAGGGTACATCGTGCCCTGAAGTAGGTACAAGATTGAATGCTCGTGTCGTCCACCCGGATGCGACTGCGGACCGGCTGTGGCGTCGATTCGCACCGGCCATTGCTGCTCGCCGATCGATGCGTCTCTACGACCCGACGACACGTAAATACGTGTCCGCGGGGCCGCTGACGGTCAAAAGGCCGGCACTGCCTTCCGCTGTTCCGCTGTTCTCACGCGAGCGCGCCTGCATCGTTGCCCTGGACTTCGACACCAAACACCACGGTCACGCCGCCGTTGCGGCCGACGTGACGCGTCTGCTGGCCTGGTTGACCGAATGCGGTGGCCGCGCCGTCGTCGACCAATCGACCAGCGGCGGCCGACACGTGCTGATACCGCTGGCACCGGGAAGAACAGTCACCGCCGGCGAAGTACGGCCACTGCTACGTCTTCTTGCAGCGAGACTTCCCACGTTGGACATCACACCGATGACCAACCACAAAACCGGGTGCATCACCGTGCCGGGCTCGCAGTGCAAAGAAGGTGGCTACCGCACCCTCGTCGACCTCGACCCGGCTACAGCGGCAGACATCCTGACCGTCGGGTCCGATGCCGGCACACTCCAGCGCCTCGAAGCCCTGCTCGGAGGAACGGGCCGCACGGTCACCAGCCCGATCGACACCCACATCCGCGCCGAGACTTCCACTGAACGCGTCCTCGGCAGCAGCGATGACGCCCGGTTGCACCCACGTTTCTGCCGTTCCGCCCCGCCGCCTCGCTGCGTCCTCGACTTCGCCAGCACCGGCCGCATCGACACCCGCCGCTGGCCCTCACGCTCGGAAGCACGCCAATCGGTCATCACCCACGCAGTCCTCGCCGGTGCCAGCGCCAACGACATCCTGACCCGCGTTACTGAGCCTGCATGGGCGGGTGTGCGTGCCGCATACGCCCGCTACGCCGAACCCGAACGCGCCATCCGCCGCGACACTGCCCGCGCACTCGATTGGGCTGCATCGACACTCCCTGACCCAGTCCGGGATATCGGGCACAAGCAAAAGCACACAGGGGGTACCTATGATCCGGTACTTCGTTTATGGCTTACCCACGCTCAAACCTGGGTCGCTTCCGAGTTTCATCATCGTCGGGATCGCTGGACCACCCATGCAGTCGTTCAGGCACTGGCGTGGGCTGCCGCAGTGTCAGGGCAGATAGTGGAAGGCGTCCCCACTGTCGGTGTCGGTGGGCGGTCACTGTCCATCGCCGCCGGCATGCTCCCCGAATCGACGGTGTGGTCCGTTCTGGAGCGGCTGCGGGACATGGAAGGCTCACCGCTGTTGTTGATCGAACGCGGAGTCGGCCAGAACCCTGATCGGTACGCACTGGTGCCCACACATGCGGGACGTGCGGCGGTAATCGACACTGTGGCAGGGCCAGCCGAAGTGGAGTCGGTACACCCGGCGTGGAGTGTCATCGGCTGGCGTCACCGCATCCTCTACGACGCAGTCCTCGCCGCAGCAGAGCCTATGACCCCGGATGAGTTGTTCACCGCCATCGGGATGGGCCGGACCAGCGGATACGAGGCTTTATTGGATCTGCGCGTCGCTGGTCTGCTCACGGTCGAGAACACCTACATCGGTGTCGGGCCCGTGGAACTAGACGACATCGGCCATCGCTACGGCCTCACGTCTGCCGTTCGTGCCCGCATCGTGCGCCACCGCGCAGAACGCATCGTTTGGCGAGAATGGCTTGCAGCCCGCGAGGAGGCACGCACCCCGCCGGAGCCCGATCGGTCGGTGTTCGCGGTCGCCGACGATCACCCGGCCGATTCACCCGACCACGACTACATCCTGGCCGTGATGAACACCGGGCCACCGGACCCGTTCTGACGCACCGTGTATCGGCCACGAGTTCAGGGTGATACCGAGCGCTGGCCTTGTTCGCGTTACTCGCTCTGGCCCTCCTCCAGTGCGGCTGGATGCTGCAACGCCGGACCGAACTGGACTCTTGGTGCAGTGGCGCTGCGTGGATGCTGGGCGGCGTGAGCGATCGACGTACTCGATGTCGGCCCAGTCGACGTCCTTGGGTGTCGGGGTCAGATGACCGGTGCGTTGGGTTGGCGGCGGATGAAGTCCGCTATTTCGGGGACGGTGAACGCAACCACGCCGCGGGCCGGCGACCAGATGAGTCCTTTGCGTATGCAGGAGTCACGGTGCGGTGCCATCGATTCGGGGAGTATGCCGGCGGCGATGGAGATGCCTTCAGACTATCGGATTGTATGTATTCGTATCAGAATTAGTCTTATACATTCAGATACATTCCGATAGATCGGTGACTCGGTGCAGATCCGCCCGGTGCTACGTCGACGAGCAGCACCAGGCACAGGAGCAAATACCGTGACACTCTTGCGGTGTCGATGTCGGCCGATGCTTGAACGGTGGCTACGCACCGTCGAGAGATGTTGACGTGCGCGGCGGGTGTCGAGCCCACGCCTGAGGCGTAGACGCCATCTGTCGCGGTTTTCTGGGTCCAGGTGCCGCGGCGACGTTGCGGTATCCGATCTTTGTGCTCGACGAGTTGGACGACGACCAAGGTGCCGGGGTGCCAGATCGTGAGTGCGCCGCATCAAGTGCTGTCGCCGCTGGTGGATGGGTCGAGGAGCTGCAGGGTGCGTTGTAGGAGGCGCTCGATGCGGTCTTCGACGTCGTCGACTATGTCCGGTAAATCGGCCAGCGCCGTGTGAGCGCGTCGACGTGCCTCGACACCCGAGCGGTAGTACCCGGAGTCGAGGTCTGCAGATACCGGCTCCGGCGTGGCGATCGGGTAACACGGATCGGTACCACCGTCGATGGGTCTGACGATGGGGCGGCGTGGGGTGTGCAGTGGAGAAGCGCCGGTGCGGTGCCTGCCGATCACTACTCCGACTTCAGCGGCGGTCATCGCCGTGGCTGGCAGGGGTAGGTGGCCCCACCGGTCGATCGGCACGGCGACCGGACCGCTGCGATGCGGCAATGCGGGCATGTCGGGAAAAGTGTTGCGTTGCAGATGTTCCGATAGCAACGTCGTCGAGGGGTAGTGCTCGGAGAATTGCAGGACGGTGTGCCACCGGTGCCATATCGTGGCCGGCTCGACATTGCTGACGTCGTTGGGGGCGATGCGGATTCGGTGGCGGCCGCCGATCCACACAGTGTCGCCGTTGGTGGTGATGTCGGTGCGGTCGAGTTTTGCAATGGCTTTGTGGGACAAGCCTGCTCCGGCGAGCATGAGGAGGACGGCGTCGCGGCGACCGAACAGTGCGGCCGTCGATCCGGACGTCGGTAGTCCGGCCGCGATGATCTGGTACTGCGCGGCACGCCGGATCGTTCGATCGCTACGTGCCGAGTCCAGTGCGATCCGAATCGACGTCACTCGTCCGGGAGCGGGCTGGCCGGCATCGAGGTGAACACGATTGATCGCAGAAACCCGGCGCAGCTGCGCCTCATCGCCGGCAGGATTTTCGGCGAGGAACTCAGCCAGGGTGATCGGCGACGCAGGTAGAGGCTCGACGTCGGCCGCAGCGCACCAATCGGCGAACAGTGACCACTGGTAGCTGTAACCGCTCACGTACTGTCCTGTCTCGGTGTCACCCCATGACGGTAGCGGGCTGATGCCGACGGGATCGGCCGTCGCTGCGGGTCGCTCGCCACGAACCTGGGGTCGTAGACCGCTCCTACCGCGGTCCAGGTCATGGGGGTGAAAATCCGGGGGGCTGACCGGCATGCGCGGGGTACGTGCGGCCTCAGCGTTGCAGTAATGGGGCGCTGCGGTAGCTCCACAAACCACTGACGCTGAACGCATCTCGGTAGATTGATCGCAGTTCGGTGGCCCCGGGCACCGCGAGTTCGGCCGGCGGCGTGTCGGAGGCGAGCGTGACGAAGGGGAAGTCGGTCGGCAGCGCATCGTCTGCGGCCAGGTCGAAGATGGTCTCTGCGCGCCGTACATGGCTTGCTGAGCTGATGATGACCGTGTGGGTCGAGCGGGAACCGGCCACCAATTGGACACCGTACAGAGCGTTCTCGACAGTCGACTTCGCAAAGTTCTCATCGCGCACCCGCGCGGCATCGACACCTTCGTCGACGAGCCACTGTTTCATCGACTCCCCCTCTGTGCGACCGGACTTCTCGACGCCGCCAGTGACGACGATCGGCACGTCGGGCCACCGTTCGGCGGCCTCTTTGGTGCGCTCGAGACGCTCGACAAGGATCGGGTCCATCGATCCGTCATCCTCGAGGGCGTAGCCGAGAGTGACGATCGACAGACCGTTCGGATCAAGGTTCGGCAGGTTTTCGTCGATCGGGGTACCAACGGCTTTGTCGATGGCGGCGAACATGGTGTCCAATTGCGCACCGCGTTGGGGATCCTGCCGACGCACGCGATCGAGATAGTCGGCGGCTCGAGCTGGTTGTCCCGTGAACCGTGTCCACCCGGCGAGGTAGCTCAGTGCGTCGACGTCGTGCGGCGAGTTCGCTAACACTTGGTCGTACAGACCGAGCGCGGCGTCTACGTCGCCGCGTGCGATCTGAGCGGAGGCGGCACTGAAGAGCAGGTCGCTCCGGTACGGTGCGAGGTCGTGGGCAGCCAGTAGTCGGTCGACGACTACCTGGAGGTTGTCGACGGTCTTGTCGGTGTTTCCCGCCGAGGAGGTGCGCGCGGGCGAATCGAAGGCTTCTTTGGCCTCGTCGAGCAGCGCCGATATCTGTTCGTAGACGGAATCGGTGCCGGCGTCGGCCGTGGTGGTCGTCGCGGCAGTATTCGGTGTAGGGGCTTCGGGCGATGCGCATGCGCCGACATATCCGACCAGAACACATGTCACTGCTATCGAGACGAACTGTTTGGGCGACCCTGTGAGCACGAGGCACTCCTTGCTTTGCAAGAACGCAGTTCAGATAACTGGTCCTGACCGGACAGTACCCGTGCGACTACCGCTTGGAGGTGCGATTCGGGAACCGGGACCTCATTTCGATGATCTCTGGGCCAGCATTCACCTCGTGCCTGTCGGACCACACCGCCTATTTGGGCACAGTGGATGCCGCAACCGGGGCACACCTGTGGTGCTGGGTCGCATTCTGACCGCTCACTCGCTTATCTTCTAACCCACAAGCGTCGGTGGTTACTGAAAAGCCCGCTGCAATAACGGTATTGAGGTTGAGGCGCGGCCACTGGGACGTCAACACGAAACTCGGAGCCTGGTGGGTCCCCGTGCGCCATCGGCAGTTACCGCACCGTCAAGATGTCTTGACGAACGCCTGGGCAGCTCAGTATGTGCAGCGGTGGCGGCGCGGCCCTTTCGTCGAGGCCCAGGATGCTGGGTTGAGCGAAACAAACGCGGATTGTGATCGCCAAGATGTCGGGCCCTGCGGCCGGCGGCCAACCGGGGTGGCCTCCGACGGCGATACCGGATACACTTGAATCAAGTTAGAAATACTGATTCAAAGGAGGGCTGGGATGTCATCGACTCAATTGGGTGCAGCGATCGAGAGTGCCCGTGAGGCCGCACATCTTTCCCAGCGAGCGCTCGAAGACAGCACTGGAATTTCGCAGTCGACTCTTAGTCGCATCTTGTCTGGTAAGCGACCAGCGAAGATGACCGAGATAATTCGGATCGCGGACGCCACCGGGTGCACCGTCGCCCAGCTGACCGGAACAGCTGCCACAAGTCGCGTGTTGTGTGCCGCGCGAGCAACGAATGGGGCGGCCATGGACAAAATGCGCCAGAGACTGCTGCACTTCGTCGAATTGGATGCGTACCTCGAAGACCAAGCCGTTCCTGCGCCCCGATGAGGTTGCGTAGAGCATGAATTCGGAGCAACAGGGCAAGGAGGCAGCCGAAGCGTTCCGACGCGAGCACCGCCTGGATTGGCAGCCCCTAGGCGATCTCGCTGCGCTCATCGAGAGAACCACTGGGCACGACGTCGCAATTCTCGACGTGGGGCCCGACGAACACGGCCTGACGATGCGGGACCCTCTGCGCGATGTCTCGTTTATCGGGGTTGCGCGGACCCGCAACCCGATGCGCCAGCGCAGTACGCTCGCTCACGAACTCGCACACGTCATCTTCGGTGACTGGTCCGATGGTGAAGAGCTTGGCGTTCGATCCTCCCAAGAAGTCAGGGCAGATGCGTTTGCCCGGCACCTTCTCGTGCCTGGTGACGGTCTGACCGCATTCCTTGGGTCACGTGGCGACGCCGTGACCGAGGCCGACCTTTCCGCAGTAGTGCAATGGTTCCTCGCTTCCCCGGCGATTTCTGCGATTGCCCTTTGCGACAGCGGGTACATCGACACTGCGACGAAGGCGCAGTGGATGACACTGACGACTCCTCGGCTTGCAACCCGCTTCGGCTGGAGCGACCAATATCAGTCCCTCCAGAACGACTCGGACCGCACGCGACCCCCGCAACGCCTGCTCGCACGCGCTGTCTCCGGATATAGCGAGGGTGTCGTGACTGCACAGACCGTAGCCACGTTGAGGGGGCTCAATGCCGAGGCCGTGGTCGAAGAGCTCACCCAAGCTGGGATAGCCCCGAAAGAGCACGAACCGCAGTGGATTACTGCAGCGGAACTGCCTTCGGTCGCCGTGGACCTCAGCGACCTGGACGACGACGAGACGCCCGAGGGCTCACACGAATGAGTCGGCGTCCCATCATGGATGCAGGACCCGGACTGAATTTTTTCTCGGTCAATAAGGAACGTCTGCTTTTCAGCACCCTGGGTGCGCTGAGTGTGCCAGAGGCAGTCAAAGAGGAGATCCTTCGTAAGTCCAGTCAAGACAGTCGATTTGAAGGTGCGGGGCGTGTCTGGGCGAAGCTACCGGAGCGGCTCATGGAGGTGCTGTCCGACGACGTTACGGGCGAACTGTCGGCGGCAGTTCAACGCATTAGTGGTGCTCCCATGGCTCAGCGTATGCGTTCTGGAAAAGATTTGGGTGAGACAATGGTTATCGCCCACGCCACCGTGGCGGCCGAGAGCGGGGAGAACGTCATCGTTCTCATCGACGACGGTGGAGGATGCAGGGCCGCGGCCAAAGAAGCTCGACGGCTGCAGCGGCTCCGCGAACAGGGAAACGAAGTGGGCAGTATCAGCCTCATCAACACGGTGTCCGTGCTTGAGGGTGCTGCAGGTGGCGAACACCTACCCCACAAGGACGCCATGCGAGACCTGTACGGCCGACTCCGAGATTTGGATGACGGACTTCCGCCGCTTGAAACCACCAACCTTTTGGGCCTTGAATGTTGGTCGTAGACGCAGCTTGTCTGTCTGAAGGATCAGCAACTGGGCTGAACCTCGCAGGGCGGGGTTAGTGCAGCAGATAGCCGGTGAATCGGGCCATCTGCGTAACGGAGATTCACCACGCTTTCCCGTCGCAATTTCACAAAGGGGCACCGTGTTTCAGCGGACGACCCGCTCAGTCATGGTCAGAAGCGGAGGGTTTCGGTGGCGGACAATGGCTACCGCACCAACCAAGCGCTGATCATTCATCGAAGTGAGGTAAATCGGCTACCGTCTCAGGACCCACCCCAACAAGCGAGACCACGGGTGCCGGACGTCTCTTTCGCCGCTTTCGTCCGCGCCATAATCGATCAATGGTTCGTCGTTGGAAGAGCCGGCATCCTCATAGCCGCTGAAGAGTGCGCGGTCGTTCGCGCGGTTGGCGGAGATTTCTTGTGGGGTGAATTGGCGACGCTCAGAAACTTGGTTTCGGCGGATGACATAGTGAGATTGACACGGCAGAGACCAGTTTCCGATCGAGGGATCCAGCGAGACGGTTTCGCCATCGTAGGTGAGTTTCCACTGCGCGGGGGACAGTGGAGCAATGACTTCTTCCCCGCAACCGCAACAGCAGTGGTGGCCAGTCGTGCGGTAGAGGATCGAGACGTACAGCACTGCGGGGCGCATCGGTACGGGGAAGGTGTCGACGAACTCGGGGGCGAGAGTGTTTGTCAGCATCATGGTGTGCAGTCCGGGCTCGCGTACTCGTTCGCGATGTTATTGGTGAAGACGGAATACGTCGTCAGCCCGGCGGGTGCCACGGCGGCGTAGTAGTTCACATGTTGTTTGAAGCGGATGACTGCCATTGCCGCATTGAGGGCGTTGAGGTCCGCGGTTTGTATATTGCGCCCGTAGTCATCGATGTTCGGTGCCGCAGTGGGAATCAGGTTGTGCGCGTGGACGTGACCACGGTTGCCAGGGGTGCTGGTAGTGACTCGAAGCAGGCCGGTCAGTCGGCCGTCGACCTCATCGATCCCCATTCCGACGTCTATGAAGGGGACGTCCTGGCACTCAAGCCAATCAATGATCGGCTTCTTGCTGGCGGCATCGTCGGACGCGAGAAACACAAAGGTGGAATCGGCCAGAACAGTGTCGATGTTCGACGCGTCGAGATACGACGGCACGGCCGCGACCTCTCGGTGCATCTTGGAGTAGATGTCTGCGAAGTACTCAGCTTTGTTCGGCCGATCGCGGAGTTGTTGAAGCGTGGGTGCTCCCGGAGCGCGGAAGGCGTTGTGGTTGTCGAAGCTGTCGCCGTCAACCAGTAGGAGATGGTCGACTTCGATTTTGGCGATTTGATCGGCAATGTAGCCCCCGGTACCGCCGAGGCCGACGACTGCGACGCGATGCCCGTGGAAGCGTGCATTGATAGCGGCAAGACCTGCCCGGGACGTCGCGGTGTCTCGATAGTGGAATCTGCTGTCCTCGGGAGTCGCTTGCCAAGCGGCACCAGGCGTTGCTGTTGCTGAGACGTCGATTGCCTGCGCGTGCTGCGAGATGATGCGCACGTAGCTGGTGATCTTCGAATACTCGTCGGGGTAGCCGTCCGGGCCGGGTTTGCTCGAGAGCATGAAGTTGGCACTCATTGTGGCCGTTACCGGGTGGGCTTCCAGGTTGGCGATGGACAGAGGTTGGCCGTGTTCGTCACACGGGGTGCTGGCCCCGAGCCAGATACGATGGTCGGTGCCAGAGACGATCGCATCTCCGGAAACGGTCACCGGGTACGTCAGAAAGCCATACTCGATGGTTCGGGTGGTGGTCACGTAAGGGATGTGGCGAACAATCAGGTGGCCCTGCTCGACGACGATGTCGTAACCGTCGTCGAGCAGTCGGGCCATGTCGCTGTTAGGAGCGAGTGGTGCGGTGGACATCGAAAACCATGCCTTCCGTGACCTCGACATCGTGACCTGCAGTTAGGGTCGCCCCGCCGCCCCGCCTAGGGGTGTAGTGCACGGTGACGTCTTCTTGATCAGTCACCGGTTGGCCTGGATATGCAATCTCGACGACCTGGGTGTAGTTGATTCGCTTCTCGCGCCACAGATGTGGCCTGGTGTTCACGATGATGGTGAGTTCACGGTTGCGAACGACGGTCACAAACTTATCTCCGTCGGTGATCTTCACTAGCTGCTCGTCGGCGAACGTTTCACGCTGACCGTTCGGTGAAACTCGAGTCAAATCGTGCTCGGCAGGTTCGAGACCGGCTAAACGAATTAGGTCGCCGGCGGTTTGATCGTCGTCGAAACTAGAAAAAGGTTTTGAAGCGATGGTGAATCGCACCTTTTGCCGAGTGCGAAACCTCATGTCCGAATGCAAGTTCACGATCTGGTCGTCCTCGATGCGAGTCTCGACTCCATGCGCGTCGATAACGAAGAGGTCGTACCGTCCGGCGTCGCGTCCGGCCAGCCGCAGTAGCGACGCGGACTCCTGATCGTCATCGGTTGTCGAGTACGAGTTGTCGTCGATTTCGATGTTCAACGTGGTCATATGCGATCTCCCGTTCTGTTATAGCAACACTGTTTCACAAGTAGAACGTGTTTTGCAACTACAACACTTGCGCATTTTCGAGTACGGTATGAACCGTGGTTGATCATGACTAAGACAGCGATCGACGTGCGCGGGTTAGCTGCGGCGATGGAAATGCGCGTCAAAGCCGAGGGCATCTCCTGGCGAGCTGCAGCCGGTCAGATCGGTGTCAGTCCCTCGCTGCTTACACGGTTGCGCAATGGTCAGAGGCCGGACCTTGAGGCCTTCGCTGCGATGACTCAATGGCTAAATGAACCAGCCGACCGATTCTTTCTCGGGGTTGAATCTACCGACGATTCTGCGCAGGAGCCGCTCACGCACTCCATGAATGCTCTCCTCCGTGCGCGACGCGACCTGAACGACACGGATCGTGAATTTCTATCTGAGATCCTGCTTGCGGGTCTCAAGCACTTGAGACAGCGGCCCGCCGACGAGAGCGGGTAGCGATGCGAACTAAGGCAGCTCTCGGGCGGCTTGCCAGAGAAGTCCGAGCCGAGACCGGGTGCGGTCCTCAGGATCCATTTGATCCATGGGCATGGTCACGTGAAAACGGCATCCCATTTGTATCGCTCGACGAGCTCAGCGTCAGCCCAGAAGCTAGGAATCACTTCTCTGTTGAACGCCCTGAGGCGTGGTCGGCGTTGCTCACGCGCTACGACATGCAGCACATGGTGTTGTTCAACTCTGTGCACTCGCCCGAACGTATCCGTTCCAACTTGGCTCACGAAGTAGCGCATTTCGCCGCCGAGCACGAGCTGACCAACGCATGGATGGACGACGAAGGACATTGCAGTGCGGCGAACGGCGATCATGAAAAAGAAGCTGCAGAACTGGCAGGTGCCCTGCTAGTACCTGCGGACGTCGCAAGAGATCACTCTATTCGCGGCGGAACCGCGGAAACGCTGGCAGCAACCTTCGAGGTCAGTCTGCAGATGGCCCGTTGGCGGATGCATGCGTCAGGTGGCCCCATGATCGCCAAACGCGCTCGAGCGAAAAGTCTCTGACTCGTATTCCGAATTGCGCTGCTACAAACCGATGTCCGTGACGGCGTTGCCCTGCAGCGGAGCGTGTTCGCGGCGGTACACCTCGACGGAGTCGAGGCTGGCGTGGCCGGTCTGGCGGGCGATCGCGGATCCGTCCGCGCCATTGCGGGTTCCCTGGGTGACGAACCCTGCGCGGAGTGAGTGGCCACCGAGCTTGGACACGGCAGTGGGGTTGTAGCCGGCGTGTTCGGCGCGGCGGCGGATCGTCTGGTGAATTGCGGCCCCCGACACCGCGGTGGCACCGAGGTTGCCGTTCTTCGCGACGGCCCGGAGCAGCGGTGCGCGGGCGGCGGTGCGAGGTACTCCCCCGCGGCATATGTGTTCGGTGAACGGTTCTCGTTTCCGCAGTAGGCGGATGATTGAGGGGCGGCCACCGACGTCGAATGCGGCGACGACCTGTGCCCACCGGACGTAGGCGCAGGGTGGGCACGTCTCGTGAGATTCGGTGTACGGCAGCGCCTTCACGGCTCCCCTGCCCTCCTGATCGGTCTTCGACTTCCGCAGTCGGATGTGGAGGCCGTCGTGCCGATGCACGGTGACGTCTCCGCACAGCATCTCCGACAGCTCGCTGCGGCGGTACGCGCCGGCGAATCCGAGCAACAAGATGCCCGAATCCCGACGTTCGAGGACCTCGTCGGCCCAGCCACGGCACCGCTCCCGCGCGGTCGAGACGAGAACCTTGATGTCGTCCACTAGCAATGGATCTCTTGGGGTGCGGGGCCGGTCCCCCGCCGCGGCGTACTCCCGCCGGATCCCGGACAGGGTCGCGGCGACGAGTTCGTGTGCGGAGGGTGATAGGTGGCCTGTGGTGCGGTGTTGGTGGTTGATTGCCGCGATCCAGGTGCCGAAGGTGGCGACTGCGTAGGCCCGCTCCCCTGTTTCGGTTCGGGTGTCGGCGGCGTCGACGAGGTAGGCGGCGACGGTGATCGGGTGTGCAGGAAGCGTCACGTGACCATTCGTTTCGCACCAGGTGGTGAAGCGTCTCCATGCGGCCGCGTACGTCTTACGGGTTCCCTCGGAGCGGGAGGATTGCACAGCGCTGGCGATCCGTTTCGCAACGGCCGGCGGGATCTCCGGCTCGACAGCCACCGACCCAATGCTCTCTGGGACGCCCACCGCAGGTGTTCGGGCTGGCCGGAAGTCCATAGGAGCAGCTTAACGCAGGTCGCCGACATGGCTGCAGTGCAAAACTGTGTTGAACTGGTGTTTTGCGCAAGATGGTGCGGAAAATGCAATTTACGTAGCCCACATCTACAAAATTGGGGCCGACCGTGCACAGGGTCCAACTCGGGCAAATTGCATGTTCATTAGACGCCGAGATTGGCAGCGGTAGGCAACCTCGTTATGGGGTGCTCGATACTGCTGGAGCGTGCTTACGAGTCACCAGGGCTTTCACCGCGCAACAGTCTGACCTGCGGAGTTCTCGAACTGTGTCTGGCTGATGGATCAGTTGGCATATCTCGTAGGTAGTGACCGACACTCACTTCGGCTGCGGCTGTTCGCGTCGTCCAATCCGAGGCTGATGTACGGCTTCGCCCCGCACCTATCCCCAGGGTCGCGAGCGTCCGGTAAGCGGTCTGGCGGTCCTCGCCGAGTACGCGTTGCTTGTCGTGATGGCGGCCCCTGGTCGAGCCGGCAGATGCACCTCGCTCGACAGCAGCGTTCTTCGCCGAGCACCGTTCGCCAAATTTGCGCGCAGGGAGGCGAACGTTTCGATCCTTCGCGCCGGGTCACCGTTAACGGGGCGGGTTCGGTGGAATTCGACCTTTGGGTGTAATGGCGGGCGGACTCGCGCCCAATCCTCGTCTGAGGAGATGCCGATTTATGGCGTCGGTACCGTGACACTGCCGATGTTCCGGGCGGCAGTATGCAGGTATGCGGGTGCATTTGGTCGCAATGCCCGAGTCTGAACAAGATTTGTCACTGTGACGAAGGCTCTTGTTCGCCTCGGTAGCGGGGTGACGCAACAGGACCCGCCATCTGTGCGGCGTCCCGTCTTTCGAGCACTTTTGGTCGGCAAGCGCATACGCCCACACGTAAGCCCATACAGACGGCCATATGAACGGCTGTAAGCCCAACCGGTCGAAGGGCTCAGACGTAGATGCAAATTTTCCACGCCCGTCTTTGCTGCACCAGCCGCCTAACCAATCCGGCCCCACACGAGAGACCCATATGCATGCCCGTACGTGAGGCTGCACTCACTGACCGGCGTTAGGCTGTCGCCGGACGTACCCCAATCTTGGGCGGCCGATTGAGCCGAACGAGTCGCGGGCGCCTCGGATTGATCCATAAGTGCGCTAGTCGACCGCCTGTAGGCGGTTACGGCGGAGTTGTTCCTCGCGTGGTGACTAGCCGCACCTAACGATGCGCAACAGTCGTGTGCCGAGATCGCTTCGAACCGCGCGCACGCCCGGAATATGTGCGGCTTGCCAACGTGCGGCGCATCCCGTCACTGATGCGGGTGCGCCCGATCCAATACTGGCGGTCTGCCCGAAATGGCGCACGTTTACCAGAGCCTCGCTTCCCCATTCGGGGATGCCGTCAGACGCCCGTTCCATTCAACGCACAGCTTTCTGCGCGGTCCGCGGCCGCGCCATCGACTGATCTACACTCCTCAGCACCTCGGAGGCGGCTGCCTCCTGCCAAGTTTGGCAATCTGAAATGGAACTTCTCTTCGAGCGAATCTGGGTGGCGACCGACGGCCGAATGACTCGCAAGCGTTTCGAGTGGACTACACTTACTTGGGGTGTGACCTGCCGATTTATCTACATCGTCGGTAAGTCCGTATGTAAGCCCATACATATGGCCATACATACGGGCCCAAGGGTGGCTTATGCGGTGGCCGTAAGAGCGATCGTTAAAGTGCTCAGGACAAAGGGGGCTACAACGGTCGCATGGGTGTACATGTAGAAGCACCGTGTCGGGTGCGTACAACGGTTCAGGCAACTGGCCTTACAACCGGCCGTCCACGCGGCGGTGCGTACGTCCGTGCAGTCGGTCTGCCACCCGTACGCAAGCCACGCCTCTTATGTAACCGCTCTACTTGCTGTCTGTAGAACTACATCAGCGCCCACACGAAGCACCGCACGACAAGCCTTTTATCGTGCGGTGGCAACCGCTTGTGCGAGAGCGGTCTGTGCGTCTAGCTGCATGACAACTGCAACGGTTGTAAAGGCAGCTTTAGAGCCAGCCGTGCATGAGCGCCTGCACTCGGCTTCATGTCGGGTCGTTTCGAAAGCCGCCACCAAAGCCAGCAGTAGACCCTGCTGCACATCCTGATACCTGGCCAGACCTAAGCGCTGACGCAGGGCCGCGCCCAGAGCTCTGCAGAAAGTTGTGCGGCCGCGCGTGTCGCAGACCGCAGGAGCGTCGCTAGTCCAGTACCTTCATGCGGGTGACGACAACCGCAGCTTCACGGACAGTGCTGGTCGCTAACCAGAAGGGTGGCGTCGGCAAAAGCTCGATCGTGTCAGCCGTGGCGGGCATGGTCGCCGCAGCGGGGCGGCGCGTGCTTGTCGTCGACGCCGACCAGCAAGCCAACGTCTCCTCGTCTGACCTCGGGGTTGAAGGCGACGGCGGCCGTGGCTTGAGTATGGCGTTGCAGTTCTCGCAAGCATTGACTCCTGTCCGGAATGTTCGCCCAAACCTCGATGTCGTCCCGGGTGGCCCGGCGCTCGCCGTTGTTGCGTCTGTAGCAGCAACCGCGTCGCAGACTGGAATCGATCTGCGCGGCAACCTATCGAAGACGCTGAACGACTTGGATGAAACCGAGAACTACGACTTGGTTCTAATCGACTCCGGCCCCGGCGATGCCCCCCTTCTTGAGGCCCTACTCGGGACGGCTCGATACCTTGTCGTACCCACCAAGGATGACGACGCCAGCTTGTCTGGTGTCGAACTACTCGCGATGCGATACCTACGGGCGCGGCGAGCTGGATCCAAGATTCAACTGCTGGGTGTTGTCCTTTTTGACACAAATCCCCGCGCGACGGCACGCAATCGCGAAGTCTTCGACCAAGTCAACGAACTTCTCGAAGGCAGCGGCGCTGACCCGTTCGAATCATTTATACGATCGGATCGTGCTGCAGCAGTGGATCTTCGAACACGCCATCTCACTCCATTAGAACTGGTCGAAGCAGCTGAGTCTGACCAGAAAAGCCGTCTGCAGAGACTGCGTCAGAAGGGCAAGTCCAGCGACCGCCTGTGGTCCCGCGATCCATCCGGGCTGGCATCGGACTACCAAGGCTTGACTCGCGAAATACTCAGCCGTGTCGCGAACGCAGAACGCAAGCAGGTTGCCGGCGGTGTCGCGTGACCACACGAAAGCGCCGGGCCGCATTTGATCCGAATGCACTCAACGATCTAGACGAACTGCTCCCACCGCTCAATCTCGTCCGCGACGCTGCAGCCGCGGGCAGCGCTACAGCGGTTAACACCGAACGCGACAACGCTGACCAAAATGGTGTTGCGACGGCCGTCCAGGAGGTCATCGATTCGAACGGCGACCGAGCAGGGCGCGCTCACGCACTCGCAGTAGTAGCGGACGACCAGCCAGAAACGTACGACGACTCCGACCGAGGCTCGGTAGCAGATGAGCCTGCAGAATTCGAAGAACACACTCCGGCAGTCACTACGCAAACCGGGACCGACGACAAGCAGAACTCGCCACGCCGGGCGGACGCGCGACGAAAGAACGTAAGAAAAGACTCGGCGACAACCAGCACAAACCGTGTCGCACCACCCGAGGTAGCTTTGCCCTATGAGGTCTACGGCGCCTTGCGGTCACTTACGCTGGAGGAGCGGACTGCGAATGCAGTAACGGCACGTACATACGGTCAAGTCGTACTCGACGCGGTTGAAGAGCACGCGGACGATCTGAAGACACATTGGGCGGGTGCAGTCGCGAGCGCAAGTACAGGTTTGTTCAAAAGGGCGGACGGAAGGCCCACACGTAGGCGACACAATGCACCCCTGTCTCGTGTTCCGCTCGCTGGAGTCATTAACTCTGACGCGGCGCTTCTCGATCAGCTAGCTAGTGACTGGGGCGCGGGCAGTCGAAGCGCCCTAGTCGAACAAGCTCTGCGTCTGTACCTACGGGTCACCTGACTCCTGGCGTTGAACAGGTGCGCTCCGCTTTCGTCAAGCCGTGGAGCTTCCGCGTTGATGAAGACGTATAGCCCAGGCCGATCTCCCGCTCACGTACGCCATTCCGCCTCCCACGCGCAGTCCGACGTAGCTGCAGCAGACACAGTCCACCTCTAAAGGAGTCTCAACGGACATGCGCACCGATCAGAGCCGTACAGTCGGTTCGCCACCTGTGCTTGCAGTTCATCCGCAGGTGCTGTTCGCCGCGTTGATGACCGGTATCGCCTTAACCGTTGGCATCGCAGCATCATCGTTTTGGCTGTCTTTCGCCGCGCTCCGAGAGCTGGCGATTATGGCCGGGACCGATCCAGGACGAGCGTGGGTCTTGCCCGTCGTTCTTGACGGGGCGATTGTCGCCACGACGGTCATAGCGCTGGCTGTCGCTTGCCAGGGTGATGGGACCACCTGATTGCCAGAGGGTAGGGACCACCGTGGCGCGTTATTGAGGATGCTCGTTGTTGGTGGTGTCGTCAACTGTTCCGGGTCGGGTGCGTTTGAGGTTCACCCCGGATGGTGGACACCGAGATAGCGGGACCGATGGTTCCGCTGGAAGGATGTCCGCATGTCCCGCAAACGCAGGTCGTTCACGACCGAATACAAGGTCGAGGCCGCCCGTAGGGTGATCGATTCCGGCCGCACCATCGCCGAGGTCGCCCGCAGAGGTGACGATGGTGGTTTTCTTTCGGTGGCGTTCGACGATGAGTTCGTAGAAGTCGCTGGTTTCGGTGGCATCGAGTGGGCGCAGGGCGAAGTCGTCGATGATCAGGATCTCGATGGCGGTCAACCGCCGGATCTCGGCGTCGACGGTGTTGTCGAGTCGCGCTGCTCGCAGTCGCGTGAACAATTTGTCCGACCGTGCGAACAGGACACTGTGGCGTCGGCGGATTGCCATGTGCCCCAACGCTGTTGCCAGATGTGTTTTGCCGACTCCGGTCGTTATCTATGGGTTGGGTCAGAACGGTGGTTCGTGTGCGGGTCAGGTTGTCGTTTCGATTGATTCAGCAGTGTTTTGGGTGTTGCCGCGGCGGGCCATTTCGCGTCGTAGGTCGAGGTTTTCGCCGTGGGCTTGTTCGAGCGCGTCGCGCAGAGCTTGGGTTTGCTGTCGGTGACGTCTCTTGAGTTCAGTTATCTGTTGTGTCAGCGTGATGACCAGCGGGTTCTCGTCGGTGGCGATGGGGCGTGCGGTTGTCGTTGAGAGGTGCTTCCCGCGTAGGTAGTCGATGCGTCGGCGAAGCTCGGAGTGCTTGTAAAGGAAGGCGTGCGAGACGCCGGCCTCTCGTTGCACGGACTGAAATGTGATGGGTTCACCGCGTTTGACCAGGGATCTGATTGCCTGATCGGCAGCGTGTGCGGCGCGCTGAGATTTGGCCTTCGCGGCGGCAGTGAGGACGGCGATGCGGCGTTCTCGGGTGTCGGTCATGGTGTGCCTCTGCGGTCTTTGATCGGCTCGAGAGTTAGTGCGATCGGCCCGGCAGTGGAGCGGTTGCACGGCGGGGTGATGTCGTCGAGTGGATTCTCGGGTGTGCGTTCGAGGGTATCTATGAGGTCTGTCAGAGCGGTGTGTTCGGCGCGGCGGAGGTTGAGCCAGACGTTGTCCGAGGGCATAGGTTGGCCGTGTTTCTGTTCGAATTCTGTTGTGGCTCTGTCGATGATCTCTGTGGTCTCGTGAAGCTGACGTTTGAGGACGCTGCTGTGAGTGATGTCTGTGACGAAGACCGAGCATGTCAGGCATGCGTTGCCTTTTCCGCATGTCTGCAGTGGAGGAAGCATGCACCAGCCGTTCGGGAGGATTCGGTCGGCACTGCGGAACAGATGCAGGCTGTCGTGGTCGTCGCTGGACAATGCGATGCGCGTGCCGTCGGCGCGGAGTTTCGTGGTCGCGAGAAATGCTTGTTCGGCGTGTTCGTCGCGGGCCGCGATGTAGTGCATGGTCATTGTCGGGGTGGCATGGCCGGCATAGCGTTGGAGCACGTGAACCGGTAAACCGAGTTCGGCCAGGCGGGTAAGTCGGGTGTGACGAAACCGGTGAGGGGACTGCCCCGACTTCAGTTGACTAGTGGGGTTGAGCGATTCAGGCCGCGTGTGCGGTCCGGTTGATTGTCTCAAACTCGATAGGGGTGAGCTTGCCGAGGCGCCGTTGACGGCGTTTGCGGTGATAGGTCTTTTCGATCCAGGTCACGATCGCCAGCCGTAGTTGCTCGCGGGTCGACCACCGCTGGCGGTCGAGGACGTTCTTCTGCACGAGTGCGAAGAACGACTCCATCGCGGCGTTGTCACCGCACGCCCCGACCCGCCCCATAGAGCCTCGTAACCCGTTGCGCGACAGGACATGTACGAACTTCCTGGATCGGAATTGGCTACCGCGATCCGAATGCACGATAGTCCCCACCGAGCCTCTTTGCGCCACAGCATTATCCAATGCTGACACCGCTAACGAGGCCTTCATCCTGGAGTCGATCGAGTAGCCGACGATCCTGTTCGACCAGACGTCCTTGATCGCGCAGAGATACAGTTTGCCCTCGTCGGTGCGGTGTTCGGTGATGTCGGTCAGCCACAGCTCGTCCGCGGCCCGTGCGGTGAACTGACGGTCGACGAGGTCGTCGTGAACCGGCGGGCCGGCCTTCCTGTTCAGGCCTCGCTTCTTCGAGAACACCGACCAGATGCGTTCTTGTGAGCACAACCGCGCGACCCTGTTCTCGCTGGCGGTGATTCCGCGGTCGGGTAGTTCGACTGCGATGAAGCGGTAGCCGAATGCGGGGTCGTCGTCGTGGATCTCACGAGCAATGTTGATCAGATGCGCATCATCCCAATCTCGTTGCGTGACTGGCTTTTTCTTCCATTTGTAGAACGCTTGGGTTGAGAAACCGAGAACCCGGCAGGTCACTGTGACGGGTACTCCGTCGCCAGCAAGGTCGAGGACCAGCGGGTAGATCATTTTGGGAGTATGTCTCGACTCAGATAGGCGGCGGCTCGCCGCAGAACGTCGTTTTCCTGCTCGAGCAGCCGGTTGCGCTTCTTTAGCTCCCGCAGCTCAGCGGACTCGTCACCAGGGTTCTGCCGGCCGTCACGGACGACGCCGTCTTCACGATCGGCAATCTTGAGCCAGCGGTGCAGGCAACCTTCGGAGATTCCGAAGTCCTTCGCGATCTGACGCAACGGGGCCTCGCCCTTGCGTGCGACGGCGATGACGTCGCGGCGGAACTCCTCGGGAAATGCTTTCGGCATGGTGAACATCCTTCCACCGTGAGGAGCGATCCTCACAGATCAGATGTCAACCAAAGCTGGGGCAGTCCCAACGTCGCTGTCTGCGAGCTGTCGATCGACCAACCGACGACTCGCCTCGAAAACGTATCCAGGACAGCGGCGCAGTAAATTTTACCTTCACGGGTGGGATGTTCCGTGATGTCCGTGACCCACAGCTTGTTAGGCTCGTCGCGGGTGAACGTACGGTCCACGAGATCGCTCGCGGTGGGAGTCTGATGCTTGGAACGGGCACGTTTGTTTCCCGGAAGTCCTTTCACACCAGCAGTTCTCATCAGTAGTTCGATGCAGCCGTGTCCCACGGCAATGTCGTGACTAAGGGTGAGTTCTTCCGTGAACTCGGCGGGCACCGTAGGTGCCATGCGAGGCGGTGTGAACCTAGGTGATCGGCTGCGTCAACCAGGCATGTCGCAGTGAGCGTTCCGAGGGCGGGCGATTGCGCCACTCGTAGAAGCCGGACTCGGGCACCTCCAGAATCCGACACGAAGTCTGTACCGGTAGTCCTTCCTTGGCCATCACTTCGATCGCTTCGAACCGCCTTTGCGGCCGCCACCGACTTCAGCAGTTCCGTGGAGCGTTCGGCGATGGCAAGCTCGGTCTCCAACTCGGCGATACGACGACGGGCGGCAGCGAGTTCGGCGCTCTCGATCGAGCTCAGCCCCGGCTTCTGTCCGGTATCGATGAGCTCCTGGTTACGCCAGTTGTAGATGGATTGTTCGGTGACATCGAGACCTGCGGCGACCTCGGCGACCGTGCGTCCTGACTTCAACCGAGTGGACGATACGAGTACGACCCGACCTCATCCGCATCTGGGCCGCCACTGCTGCAAACACCGATCCCGCTGTTGGCGGGTAGAGAGAGCAGGCGGCGGTGCTCACCTGACCGGGCGCCGCAGTGATGTGGTGGACGGTGTGGGCATGGTGTCGGTGGTGTAGCGACGGGCATAGTCGAGTAGGCGAGTGCGGGTGTCTTCGTCGAGGGCAGGGGTGTCGGGCAGGTTGAGGGCATACCAGAGTCTGCGTCGGTATTCGCCCGGGGTAATACCGAAGGTGGGATAGATGTCTTCGTCACCGACGTCGTTGTCGTAGTGGTGCCAACGCAGTGCGAAGTCGATCAATGCCGGGTCGACAGTGTTGTCGTTCAAAGGAATCCACCCCTGGTGGTGTCGGGAACGGGGGTCAGTGCTCGGTGTGCAGGGCGGATGCAGGATGGGTTCACACGATGTGCCGTGTGACTTCGAGTCCATTGTGTCGGAATTACGGGGGTTTCCGCGTGCCGAGGTTCAGCCCATCGCGGCGGTTGGCGCATGCAGACTCACCCACCAGCCTGCCCGGGCCGGTTGTCCGCTCATCCTGTTCGGCTGATGACTGCTACGAGTGCCAGGAATACGGCGGTCCCGGTGGCGCCGAGAATCGCGGCGCCGAGGAACCCGCGTTCGGGGTCGAGTGCCCACGCCGCGCAGGTGATCAGCACGAGCGCTACGCCGCTCCAAAACAGATAGGTGCGGCGGGGGACAGATCGAGGGTGTTCCGTCACGGCGTGCCGGCGGTGCTGTCAGCTGCGGGACTGTTGGCTGCGGTGTTGGTGGGTGGGGAAGCAGGTAGTGCGGTGACGTCCTGGTCGTCGGCGAAGACGAGGGCCCCGGCGTCCAGGGCGATCGCCCAGCGGTGTGGGGGCGCCCAGGTGCGACCGAGGGTGTCTGCGGGCAGGAGGTAGTCCCCGAAGTCCTCGACGAGTGTCCCTGCAGAGGTGGTCCCGTCGGGGCGGTGCACTTCGACGATGTCACCAACCGAGAGGGCTCCGGTGGTGGTTTGTTTGGGATCGGTCATAGTTGAGCATTGAAGCAGGCCGGTCAGCCGCTGATTCGCGGTGGTCTCGACGCCTCGCCTGCGGACAACGCCGATAACGTCGTGGGTATGGGGCCGTGTACAACAACGGAAGAGTGATGGTGATCTGTCACCGCCACCGGGCGAAAACCGTCCCCGTTCTATTTCCGATGAAACCCTGTTCGGTTGACGGGTTGTTCACTCATCGAGAGACAGACCGCGCCGGTGGTAGCGGTGCTCTGCGTACCAAGCTCGGTCCATTTTGCGGCGCAAGACCAGACTGTTACTGCGTTTTCTGTGCCGCCGATTCATCTGCTGCTGACTCTCGGGCAATGTTTTCGTCGGTGTGCTGCGGGTACTAGCGTCAGGTGAGTGAGAACGATGATGTCCCGTCCGCACCGGTGGATGCCGACCCGGATGATCCGCGCAAGGCCGACTCGCCGACGGAGCTGACGAAAACGTCGTGGCTGTTCGTGCTTCGCAAGACTGCGCGTGAGTTCTCGCGTGATCAGTGCACCGATCTCGCGGCAGCGTTGACGTACTACGCAGTGTTGTCGCTGTTTCCCGCTGTGTTGGCGATCGTGTCGCTGCTCGGTGTGTTCGGGCAAGGACAAGCCACCGTCGATGGTGTGTTGCAGATCGTGTCCGATCTGGGACCCTCCTCGGCGGTGGAGACGCTGCGGGAGCCGATCACGCAGTTGGTGTCCGCTCCGGCCGCAGGGTTCGCTCTGGTTACTGGTGTTGCGGGTGCGTTGTGGTCGGCGTCGGGGTATGTGGGGGCGTTCGGGCGGGCGATGAACCGAATGTACGAGGTCGAGGAAGGGCGTCCGGTCTGGAAATTGCGGCCGGTGCTGTTGCTGGTGACGGTGGCGGCGCTGGTGCTGATTGCTCTCGCGGCGGTGATGCTCGCGGTCAGCGGACCGGTAGCAGCCGCGGTGGGGGATGCGGTCGGTCTCGGCGATACCGCGTTGACGGTGTGGAACATCGCACGGTGGCCGGTCGTGCTGGTCATCGTCGTTCTCGCGGTCGCGTTGTTGTATTACGCGACTCCGAATATTCAGCAGCCGAAGTTTCGGTGGATCAGCAGCGGAGCAGTGGTGGCGATCGTGGTGTGGGTCGCCGCGACGATCCTGTTCGGGTTCTACGTCGCCAATTTCGGCAGCTACAACAAGACCTACGGATCGTTGGCCGGGGCGATCGTGTTCCTGCTGTGGTTGTGGATCACCAACCTTGCGTTGCTGTTCGGTGCCGAACTCGATTCCGAACTCGAACGTGGCCGACAACTGCAGGCAGGGATGGTCGCCGAGGAACGTTTGCAGCTCCCACCCCGAGATACTCGGGTGTCGGAGAAGAACGAGGAGAAAGATGCCGCCGCCGTCGACGACGGACGACGGCTTCGGCTTCGCCACCAACATGCCACGGCACATTCCAGCGGTGCTGGGCAGCGCGATGACAGACACAATCGCACGACACACGGCGACGAAAAGCCGTTGCCTGTACCTGTTTCCGGCTCCAGCACTGGCGGAGACATCACTTCGAATCAACATATGCAGGGAGAAACAATGAACGCTCATTCCGGGCCACCGTCGGAGGAAGCCCGCACTTCGGCTGCGGATCTGTCGACAGTGCAGCTCGTCGAACGCTTGACCGATCAGGTGTCGACGCTGGTGCGCAGCGAGATCCGCTCAGGCCTCGAGGAAGTGAAAAGCAAAGGCACCCGGCTCGGCATCGGTATCGGTATCACCGGTGCGGGCGCACTGCTGCTGTTCTTCGGTCTCGCCACTCTGATAGCAACTGCAGTGCTGGGGTTGGCGACAGTGCTGTCGGCGTGGCTGGCAGCGCTGATCGTCGCCGCCGCAGTCCTGGTGGTGGGAGGGGTTTTGGCTGCGGTGGGGACCTCACGCGCGAAGAATGCGGTACCTCCGGTACCGGCAGAGACCGTCGCCAGTGTCAACGACGACATCACCGCCATCAAGAAGGGAATCCGATGACCGAGAACAAGCACGTTGCACGCGGTAACGAGACAGGCGAGGAGGCGCACGTGACAGACCCGCCAGTAGCGCCGGTGCCGGATATCGAACAGCAGCGCGCCGAACTCGCCGAGACGGTGGCGGCGCTCGCCGACAAAGTCGATGTGCCTGCGCGGGTGCGCAGTGAAGCAACCGTTCAGGCGGAGAAGGCCAAGACGTTGGCTCAGGACAATCCGCAGGTCGCCGCGGCCGCTGTCGGGACCCTGGTCGCGGCGGTAGTGCTGGTGGTGTTCTCGCGTCGTCGCCGTGCGCGGCGGTTGCTGCGATGAGTGCGGTGTCGAAAGCGGTGTACAAACCGCTGTCGCTGGCTACCAGCGTGCTCGGCGGGGTACTTGCCGGGGTGGTGTTCAAGCAGGTGTGGAAACGTATCGGCGACAACGACACCTCGACTCCCGACCCGAAAGACCTGAGCCGCACCGTCCAGGAGGTGCTGATCGCGGCCGCCATTCATGGCGCGGTGTTCGGGGTCGTCAAAGCCGCCGTCGACCGTGCCGGAGCGAAAGGCTACCGCGCTCTCGCCCACGAAGACCCCAGCTGATCACGAGAGCCTTACACAGGCGTCCGCACTCGATCGGCGGTCTGGTGCGGCTTCCCGTTCGACGATGCCGAAACGTCGATAGAAAACGACTACGAGTTGTCGGAACGGCGATGCACTCAGGGATGGGGCCAGGTCGGCCCGCTCGGCTCCGGTGTGATTCGGTAGCCACGGGAGAGGTTGACCGGCAAACGTGAATCGCTGCTGTCAGTTTCAGAAGTAGGCTGCACGATTTGCTGGGGTTTTACCCGTGATTGCAGTCGTCTTCTGACATTCTGAGTGCAGAAGTGAACTGCACAATCGGCACCACAGGTCGGGGTGTTCAAGGCTGTGGTGGGGGTGGGCGGCCGATGTGCGGACGGGTCGATACGTCGACCAGAATCATCGGTATGACGGAAGAGCGGTCGGCAGAGACTTTTGTGGGGTTCGCGGTGCGCTGGGAACCCTATGGAGGTGCCGATGACGAAGACATCTTCGTGGCGTTCGGGATTTCGGGTGCGGAGTATCGGCGCCGGTTGTGGTGGGCCTTGAATCTGCCCAGTGGCCCAGACCTGGACGACGATGTCCGTGATCGACTCCGTGAGTACGCCATGCGTACCACGCGCCTACGCCGTCGTCGGGGCGGTAGCGAAGTTCGCGATGCACTCAGTGGCGTGTGGAAATGGGGTGATTCCTACGGTGATCGCGACGTGAATCGACTTCCCACCAGCGAGGGCGATCAACGCGAGGATCAGTAGTGTCGATGACGTTTGTCAGTGTCAGAAGTTGGCTGCACTTCGTGCTGACGCCGGGTGTTGGCCTGGGGAACCTTTGGTGCGGTTTCGCAGCGCCCGCGTGATGTCGATGATCGTCATGGCCAGCAGGACTGGTTTGGCAATGCTCAGTACGGCCGCGGACCCGATGACCGAGGCAACCAGAATTGAGTAGATGTCCACCGGTCAGGTCTTGTCGCTGATGTCGTTCGGTGTTGTCGGTGCTGTCGTCGACGGTTCGGATTTGTGGTGCTCGATGATGTCGGCGTCGTCGGCGAAGATCAGCGTTCCGTCTTCCGACGCGATGGCCCATCGATGGGGCATGGCCCAGTCTCGGCCGGCGGCGGGGACGGTCAGCAAGTAGTCGGCGAAGTCCTCGACTACGGTCCCGGTAGCGGTGCCGCCCTCTAGGCGTCGCACTTGGAGTGTGTCACCAATGGTGGGTGGTGTCGTTGTGATCTCTACCGGTTCGGTCATGACGGAATTGAAGCAGACGAATTCTCGTGGCTGATCATGCGTCCATCGATTTTCAAAGTCGTCGATGTGCCCGAGACCCCCACGGTGGCAGCTTCGGAAGTTGACTCGCATCGGCCCGGCGGGCCATGTGCGAGAAACGGCGATTGGCGGTGGGCTATTTCAAGTGCCGGTACAGCGTCGATCGCGACACTCCGAGCACTTCTCGGATGTCGGTGAGTGACATTCCGCCGGTGCGCATTCGCTTCGCTTGTTTGATTTGCGTCCCGGACATCGCCGGTGGTCGGCCACCGAGTCGCCCTTGGGCGCGTGCCACTGCCAGTCCGAGGTTGGTGCGTTCGCGGATGAGGTTGCGTTCGAATTCCGCCAATGCTCCGAAGATGGAGTAGATCAGCTTTCCGCCGGAGGTGGTGGTGTCGATCGCTTCGGTCAGCGAGCGGAATCCGACGCCATCGACGTCGAGCTGCTCGACCGTTTCGAGGAGATGGGGGAGTGATCGCCCGAGACGGTCGAGTCGCCACACGACCAACGTGTCGCCGCGCCGCAGATGCGAGAACAGATCCGACAGCTGCGGCCGAGACGTCGTCGCACCCGACGCTGTCTCCGTCCACACTCTCGAACACCCGGCAGCGCTCAAGGCCTCGCTCTGCGCGTCGGCGCTCTGATCGGTCGTCGACACCCTCGCGTAGCCCAGAAGTTCTCCCACAGGGTCGAGTGTGTCACAACTCGTCGTAGGGACACATTTCGGCGTGTCGGTTTTGAACATGAGTTCTGACACACACGCTCATCGTCCTTGCCGTGTCAAATCCAGGGCGTGTCTAAAACGATCGTTTCTGTCACACCCTCCCATTGAGCAGCCCGAGCACAAGTGCCATCACAAGGAAAAGCACGAGCTGATACCCGGTGTTGATGATCGTGAGCTTGGCCGGCTTCATCTCGAAGGCGTTGTGCTGAACGAGCGTCGATGCCGAAAACGCAACCCACATCACGAGCCCTACGAGCAGCGCCGCCCACACCGAAGTGCTGCCAGTCGCCTCGGCTGCGAGCCCGATTGCAACCGCTAACCCGAGCGCCATGATGATGACGGTGATGAAGAGCTGCAGCATGCTTCGCGCCCGCACTGGCTTGATCCGCTCCGGGGTCACCCCGGTCAGCTTCTCCCATGCGCTGGCAATCGGTCCTGTCTGATACCAAAGAAAAGCAACGATCATCCCCGCCACTACAGCGAGAATGACACCGAGCCAATTGATACCCATTGTGTGCGATCACTCCCCCTGCATACGCGAGCGCCGTCCCGATCGCGACAGATACTGGCAGCTAATACGTTTGGTTGATATTATCTATCGTAATGGACAAAGTAAAGCGTAACGGAGCTCGTTCTTACGGACAGTTCTGCGGTCTGGCTCGCGCGCTTGACCTCGTAGGAGAGCGTTGGAATCTTCTTATCGTCCGCGAGCTGCTTCCCGGCCCGTTGCGCTACAACGAGCTGAAAGCATCACTGGCTGGAATAGCGTCGAACCTTCTTGCTGAGAGACTTCGCACGCTCGAAGAAAACGGCATTGTCCAACGACAGCTGGGGGATCCCGGGGTGCTTTACGCCCTGACCCCATGGGGTGCCGAGCTCCGTGATCCGATGGAAGCCCTTGGGCGGTGGGGAACGCCGTTGGTCGCCTCAGGCCGCGGCGACGATGTGTTTCATCCACGCTGGCTGGTTCTGGCTCTACCCGCCCTCTTGAGAGACGTCACTGCGACGCCCGCGGTCGAAGTCGATCTGCTTATCGAAGGATTCGCGATCGCCCTGCGCATGGACGAGCACGGCCCGCAAGCGTTCAGTCGCCGTGACCAAACGGCAGCAACCGTCATCGAAGCGGCCCCGGAGATTATTGTCGGCCTCGCCGCCGGCGCACTGACGGTCGAACAAGCGCGCCCCTCCCTGCAAGTCCGCGGTGACGCGCAGGTTCTTGATTCCGTTTTCCCTGCGGGACGTACTCAGCCGCCGTTCTGAAACTGAGCCGCGGAACCAGACCGTCTGAACCGTTGCCGCCACCCACGCCTCACGAACGCTGCAAACGATCGTTTGTGTCACCCCATCCTGTCCGTTGTTGGCAACAAGGTGGCCGGCCGTAGCTGCAGCCGAGGCGCAGAAGCAAGGCGACGGAAGAAACTGAACTTGTCCATGCCGACGCGCCGCGGTTAGTTGCGTGGTGGTCCCACCAAATTTAGGCTTCGGTATGGCGAAAATAGGAATCGAAGATCTGCCGTTGGGTGTCAGTCGCGTGTTGGGGCGGCGTGCACGTGCGGCTGGTGTTTCTCTGACAGACCAGGTCAGGCTGGAGCTGGTCACGCTCGCTAACCAGCGTGTGCCGATTGATTCGGTGGTTCGCGCTCTGGAAAATGTTGTGAAGCAGGGCGTTAGGCCTGATGTTGACGACGACGCAATTACGTTGGTGCAGGTCTACGGACTCCCCGCAGATGCCTTGACTGTTTGGGATCGACGGGCATCCGCTGCCGGTTTGTCGCTCAGCGAATACGTGCTGCACGAGCTAGTGGTGATGGCCCGCCGTACCACGGTCGATGACGTCATCTTGGAGTTTCAGGAAGCCCAGGCGGCGGACCCATCGATGGCGATCGACATGGATGCCGTAGTCGATTCCGTCCGATATGCGCGCGCCCAATAGCCGCGCAGTGCCGTGACTCCTCTGCTGAGTACGAATGTCTCACCAAGCTAGCGGTTCGCCGCCAGCGCGAACCTGCCCGAAGAACCGCTTGGCTATGTCTGAGCCATCGTGGTTATAGCTGTTGATGAACACGGCCAGCTCGTCGGCGAGGGCTTGAAGTGCGGGGGAGACCAACGAAACTCCGCCTTCTTGCGTCCAACCCCACTCCTCAGGCACCGACTCCAACGTAACGACGATTTGGCTGTCGAAAGGTGTATCGACGTCGAACCGAATATTTGCGGGTGCGTCGCCGATTGGATCTCCTAACACGAGGTCGCCCGTCGGAGCGTCGGTCGAAAAGACAGATCGAGCGAGGGCGATATCCTCGCGAATCATCTCAGCGATCTGAGCGAGACCAGCGTGACGGCCAACGCGTCCGTGCCGTGAGCCGTAGTGGCGGCCATCGATCAACAACGGTGACCGTGGTTTTGTCAGGATGCGATCCAGCATGCGCTGCGCGGCGGCGCGCTCCTCTGTGCCAGTCCTCGAGTGATCGATCAGATTGCGAAGGCGCGAGATTCTGAGCGCTGGGTTGCTGACCACCTCTTGAGCCTAACTCGGCAACAGCCTGATCGGACCGACCGTCGGTCAACCACTCTGCCCACTATGGTGCCGGGCTTAGGTGACGATAGATAGTCGGCCGTGTGACACCGAATTCGGCTGCAATCTGAGCCACGGTGTACGCGCGCTTTCCGTCTGTGCCGACTTCGTCGTACATCGCGCGCGCCATCTGTACCTGTCTCGCACCGAGTTTCGGTTTCCTGCCGCCGGTTCGTCCCCGAGCGCGCGCGGCGGCGAGACCGTCGGCCGTCCGCTCCGACATCAGAGCATGCTCGAATTCGGCAATTGCTCCGAGGATGGAGAAAAACATGCGCCCGACCGGCGTCGAGGTGTCGACGCCCTGGTCGAGGACAACTAGATCGACCTTCCGGTCGCGCAGAAGCTCGGCCAGCTCAATCAGGTTCGACAGTGAACGACCGAGCCTGTCTAGTTTCGTGACCACTATTTGATCGCCGGCCCGAGCCATCAGCAGTGCCTTCTCGAGACCGGGTCGTCGTGCGAGAACCCCGGAGGCGTGATCGGTGAACACTTCGTCGCAGCCGGCCGCTTTCAGTGCGTCCTCCTGTGCGAGCGGGTGCTGATCGCGAGTGGAAACACGTGCGAGACCGATCTTCATTCCGCAAGTGTACGTAAACGATGGTTTGCGTTACATCAAATCGCGCTGAACGCCGAGCTGCGTTCGTTGTGTAAAAGAACTCGTGTCCGCAGCAATGTAACGCACAACCCCGATTGTCTTACGTCGCTCGCCGGAACCGATCGTTTTCGGCACCCGTCACAGCAGCGGATTGCCCAATGTCAGTTTCAGGAGTGCGCGTCATGCTTTCCTGGGGTTTCACCTCCGATTGCAGTCGTCTTCTGACATTCTGAGTGCAGAAGTGCACTGCACAATCGGTCACCCAGGCTGGGCGTTCGGAGGCTGCGATGGACGCGGACAAGTTCGACGTCGCCGAGACCGGTGTGCTGACCGCGTCGGCCGAGCAGTGGGAGCAGGCACGGACGCGGTTTGCAGTGCTCAGCGAACTAGCGGATCTATCCTCGATTGGTACCGCAGTGGTCGAGGATGCAGCGCAGCAG